>JACRAN010000154.1 GCA_016234735.1 Bacteroidota bacterium | reverse complement strand
CCGTTTCGGCGTGGTGCTAGACCCCTACGACTTCAGCCGCAAAACCGGGGGCCGCATCAACCATCTGAACTTAGATGCCAACGGCAAGCTGCTCCGCCTCGCCACCTGGAACATGAACCTCGGCACCAACCTCACCGTCAGCCGCATCCGGGACCTCATCAAAGGCGTGGACTCCGACAAGCGGGTGGCCAACGAACCCCGCCCCGACGAGGAAACGAAAAGCAACCTGCTCGAACAGCCGGAGGATTTCCTGAGCCTCTTCGAGAACTTCCGCATCGCCCACAACTTCACGCTCTCCCAAAAATACGACCCGAAAATCGGCAGGGACACCATCCTCATCACCACCCACACCATCTCGTCCAGCGGCTCCATCCGGCTCACCCGCAACTGGAACATCAACGTCGGCAACTTCGGCTACGACTTCCAGTCGAAGCGCATCACCTACCCCGACTTTTCCTTCTCCCGTGACCTGCACTGCTGGGAAATGGGCGTGGCCTGGCAGCCGTATTACAGCACGTACAGCTTCTTCATCCGGGTGAAACCGGGCAAACTGGACTTCATCAATATCCCGTACCGGAAGAATATTCAGGATGGGGGGAGGAGGTTTTAGAGAGGGATGAGGGATGAGGGATGAGGAATCAGGGATGGGGTGCGCGGGTGCTGCTGCGCTCAACACTTGAAACTACTTGCTTTGATTGTTTTGGAAGATGGAAGACTTGAAAGGACTGGGTCGTCGCTGCTGCCATGTTGCGCACTGAATATTTTGAATAAATGACATTTCTGAACGCACAAGCCCTATCTTTGCGCCCGTTTTCAAAAAAGATGAAGCAATTTCACCATTCACCGTTCATCGTTAACCATTAAAAAATGGCATTACAATCAGGCATCGTCGGCTTACCCAACGTCGGGAAATCCACGCTCTTCAATGCACTCACGTCGGCAAAGGCGCTGGCGGCCAACTACCCGTTTGCCACGAAAGACCCCAATATTGGCATCATCACCGTGCCCGATGCACGGCTCTCCAAGCTCGAAGAATTGGTCAAGCCCAAGTCGCTGGTGCCCACCACCATCGAGATTGTCGATATTGCCGGGCTTATCAAAGGGGCCAGCAAAGGGGAGGGCCTGGGCAACCAGTTCCTCGCCAACATCCGGGAGGTGGACGCCATCATCCACGTCGTGCGCTGTTTCGTGGACGACAACGTGGTGCATGTGGACGGCGGCGTTGACCCCGTTCGGGACAAGGACGTGATTGATACCGAATTGATTCTCAAGGATTTAGAAACTGTGGACAAACGCCTCGACCGCTTGCGCAAGCAGGCAAAAACAGGCAACAAGGCAGATGTCCACGCCGTCAGCGTCGGCGAAGCCATCGTGGCCCACCTCAACGATGGAAAGCCCGCCCGCTCGCTGACACTGGAAGGCGAGGATGCGGATTTGCTGAAAGACATGTTGCTGCTGACCGCCAAGCCCATCCTCTACGTCTGCAACGTGGACGAAGCCAGCGTCCACACCGGCAACGAACATACCGCCCGCTTCCGGGAGGCCGTGAAAGACGAACCTGCGGAAACCATCTACATCAGTGCTGCCATCGAAGCGGAAATCGCCCAGATGGGAACCTTCGAAGAGCGCAAGGACTACTTAGAAATGATGGGTCTGGAAGAACCCGGCGTGAACCGCCTCATCCGTGCGACTTACAAGCTGCTCGACCTGATTACTTATTTTACCGTCGGCGAAAAAGAAGTCCGTGCCTGGACCATCCAACGTGGCTGGAAAGCGCCCAAAGCCGCCAGCGTCATCCACACGGATTTCGAGAAGGGTTTCATCCGTGCCGAAGTCATCAAGTACGACGACTACGTGAAATACGGCTCAGAAGCCGCCATCAAAGAAGCCGGAAAAATGGGTGTTGAAGGCAAGGAATACGTGGTGAGCGATGGGGATTGTATGCACTTTCGGTTCAATGTTTGAGTTGGCGGTGGTTAAGTACATTTACGATTTACGATTTTAGATTTACGATTTTCGACAACACTAATCGTTGATTTTGAATCAAGTTGTAATAAAATCAAAATCTAAACTAATTTACAGGAAGTGGTTATTTTGTCAGATTTTCATTGGTGTTTTTAATCAGGGTGTTGGTTCCTTTTGGCAGTTGCCGATCTACGATTGAAAAACAGTGGAACCGTCAATCGTCAATCGTCAATCGTCAATCGTAAATCGTTTCAATCTTCCGACCGCCAATCCGTTGTGGTCAAATAGACAATGACAATGCCCGCCACAATCATCCCGATTTTCATCAGGAAACCGAAGAGGGCACCGGGCGCATCCAACCAGGCCAGGAAGGTGATTTTGACACCCACTACGCTCAGTACCAGGGCTGTGAAACCAAAGATGAACAGCAAAAATGCGAAGGTAATCCAACCAGCTTTTTTCATACTGCACTAAATTTTGAGCGGCAAAGGTAGGGTTTTCAAGTCATTGCGAAACGTGGCCGTCAGCCTTGCATTCTCCCCAAAATGACACCTGCCGAAAGTCCCGTCAGACTGCCGATGGCCGCCACCGACCATCCGGCCCCAGCGAATCGGCGATGATGCCGGTCAGCAGTGCACCGATGGCGTAGACCAAATCAATGTTATCCAATTACACAGGGGCAACTCCTGTACACTTGAATATTGAATTGGCCATTGAATTTTAGAAGTATTTGAGGAACCAATATTTTTCAAACCAGACTTTTGTCCAATGCCAGAAATAGCCGGGCTTTTTCATTTTCACCAGTGGCAAAGGCGAGCCGTAAAAATTTCCACCTGCATAACCTGCTTTGCCATCGCCCAATTCGATGAAACATTGTCCGTCTCCGGTAAAGGTTTTGTCAGAAGGCTTGCCTTCAATTTTTTGCTCAATATTGTGAGCAGCCGTTTCTGCCTGATAATGTGCAAACACGCCTGCTTTTGGTAATGGCTTGCCCATTTCAAGCGGAATAAATGTGATATCTCCGATGGCATACACATTCGGGAAATTTGTTTCCATTGTGTTGCGGTTTACTTCAACCCAACCCGATTTTCCGACCAATGTGGTTTCTTTAATGACAGGTGGGCATTGATGCTTCGGGGTGTAAGCCAACAAGTCGAAGTCGGCAGTTTTGCCGTTGCTGAAGGTCAAAGTTTTATCGGTTGCTGAAGTCAATTGATGCTCGGGAAAATATCTTATCCCTTTCATCTCTACCATTTGCCTTACTGCACCTGATAATTCTTTTCCTGCAACAGCCATTGGGCCCGGTTCGGGCGTGTAAAGTGAAATTTCTGTTTTATTGCTCAATCCTTTTTTGCGGATATAACTTTCGATAAGCATTGCGGCTTCATAAGGAGCAGCAGGGCACTTGAATGGAAGTGAAGGAATCAAAACGGCAATTTTCCCGCCTTTGAAGTTTTGCAGTTGCCCGTTGAATTTTGTTGCCCCATCAAGCGTATAAAAATCGTGTCCGTAACTGTTCAGATTATATTCCGAAACTTGCTCCACCCCAAGCGAAATAACCATATGATCGCCTTTGTATTCCTGTCCTTTTACCGTAACAGAAATTTGTTCGGGGTTCACCTTTTGAATTTCTCCGATTACAACTTCAACACCATCACCCGCAATTTTTCGGGTATTTCTGAAAACTTGTTCCGGCTTTCGCTTGCCAACCATTAACCAAAGGAGGGAAGGAGCAAAAACGTTTTTCTCTTCTTTTTCAAAGACAAGAATTTTAACAGGGTTAACTTCACCGTCATTACCTACTGTTTTGTTTAACTCCATAGCGGTGATAATTCCTCCTGTTCCTGCACCTAAAACTAAAATTGTTGTGGCCATACAATTAAATTTTTTGAAGATGAGTAATGATAAAATTCGGATACATATTTCTGTTCAGAAATGATTTGTATCACTCCATACGCGGGTAAAATTTGGTTTTAGGAATACCAAAAACACAGGCAGAAAAACGTTGCTTGTCACTTCATCCTCGTCCACACCACCCCTGCCGATGCCACCGTCAACCCGCCAATCACTGCCACCGACCATTCCAGCCCCAGCGAATCGGCGATAATGCCCGTGAGCAGTGCGCCGATGGCATAGCCCAAGTCCCGCCAGAGACGGAACACGCCGATGCTCTCCGCCCGCTGCTGCGGGTGTGCCAAGCCAGCGATGGCAGCGAGAAAGGTCGGATAGACCACCGCCGTGCCCAGGCCGAGCAGCGCGCTCAGGGCGATGAACTGTCCGTTGGTCTTGGCGGGGATGAACAGCAGCAGCGCCAGCCCTTGCAGCGCCATGCCCCAGGTCAGCATTTTCCTTTTGTCAAAAACATCCGCCAGCTTGCCCGTCGCCAACTGCCCCAAGCCCCAGACGGCGGGGTAAATGGAGACGATGACACCCGTTTGCGCCAGCGTAAAATGCTTTGCGGCCAGCAACATCGGCAGCAAGCCCCAGACCATGCCATCGTTGAGGTTGTTCACTAAGCCTGCCTGCGTGACGGCGCCGAGTTTGGGGTTGCGCCAGGTCGTTTCCCAGAACACGCTTTTTTGCTGCGCAATGCCGGACTGCCCGGCTTCGGCGGCAACGTGGCGGAGGGTGTCTTTTACCCAAATCAACGTAGCGAGCAAGCCCGCCACCGAGAGCGCAATGCCGATGTAAAACGGGTAGGGCCGCAAGCCGTACTCGCTTGCTATCCAGCCCGTTGCGAAGGCGACTGCGCCGACGGCGAGGTAGCCCGCCGCCTCGTTCAAGCCCATTGCCAGCCCCCGGTCCTTGTCCCCCACCAGGTCCATTTTCATCACCACCGTGCTCGACCAGCACAGCCCCTGGTGGATGCCGAGCAGCACGTTGGCGGCGATGACCCATTGCCAGTTTGGAGCATAAATCAGCAGCAGCGGGATGGGCAGCGCCAGTGCCCAGCCGAGCAGCAGCAGGTTTTTCCGTCCCAGCCGGTTGGCGAGCGCCCCGGTGTAGTAGTTCGTGATGGCTTTGGTGATGCCGAAGACGACGATGAACGACAGGATGGCGGTCTTGGCAGCAATGCCGAACTCCGCCTGCGCCAGCTCCGGCAGGATGGTGCGCTCCAGCCCAATCATGCCGCCCACGAAGGCGTTGATGACGACGAGCAGGGTGAACTGCTGCCAGTTTTCACGGAGGCCAAGGCGGACGGCATGCCCTTTTTGGGTGGACGGTGTTTCTGATTTTACCATGATTTGTTGCGTTGTGCGGTGACCGTCGAAAACAGGTTGAGGGTGCCAATGTTGCCAAAAGTCTCCATCTATGGGGCGTTAAAAAGTCAATACTTTGTCGCTGTCCACCAGCCAGTTCGTCAGTTCCGCCATGGAGCTTAACTCCGTACCTTCCATCAATTGGACGTGCTTCAAGCCCCTCGCTTCCGCACAGCTTCCGCATATTTTCACCTTAGCCCCTTTCCTGATGGACAGTTTCAACATCCGCTCGATGTTGTAGTAGCCGTTCGGCAACGACTGGTTGGCGATGGCGCTACCTGCGGCATCGGCCATCAGGAAGATCCTGACTTCTACGGTTTCGTGGTCTTGGGCCAGTTGGTTTGCAATGCGCAGTGCGTTGAAAGCCTTTTCTGTTCCGTAAGGGGCGTCATTGATGATGATGAGGATTTTGCTCATGATTTCGTGATTTTGTGCTCAAAAACGGGGTTTGCCAGCAGGTTAGTTTTGCCATATTTCGTCGTTGAGTAGCTTGTGGTCGAGATAGGTTTCTTCCAATCGCACGGCATCGAAGCCGTTGGCTTTGAGCAGTTGCACGGCTTCGTCGGCTAAGGTGCAGAACGGCCCACGGCAGTAGGCGATGATGGTTTTTTGGCGGGGCAGCTCGGCGAGGCGCTGCGGCAACTCTTCGATTGGGATGGAAAGGGCGTTTGGCAGGTGCCCGGCAGCAAATTCGTCGGGCGGGCGCACGTCGAGGAGCAGGGCGTTTTGTGGAGAGGCGACACCTTTTAAAAAGGTGTCGCCTCTGAACTGTCGGAGCGTCACCTGCACGGCGGGTTCTGCCTCCAGCGCCAAGTCCCGCAGGGCTTGCCAGGCGGCGTAAGCCTTTCGACCGTTGATACCGTAAAAAATGAAGTTGCCCTCCCGCCGGGACTTCACCAGCCGGGCGTTTTTCAGCAACTGCAAGTGCTGCGAGGCATTGGCGACCGTGATGGCGGTTTGTACAGCAATTTGCTCGACCGTCTTTTCGCCGTTTGCCAGCAGGTCGAGGATTTCGAGGCGGTTGGCGTGGCTGAAAGCTTTGGTCAAACCTGCGATGGCATTGTAAATACTGTCTTTGAAGGTTCGATTTTCCATGCGGTAAATTTTTATTCAAGTATTCAAACAATTACTTGATTAGATTGTTTCACGAAGAAAAATTTTTTCATGGAAAACTTTGCTTCAACAGAATGCCTCTCTCCGGGCGATGTGAAAAACAGGAAACAGGCAGGTGAGAACATCCAAGTGATTGACGTGCGCAGCCCGGAAGAATTTGGAGAAAAGCACGTCCCCGGCGCCGTCAACCTGCCGCTCGATGGGTTGGGAAAAGCCACCTCCCGACTCGACAGGTCAGCTGTGCTTGTAACTGCTTGCGGCAAGGGCGGCGGGCGCTCTGCTACCGGAGCGGAAACGCTGCGGAAATTGGGCTTCCGGGCAGTCTGGTTGTGCGGCGGCACGTTCGGTTGGTTCGATGAAAACTGAAAAACCATGACAAAATTTCAACCGGAAGCTACCGACTACGACGGCTGGTTCGACCGTCACCCCGTCCTTTTCCAATCTGAACTGGCGGCTATCCGGTCAGTGCTTCCCGCATTTCAAAAAGGCGTGGAAATTGGTGCAGGCACGGGCAGGTTCGCCTCGGCGCTCGGCATCCGGCATGAGCTGGAGCCTCTGGATGACTACGCCGAAATCGCCAGCAGCCGGGGCATCGAGGTCGTGAAAGGCGTTGCGGAGCAGATGCCCTACGCCGACGGCAGCTTCGACCTGGCGCTCCTGGTGACGGTGGACTGCTTCCTCGACGACGTGCCAAAGGCATTTGCCGAAGCCTCGAGGATTTTGGAAGAAGGTGGCACCTTTGTCGTGGCGATTTTGGACAAAAACGGAGCGATTGCCAAAAAATACGAGCGGAGCGGTTTTCCTTCCTACCAAAATGCCCATTTTCACAGCCCGGCGGAAATTGTGGGGTGGATGACGGAGGCCGGTTTTTCAGATTTCCGATTTGCGCAGACGCTGGTTGCCGAAGGCCCCGCAAGCCCGGAAGCGCCGCACACGGGAGTTGGAAGAGGAAGTTTTGCGGTCGTTTTGGGCAGGAAAAATCTTGGAACTGATTCTTAAAACATTTTAAATCAATAATGAGATGAAAATCGAAAACAAATTAATGCTTCTATTTATCCTTAGCCTCTTCACCCTTCCCGGGTATTCACAAACTTCCAGTACTTGTGATGATGCCAAAATCGTTCAAAAATTTAAGCCACAGACAATCGGAATCGTCATCTCGGCCAACGACCCCGAAACAGTGTGGAATGCGTTCCGCTTTGCAAACTATTCCGTCGGGCAGGGCGATACGGTTTCTGTCTTTCTTCTCGGAAAAGGAGTGGAATCCCCCACCATCGTCAGCGAAGATTTTGATGTGAAGGGAATGATGGAAACGTACTCGAATTCCGGAGGAAAAATATTTGCCTGCGGAACCTGCCTGAAAATCAGGAATACGGAAGGTTCGGAACTCTGCCCGGTATCTTCATTGAGTGAACTGTATGGTATCATCAAGTCCAGCGAAATAGTGCTGACATTTTAATTCGCTTAAAATGCCAACTATCAACTGCACCAAATTCTTAAAACATGAAAAACAAGTCAACCATCGCCTTATTTGTATTCACGGCAATTGTTTTTATTGCCCAACTTTCATCAACCAAAAGGCAAACCCATCATCCTGAGTTTAGCGATTCCAGCATACCTCCTTCTTTTGGAATCAGCACTGCATACGCTTACCCGCCGGCAGTGGGTATTCTCACCAACTCAAAAAACTGCATCAGTTGCCATACGAACGACGGGCCTTGGAAGGATGAAAGCAAAATTGTTATTGACATCCTCGACAAGGAAACCAAAAAATCGTTCAAGCAACCGGATGGATCTTTTTTGATTGAAACAGGACGGTGGGAACAGAAAACGGTACTGACGGTTATCGGAAGCATAAAAGACGAATCCGTTTCCGCTCCTTACCGCAATGCCTGGCTCTATATTGACCCGACGGCCATTGGAACAAATTCCCTTTCAAAATTTGCGCCCGGCTGGGACGTAAACCTCCCGATGTCCTGCCGTTTGGTGGGCGACAAGCTTCCGGGCTTTGAAAATGCCGACATCACAAGTTTGCCCATGACCATTCAGCCCATGACCAATGCAAACGATGCTGAAATACAGTTGCAAGTGATGTTGACCAGGGGCGAAAGCGTGAAAGGCGACGCACAGGAAGGGATGCGTGGAAATTATTTTGACCGGAAAGTGAAGCTCGTTGTGAAATGAAAATAAACGAACAATTTCCAGCACCATGAATGCAGTGAACCACCCATCCTTGTCCGTCAGGGAATTGCAGGCAGGCGATATTGATGCAATTGCTCGATACTGGCTGGGGGCCGATACCGCTTTTTTGCACGGCATGGGCGTGGATTTGGACAAAATGCCCGCCGAGGGGCAGTGGAAGAAAATGCTGTCGTCGCAGTTGCGCCAATCGTACCGGGAAAAACAATCGTACTGCCTCATCTGGCAGGTGGACGGCAGGGCTGTCGGACATTCCAATGTCAACAAGATTGTTTTCGGAGAGGAAGCCTACATGCACCTGCATTTGTGGGATACCGAGGTTCGGAAGCAGGGCATCGGGACTGCGTTGGTGAAAATGACCTTGCCTCATTTTTTTAAAAACCTGCAATTGAAAAAATTGTACTGCGAGCCGTATGCCCTGAATCCTGCGCCAAACCGGACGTTGGAAAAAATCGGGTTTGAATTTGTAAAAGAGTATGTCACCACGCCGGGATGGATTAACTTTGAGCAGTCGGTGCGGCTCTGGGAATTGAGCTACGAGCGGTTTTGCGAAATGAAACGCATCTGAACCGGCTGACCGTCAACAAAAACAAAATCTAAAACGATGAAAACAATCTTGCTTCCCCTCGTTTTTTCCTTCTTGTTTTTAACCCTCACCGCCCAAACCAACGTCCGTGCCTGGTACGCCGACGGGCAGGTGTGGGTCGTGTGGGAAATGGAACTACCGCTGCCGGAAACCTACGCCATTTACGCCAAACCGGCTGCCTTCACCAACACAACAGATGCCACGCAGATTGGCCGCCTGTTCCGCACCGAGTACCTTCCGTTAGCGCTGAAGGAGCAGGTGGACACGTCCGCCACTTACCGCATCCCCGACGGGCAGGGCGGGCTTTATCAATTGGCTTTGAACGAGGGTCTGTTCGTAGTCACGCCGCACCAGGCCGGGGCGTTGTACTTTGCCGTCCTAGCCGAGGGCGAAACTGCGGTCAATGCCGGTGAAAACATCACAGACACCGCCGAACCATTCGGTTACAACCCCGTGGCCGACCCCGTGGAGTGCCACTTGCAGGCCACGTTCCTGTCGCCATTTGCCGCAGGCTACGTTTGTCGGGCCTACATGATGTGGGCGGACGGGCGGCAGAACTACTGGGAAGGCCGCCCCGACTTCCCCATCATGGCCAATGCCGCCAAGAACGGGATGCCCAGTCTTTTCATGCTCAGTGCCCCCGTTGACATCGACACCACGCAAGCCTTTCCGCTCACGGTCTGGCTGCACGGCGGCGGCGGCACCGCCCGGCAATCGCTGGCAGGCAGCAGGTCCGACATCAATATCAAACCGGAAGAGGGTATCCTGTTGTCGCACAACGACGACCTAGTCGGTTGGCGGGACACCGTTCCACCGAATCCCGGGTCGCCAAGCTGGCATTTCGGCTGGCGCAAAAACTGGGACCCGTTCTCGCCCGGCAACCTGCCCACCGGCCTGGACACCGTCATCAACTACACCCAACGCCGCTACCTGTGGATTGACGACTGGCTCATCCGACACTTCAACATCGACACCGCCCGCATCAACATCAACGGGCACAGCATGGGCGCTGCGGGCAGCACGGCTTTGGCGAAATGCTACCCGAAGCATTACGCCTCGGCCACCATTTTCAACAACGGCTTCGGTGGGCCGGAGAATGACCAGTCCGCTGCTGTTTTCGGAAGCCCCACCGATGATTTCTATACCAACCTGACCAACCGTGACGGTGAAAAAGTGAAGTTCAGGAAGCTCTGGAACATCATCGACAACTGCTCACCGGAGCGGGATTGGCCACCGTTACGCGTCTATCACAGCAAGAATGACACAAACGGCACGATGATGTGGGATGCATACGTGGTGGAAAACTATCGAGCTGCCGACTCGCTCGGCATGGGGGTACAACTCTACTGGAGCGAGCGCAGCCACGGCGTTGACACTGGCCCCGACTACAATGACCACTGGCACGACGGCAACCTGCCCACCCAGCAGACCGGCTACGATGACACGGCCTACGAGGAGGCGCATTTCCGCTCGGACACCTGGCTTCCAGCTTTTTTCAACCACCGCCTCGACCCCACCGCCCACGACCCAGGCGACGGTACGCCCGGAACCGGCCCGAACGGGGTGGGGGATGATTGGGGGACTTGGGGCGGATATCATCGGTGGGAAGGTGTTTTGATTGAGGAAGGTTTTTATGGCCCCATTTTCCACGCAACGTTTTGGTTGGAGGACAGTACTGTTTTCCTGAATGATCAATGCCCGGTTGATTTTTTGGATGCTGATTTGTACGTGAGGAGGTTGCCTCTTGATGTTGAAACTTTTTGTGATTTTGGCAACAATCCCCAAGCAGCATGGTCGTATGAGTTGCAGTCTCTGACAGACAATTATTCTGATGTAGGAAATATTGATTGTGTTGGTTCAGATTTGATGAAATTAAACGGACTAAGGATTTTTAGAAAAGGAATAAGAAAATTGGCATTGACAATTTACCTCATCGTCCCCACCACCTCCACCGGCCCCACGCCCTTCACTGCTTTGCTGCAACCCAACCCGGTGCAGGAGGTCACCAACCTGCAAGTCACCCTGCAACAGGCCAGTCAACTCACCGTCACCCTCTCCGATGCCAGCGGGCGGGTGCGTTCGCTAACATTTGCAGGGCAGTCCGGCGAGAACCGGGTGCCGCTGGAACTGGCCGGTTTGCCATCGGGCCTGTACTTCGTGCAGGTGGTGGACGAGCGGGGCGGCGGGCTGGTGCTGAAAATGGTGAAGCAGTGAAATATGGGAATGCTTCGACAAAACCGCCCGGCGATTCTGCCCGAAAGCCCTACTTTTGCCCAAAAGCCCAACCCGTCCCAACATGATAAAACTCATCGAATGCCCCCGTGATGCAATGCAGGGCCTGAAGGATTTCATTCCGACGGACACGAAGGCGGCGTACATCAACCAAATCCTGCGGGCGGGGTTCGACACCATCGACTTCGGGAGTTTCGTGTCGCCGAAGGCCATCCCGCAGATGCGGGACACGGCGGAAGTGCTGTCGCTGCTGGATTTGTCGGGCAGCGGGAGCAAGCTGCTCGCCATCGTGGCCAACCAGCGAGGGGCGGAAGATGCCTGCCGTTTCGACGAAATCAGCTACCTCGGCTACCCGTTTTCCATTTCTGAAACCTTTCAAATCCGCAACACCAACGCCACCATCGAGGAGTCGCTGGTGCGGGTGCAGGAGATTCAGAACCTGTGCCTCGCCAACGGCAAGGAACTCGTCGTGTACATCAGCATGGGCTTCGGCAACCCCTACGGCGACCCCTGGAACGTGGAAACCGTGGTGAAATGGGTGGACCGGCTGGCGGAGATGGGCGTGCGCATCCTGCAACTTTCGGATACCATCGGCGTGTCGAACCCAGCGAGTATCACCTACCTTTTTTCGAGCCTCATCCCGCACTACCAGCCGCAGGGCATCGAAATCGGTGCCCACCTGCACACCGAGCCGCACAACTGGCAGGAAAAAATCGAAGCGGCCTGGCAGAGCGGCTGTACCCGTTTCGACGGGGCCATCCGGGGTTTCGGCGGCTGCCCGATGGCCAAGGACGACCTCACCGGCAACATGCCCACCGAAAACATGGTCGGTTTTTTCAAAAAACATGGCGTGGAAACCGGCATCGATTTGCCCGAATTTGAAAAAGCGGTGGGCATGGCGTTGGAGGTTTTCCCTTGAAGCGTGTTGGCACATTGGCGTGTTGGCGTTTTAGGTAAGAGCCAACACGCCAATG
>JACRAN010000150.1 GCA_016234735.1 Bacteroidota bacterium | reverse complement strand
TCCCGCTCGAAGGCGACCTGGAGCACAAGGACAGCATGGGCAACACGGCGGTCATCCGCCACGGCGACGTGCAGGTGATGAGCGCTGGCACGGGCATCCGGCACAGCGAGTACAACCGCAATGCCGACGGGCAAGTGAAATTCCTGCAAATCTGGGTGTTCCCGAACAAGCGGAACGTGATGCCCCGCTACGACCAAATCACGCTGAACCTCGGCGACCGGCACAACCGCTTCCAGCAAATTCTGTCGCCCAATGCCGACGACGAGGGCGTGTGGGTTCACCAGGATGCGTGGTTCCATCTCGGAAAATTGGACCGGGGCACAGCGCTGGATTACCCCATCAAAAAATCGGGCAACGGCGTGTACGCTTTCGTCCTCGAAGGTGACGTGACCATCGAAGGGCAGGCCCTGAACCGTAGGGACGGCTTCGGCATCTGGGACACTGACAAAATTTCGGTGACGGCGGACAGCGATGCCGAGGTGCTGCTGATGGAAGTGCCGATGAATGTTTGAGAAGGAAAAGAAAAACTGCTGAGAGTCGAATGACTCAAAGTTGTTGAAGCCGTCGGCAGGTGTGACTTGCCGACGGCTTTTTCATTGCAGCCAACTTGTTTTTGCCCCACTTGTCCCTTGCATACCCAAACTCCCTACCTTTGCGTTTTTGATGGAAATTATTTGACAAAATCATCCGGCCTTGAAATACACATCCGTTCTACTCCTGCTGCTGGTGGCACTGGCAGCTTCTTCCTGTAAAAGTATGCGCAGGGCGCAAGGCGGCAGCCTGAAGCCCCGGAGCGAGAAGGTGTTGATGAAAAACCTCCTCGAAAACTCGGTGAGCGCCAACTGGCTCGGTGCCAAAGCGAAAATATCGTACAGCGACGAGTACGGCGGCGAATCGTTCAGCGCCAACATCCGCCTGAAAAAAGACAGTGTGATCTGGATGAATTTCAAAAAATTCAGCCTCGAAGGCGCACGGGTGCTGCTCACGCCCGACAGCATTTTCGTCATCGACCGCATCAACAACCAGTACATCGCCAAGCCGTTCGAGTACGCCCAGAAGGAGTACAACCTGCCCGTGGGTTTCCAGGGATTGCAGGCCATGCTGCTTGGCAACCCGGTGTTTTTTTCCAATGAAACGGAGGCTTCGACCGATTCGAGTTACTACACCCTGGCCCAAAAAACCGACCGGCTGACCGCCAAGTACTGGCTCGCCGGGCCGGAAATGTTCCTCCGCCGCTTCCTCGTCGATGACTTCCGCAATAGCCGCAGCATGGACGTTTCTTCGTCCGACTATCGCCAATTGGAGGATAAGCAGAAGTTTTCGTATGTTCGTAGCTTTAATTTGAAAAGCCCCGACATGGGGCAGATGAGAGTGAACATCGAGTTCTCAAAAGTAGAAATCGACGTGCCGCAAAAAATGGAATTCGAGATACCGGAACATTATGAAAAGGTTGACTAAGCACCTGCGCCGGAAGGCCCATTCCAACAGGTTTCTTTTTTTTCTCTTCGTTTTGCTACTCGCCAGCAGCGCCGGTTTTGCGCAGCAATCCCGCAAGGAGTTAGAGGACAAGCGCAAAAAACTCCTCAAAGACATTGAGCAGACTTCCAACCTGCTGAAACAAACGAAGGAGGACAAGGAAGCCACCCTCTCCCGCTACGTGACCCTCCAGAAGCAAATCAACAAGCGCTCGCAACTCGTCGAAACCTTGCAGGCCGAAATGCAGTACCTGCTGGAAAACATGGAGCGCACCTCCACGGTGGTCATCGCCCTCAACGACGACATCGAACGCCTGAAAGCAGAATATACGGAAATGGCCCGCCATGCTTACCGCCAGCGCCTGACCCACAGCAAGTGGCTGTTCCTTTTGTCGGCCAAAAGTTTCAACGATGCCTTCCGGCGCTGGCAGTACCTGCGCCAGTACGACCGCTACCGCCAGAAGCAGGCCCGTCTCATCCTCGGCACGCAGCAAACGTTGCTGGACAAAATCAAGGCGCTCGAAGACCGCAAAATCGAGAAAGAAAACCTGCTCTCCTCCGAGAAGCGCCAGTCAGAAATTCTTGGGCTGGAAATGACCGCCAAAAACCGCCTGCTGGAAGAACTGAAAGGTGACGAGTCCCGCCTCGCCCACGACCTCGAATCGAAGCGGGCCGCCGCCACCAAGCTGAACAATGCCATCGAAAAAATAATCCGGGAGGAAATGGAGCGTGTGCGGCGGGAAGAGCGTTTGGCTGCCGCTGCTACCACGCCCGGCAAAACGGCCACCCCCACTGCCACGCCGGAGGCGGCAAGCATTTCAAAAGATTTTCAAAACAACCGGGGCAACCTGCCCTGGCCAGTGAAAAACGGCGTGATTACCGGCTACTTTGGCCGCCAGTCGCACCCGACCATTCAAAACATCGAAATTGAGAACAACGGCATCGACATCCGCACCGACCCTGGCGCACAGGTGCGCTCGGTTTTTGAGGGCACGGTGGTGGGCACCCAGTTCATCCCCGGCTACGATTACATGGTCATTTTGCAGCATGGCAGCTACTACACCGTGTATTCCAACCTCGAAGAAGTGAGCGTAAAAAAAGGCGACAAAGTGGCCATCCGGCAGGCCCTCGGCAAGGTGAACACCAACCGGAACACCAACACTTCGGAGGTGCATTTTGAAATCTGGAAGGAAAAATCAAGGCTCAATCCGCAGGATTGGGTGGGAAAATGAGGGCTTGAGAGATGGAGAATTTGAGGGTTTGAGGCAGCAACCTGGCTCCATCCCTACCTTCTCAAACACTCAAGCACTCAAGCACTCAAACACTTATGAAAGAGTGGAACCTCAGTAATCAAGCAACCAAGGGGCTGAAAGAAGAAACCGAGCACGCCGTGCTGGTCGGCCTGATTTACGGCATGCAAACGGAAGAGCAACTACAGGAATACCTGAACGAACTGGAGTTCCTGGCCCTCACGGCAGGTGCCAAATCCCTGCGCCGGTTCGTGCAGCGGCTGCCCAGGCCGCACCCCCGCACCTTCATCGGGAGCGGCAAGATGCTGGAAATCAAAAAATACATCGACGAGCACGAGGAGGTCAACATGGTCATCTTCGACGACGACCTCTCCGGCAAGCAGGTGTCGGCGCTGGAATCGGAACTGAAGGTAAAAATCGTGGACCGCAGCTCGCTCATCCTCGACATCTTCGCCCGTCGGGCGCAAACGGCCCAGGCCAAAACACAGGTCGAACTCGCCCAATTGCAGTACCTGCTGCCTCGCCTTCGGGGCCTGTGGACGCACTTGGAGCGTCAGCGGGGCGGTATCGGGATGCGGGGACCTGGCGAGAAGGAAATCGAGACCGACCGACGTATCGTGCGGGACAAAATCGCCCTGCTGAAAAAACAATTGGAAAAGATTGACCGCCAGGCCGTTACGCAGCGGAAAAGCCGGGGCGAACTCATCCGAGTGGCGCTCGTCGGTTACACCAACGTCGGCAAATCGACCCTGATGAACGTACTGAGCAAGTCGGACGTGTTTGCCGAAAACAAACTCTTCGCCACGCTCGACACCACCGTGCGCAAGGTCGTGTACGAGGGCGTGCCCTTCCTCCTCTCCGACACCGTCGGCTTCATCCGCAAGCTGCCCCACCATTTGGTCGAGAGCTTCAAATCGACGCTCGACGAGGTGCGGGAGAGCGACATCCTGCTGCATGTAGTGGACATCGGCCACTCCCGATACGAGGAGCACGTGAACACCGTGAACGAAACGCTCGAGGAACTCGGTGCCCGCAACAAGCCCACTCTGTTGGTTTTCAACAAGATAGACATTTACCGCCAGGAAAATTTCGATAAACTGCTCGATGCTCCCACCAAGCGGGACATCGAGCAGGAACTACTCGCCAGCCTGAAAAACCAGTTTGAGCACGACAATATTTTCATCTCCGCAATGAACCGGGAGGGCATCGACGAGCTTCGGGAAAAGTTGGTGGTGATGGTGAAACGGGAGTACCAGGTCCGGTTTCCGTACGAGGTGAGGCCGTGGTGAGGAGATGGAGTTTAAACATGAGTCATCCCGAATTTTAAAACTGCCCCATTTGGGACTATTTCATTTTCCACCTCATCCTTCCTCCGCTTCAAATTCCTTCAACAGCATCCTCAGCGCCCCTGCCGATATCCAGATTTCCGACAAACTGAGCGACAGCGACACCAGCATCAGCACGAGGCTGAAGGCGAAGACCCAGGTGGCGGCACTTTGTTTTCCCCAAAACAGGAGGAACATGCACACGAAGCACATCAAAAAACTGGCGATGGCGAAGGCCTGCATGAGCCGGATGAGGTTCAGCCGCTTGCGCAGGTGGACGATTTGCTCCCGCAGCAGGGTCTGGTGTTCCTGTTGGTACCGGGCGTGCAGGTTGCGGATGAGGTTGGCGATGGCTAAGAATTTATTGGTGTACGCCAGCAGCAGCAGCGAAATGGCCGGAAACAGCAACGCAGGCGTAGCAAAGGTGATTTGCATTTTTTTGATGATGGAATGAAGAAGGATTGAATCAGTGAATGCTGTTTTTTCATCAACCTTTTCGCCCGTTACCGGATTGTCAGGTTGTCCTGTTTTTGAGGGTCGAAAATAGGAAAAGTTTGGAAACCGGGTTTTCATGTCCTGCCAGGCGACTTTCCCCGTCGGTTAACAGACCAGTATTTACTGGGGGTTTCACCGAAATTTTATGCCTGACGGTGATGCTGGTTGACTCCTGTCGGTGCCATCTCCGGCACTACGGTCGGGCGGTGCGGCAGGGGCGGCAGGGGCACGGACAACTGGGTAGTGCCGGAGATGGAGTTCTCGGTTGAAACACAAAACCACCTTTCAATACCCCGCCGCCTGCCCATCCTTCCTCGATTCCGAGGCACCGTAATAGACCTTGTTTTTTGCGTCAAACATGATGGCCTGGTAGCCGCCGTAAAGCCCCAGCTCGAAGCTGACCTTGTGACCCATCTCCATCAGCCGACGGATGGCGGCATAGTCGAAACCCGATTCTAAGGAAATTTCTCCTGTGCCTTCTGCCGGGGAGCCGGTGGGGGAAGCGGAACCGTTGTGGTCAATGCGGGGCGCATCGCCCGCTTCCTGGATGTTCATGCCGAAGTCAATGATATTGAGCAATATCTGGACGTGACCGAGCGGCTGGAAGTCGCCACCCATGACACCGAAGCTCATGAATGGCTGCCCGTCTTTCGTCACGAAGCAGGGAATAATGGTGTGAAAAGGCCGCTTGCCGGGTGCGTAGGTGTTGGCATGGCCTTCTTCCAGGTTGAAAAACTGGCCCCGGTCGTGCAGCATGAAGCCCAGGCCGGGAGGTGCCATGCCGCTGCCCATGCCCCTGAAATTGCTCTGGATGAACGACACCATGTTGCCCTCCCCGTCGGCGACGGTCAGGTAAATCGTTTCGCCGGGGCCTGCCTCGCCCGCAGTGTACACCCCTGCCCGGTTGTCCCGGATGAGCTGGCGGCGCTCGGCGGCGTAAGTTTTGGAGAGGAGCGTTTCGAGGGGAATGTTGGCAAAAGCAGGGTCGGCGTAATATTTCGCTCGGTCTTCAAAGGCCAGCTTTTTCGCCTCCACGAAATAATGGATGTGCTCGGCGCTGCCGAAGCCGAATTTTTTCAAATCATACCCTTCGAGGATGTTCAGCATTTGCAGGGCGGCGATGCCCTGGCCATTGGGCGGTATTTCCCACACGTCGTAGCCCCGGTAGTTGGTCGAGACCGGCTCCACCCAGTTGGAGGTGTGGCCCGCCAGGTCTTCGTAGCTCAGGAAACCGCCTTGCTGTTTCATGAAATCGGCAATGGTGCGGGCGATTTCACCTTTGTAAAATGCGTCCCGCCCGCCTTTGGCAATTTTGCGCAGCGTGTTGGCGAGGCGGGGGTTTTTAAAAATCTCCCCCTTCTGCGGTGACCTGCCGCCAGGTGCCCAGGTTTCCTGGATATTTGGATAGCGGTTGCCAAAGTGCCGCAAATTACCTTCGAGGTAATAAGCAATCAGTTCCGACACGGGGAAACCCTCCTCGGCATAGCGGATGGCCGGGGCAAGGATTTGCTCCATGCCCAGCTTGCCGTACTTGCCGTGAATTTCAAACCACCCATCCACGCAGCCGGGTACGCTCACGGGAAGCGGCCCGTACGCAGGGATTGTCCCCATGCCTTTTTCTTTAAAATACGCCAGGGTCAGCGATTTCGGCGAGCGGCCGGAAGCATTCAGCCCGTAGAGTTTTTGCGTTTTGGCATCCCAAATGATGGCGAAGAGGTCGCCGCCAATGCCGCAGCCGGTCGGCTCCATCAGGCCGAGGCAGGCGTTGGCGGCAATGGCGGCATCCATGGCGTTGCCGCCCTGCCGGAGGATGTCGAGCGCCACCTGCGTGGCGAGCGGCTGGCTGGTGCAGGCCATACCGTGCTGGGCGATGACCTCGGAGCGGGTGGCGAAGGGCAGGCCGGTGAGGCGGTCTTGGGCCGAAATTTTTAAAGAAAAAGAAAGCAGGAGGCAACAGGAGATGAGTTTTTTCATGACAAAGCAGCATTGGTGAGCCGAAGCCCGAAAGTCGGGATTATTCTCTTGCCGTCAAAACCGGGAGCATAAAAAACAAGGGCCGGGCCTCCAAAGAAGCCTGACATTGCCGTTTTCATTTTAAAAAAGCGGCACCAGGCGACAACTCGAAACTGCCCGTACTTTCTATTGAACAAAAGTGAAAACGGGGTTGCACAAAGGAGCGAGGAGTAAGTACTGCAACTAAATTATTTTGACATCTTTTTGCAGGAAGCCCCACTCTTTCAAGGCTTTGGCAAAACTGAGACGTTGCAATAATTTTGAACACCTTCTTGGTGGGTAGAAAAGCCAGGCTTTTAAAAAAGAAAAGGCGACCGGGCAGTGCCCAATCGCCTTTTTTTTAGTGGAGAATACCGGAGTCGAACCGGTGACCTCTTGCATGCCATGCAAGCGCTCTAGCCAGCTGAGCTAATCCCCCTTTTTTTATGCAAGGACTCGAACTGGCGACCTTCCCGACTACCTGTCGGGACGCTCTAGCCAGCTGCGCTATACCCTTTTTTTGCTTCGCAAAACGAACTTCTTCGTCAGCGGGTGCGAAAATAATCGTTTTTGGGGAAACAAAAACGCCGGGCGAAAATTTTTCCTCATTCTTCTGGCTGAGGAGGGTGTTCTTCCTGCTCTTTTATCAGTCGGTGTGAGTCTTTCAGCATCTTGAAAACCAGCCACTCCAACTGCCCGTTCGCGCTGCGGAACTCGTCGGCGGCCCACTTTTCCACGGCGGCGTACAGGTCTTCATCGATGCGCAGGACGAATTTTTTCTTGGCCATTTCTCAAAAAATGATGGTTCGTGACCCAGAAACCGAGCCACGAACCGGTATAGAATCAGAAAATTAGTGGTGCAAAGTGCCGGTATTGACCACTGGTGTCACCTCCTTGTCGGAGCAAAGCACAACCATCAGGTTGCTGACCATCGAGGCTTTTTTATCTTGGTCAAACTCGATGATGTCCTTGATTTTCAGGTCGTGGAGCGCCATTTCCACCATGCTCACGGCACCTTCCACGATTTTGTGGCGGGCAGCCACGATGGCTTCGGCCTGCTGGCGCCTCAGCATGGCACTGGCGATTTCCTCGGCGTAGGCCAAGTACCCGATTCGGGCCTCCATGACCTCGATACCGGCAAAGGACAGCCGCTCGGAAAGCTCTTTTTCGAGGCTGTGGTTGACTTCCTCCATGCCGGAGCGCAGGGTGATTTCGTGCTGGCCATCGTCGAAGTTGTCGTAGGAGTAGGAGCCTGCCATGTGCCGCACGGCGGCATCGCTCTGTATTTTCACGAAGTTCTCGTAGCTCTCCACTTCGAAGGCGGCCTTGTAGGAGTTTTTCACCCGCCAGACCGTGATGACGCTGATGAGGATGGGGTTGCCCCGCCTGTCGTTCACTTTCAGGCGCTCACTTTCAAAGTTCCGTGCCCGCATGGACACCGCTTTTTTCGTGTAAAACGGATTGGCCCAAAAGAACCCGTTCTCCTTCGCCGTGCCCTTGTATTCACCAAACAGCGTGAGCACTCGTGAGTCGTTCGGGTTGATGAAAAAGAAGCCTATTGGCAACAACATCGCCGCCAATAACGGCGTC
>JACRAN010000149.1 GCA_016234735.1 Bacteroidota bacterium | reverse complement strand
TAAACTCTGTTAGAGTTTCGAAACTCTAACAGAGTTTAGGATTAGCAGGGAGGCCGAAACTGATTTTTTTCTTAAAATTTGAACAACATGAAAAAGCACATCATCCTCCTCGCCGTGTCCATTTTTTGCTCCGCAAAAATGGCCGCCCAAAGCCAGCCGCTCACCACCCAAAGCATTTCGATTTTCAAAAACGGGCAGTCGTTTTTCATCAAATCCGGTACGCTGAAAGTCGCTGACGGCAAGTTCCTGCTGCCCGGCCCGGCACCGCAGGCGCTGTACGGTACGCTCTGGTTCAACTCGCCGGAAGGTAGCCTGACCCGTGTGGCCAGCTATCCCGACACTTTGCGGGAGCAAAAGACCGAGGCCGCCGTGGCCATCTGGGATTTGCTGCGCAACAACATCGGCAAAATGGCGACGGGATTTGTGGATGAAAAAGGCACGGTGACAGGCACGGTAATCAGCGTCGGCCCAGCTTACAAAAACAACAAGGGCGAGCCGCAGTTTTCGCCCGAAAGCCTCGTGACGCTGCAATCGCAGCAGGGCGGCTGGACGACCATCCCCGCCGGGCAAATTCGTTACGTGACCTTTGGCGACAAGCCGAACCTCGAAGTCTTGATGCCGAAGGTGACGCCCCGCCACCTGTTCGAGGCCAGTTTCAACAACAAAAAAGGCGAGCAGCCCCTCGACATGATGTACCTCGCCAACGGCCTGAACTGGGCGCCCCAGTACCTGCTCGAACTTACCGGCGAGACCGCCGGAACCCTCGCCTTGCAGGGCGAAGTGGCCAACGACGCCGAGGACATCACCAGCACTACCGTAAACCTCGTGGTAGGCGTGCCCAACTTCGCCTACGCCAACCGATTGTCGTACCTCGTTGATTTTCTGCAAGTTATCATGCCTGTGGCCTTTCAGTCGAGGCGTGACCTCAACAGCTTTTCCAATGCCATCATGTCGCAGCAGGTCGGCTACGGCGGCGATGCGGAAGACCTGGCCGGGCCAGAGGAACCGGAAGGCAGCCGCAACGAAGACCTGTTTTTTTACACCCTCAACAACTTCTCGCTGCCCAAGGGCGGCCGCTCCGTGCAGCCCATTTTCAAGGAAAAAGTGGAAATGGCGCATATCTACGAGTGCAAACTGCCGGACAACGACGACAACGACCGCTACTTCGAATCGGACTTTTTGTTTGCTCCGCAAATAAACAAGGTCTTCCACACCCTGCGCATGGAGAACAAGACCAAGCAGCCCTGGACGACGGCCTCCATCCTCGTGATGAACGAGCAGGGCGAGCGCCGCCCCGTCAGCCAGGATTTGATGACCTACACGCCTGTGGGCGGCAAAACCTTTGTGAAACTGACCGAGGCGGTGGAGGTGAAAGTGGAGCAGGCGGAGCGGGAAACCGACCGGCAAGTCGGAGCCTGGACGGACAAGCGCAGGGGCATCAGCTTCGACCTGGTGCAGGTGGAGGGCAAAATCAAAGTGAAAAATTTCAAGGATAAAAAACTCGACCTGCGCCTGCAACGCACCCTCATCGGCATGTTGAAAAAGACCAGCACAGACTGGCTAAAGGAGGAGGTCATCAACCCGAACAACCCCCGCAACCGCAGGACGAACGTCTGCTGGGAGACGCCTATCAAGGCGAACAGCGAGCTGGAGATTGTTTATACTTATGAGATTTATGTGCCGGCGTTCTAAAAACGGTAGCCATCAAAACTTCGCAACCCGATGCGCTTAAACAAAAAATGACCTGCCGGGTTATTCCAAACATCCAACCTGCCTATCTTGGCAGCACATCTGAACCAATCGGCGTAATTTCAAGGTCTGAACAACTGAAAACCGCCGATTATCAAACTAAAATTCAAAAAATCATGGCCTTTCAACTACCGGCACTCCCCTACGCATTTGAAGCGCTCGAACCGCATATTGACGCCCGCACCATGGAAATCCACCACGGCAAGCACCATGCGGCCTACACCAACAACCTCAACGCCGCCATCGCAGGCACGGTGCTGGAAGGGCAGACCATCGAGCAGGTTCTTGCCAACATCAGCCAGCTTTCCCCAGCCATCCGCAACAACGGCGGCGGCTACTACAACCACAACCTCTTCTGGGAAGTCATGTCGCCCGGCGGCGGCGGCGAGCCAACGCCACAAATGAAAATCGCCAATGCCATTGACCGTGACTTCGGCTCCTTCGAGGAGTTTAAAAAGCAGTTCGCCGCCGCCGCCGCCGCCCGCTTCGGCTCCGGCTGGGCTTGGCTTTGCACCGACGGCGGCGACAAGCTGTTCATCACCTCCAGCCCCAACCAGGACAACCCGCTGATGGACGTGGCCGACAAAAAGGGCACCCCCGTCCTCGGCCTCGACGTATGGGAACATGCCTACTACCTCAACTACCAGAACCGCCGCCCGGACTATATTTCCGCCTTTTTCAACGTCATCAACTGGCAGGAGGTGGCCCGGCGCTACAACGATGCCAATGCGGGAGGTATGAAGGTATGAGGTATGAGGTATGAGGTATGAGGTATGAAGGTATGAGGGGCCTCTGCAAAAAGCGAAAGCCCGGCTGGATGCTCCAACCGGGCTTTTTGTTTTTCGGGCATCCAAGCCATTTATTGTTTTATGATTCGCCTGGTAACGGTTCGGTTGCCCGAAATG
>JACRAN010000147.1 GCA_016234735.1 Bacteroidota bacterium | reverse complement strand
TTGGAAAAAACTGGAACCTCTGGCGGAGAAAAACGGCGGGCACGGTGGCATGGACTTCGTGATGCTCTGGCGGCTCATCGACTGCCTGAACCGGGGCACGGCACTCGACCTGGACGTGTACGATGCGGCATCGTGGTCGGTCGTCACGCCCGTTTCGGAGTTGTCGGTGCAGTTGGGCAGTGTGCCGGTCCGGTTCCCCGATTTCACGAGGGGCTACTGGAAAAATGAGCGGAAATTGGGCGTGATGGTAAATCCGTGACAGGAATGAGGGGTGAGGAATCAGGGATGAAATTCCCATCTCAGTTAGTTCATCCCTCATCCCTCATCCCTCATCCCTAAAACGGGTATCCCAGTGCCAACTGGTAGCGGATGTCGTTTTTCCAGTCCCATTTTGAAAAATCAACGAAGTAAGAATTGGCCCGCTCGGGGTCAGGGTAGTTGCGGCGGATGGCGGTGCCAAAATCCAAGCGCAGAATGAAATACGTGAAGTCCCACCGCGTACCGAAGCCGGTGGCCAGGCCGATTTCCCGAAGGAAATTATCCTGCACGATGATGCCGTTTTCCACCACCCGGTCAAGGGCGAACTGCGAGCCAGGGCGGGAGGCGTCCTTGTCTTTCGTCCAGATGTTGCCGCCATCCAAAAAAGTAGCCCCGTAGAGGTTGAACAGGTTGAGCGGGCGCACCATGAAGAAGCGGTATTCCAGGTTAAATTCAAGTTTCATATCGCCTGCCTGGTAGTAGAGGCTCCGGTTGGCGGGGTCGTCGGTGGCTGGGTTTTTGTAGAGGCCCGGGCCGAGTTCACGAGTGTACCAGCCCCGCACACTGTATGGCCCGCCGACGTAAAACTGCTTCACATACGGCACCGTCTTGGAACGGTAGAATGGCCTGGCGATGCCCGTACTGAGCCTTGCAATGAACGAGCGCTCCGGCCCGAATTGCCAGTAACGCCTGCCATCCAGCTCCAGTTTTGCATAGTGCGAAAAATCGACATCGAAAAAGTTGAACGTCACCGGGTTAGTGGCGACAGCATTGTAAATCGAGTTGGCAGCCAACACTTCCAGCCCCGACAGGTCGAAATAGCCCCTGAAATACCAAGAGTTACCGGCAGGCTTCGGCGGGCTGGTGTACACGAAATTGATGTCCCTGAAAAGCAGTCCGGTGATAAGTTGTTTGTTGAAACTGGTGCGCAGCGATGGATTTGCGTCCAGCAACGAGTCAAACCTTGAACCTTCCACGATGTTAGGCAATACCAGGTCCACGCCAAAATGGTTGACGCTCACCCGGTGGTTCACGGACACCGGCACCTCGAAGCCGAAGGACATGTTGAAAAAATGCAGGTTGTAGTTTTTGCGCAGTATCAGCATGTTGTAGCCTGCCGACATGCGGCTCGTGGCTTTCTGGCGCAGGTTCTTGTTGAAATCTTCGCCTGTTACGCCCCATTTGCGAAGCCCTTTCCAAAGGCCAAAATAGTCGGTGAAACGAGGGAAATACAACTCGTTTTGCCAACGGAAATCCATGGCGTTGATGATTTTTTCGCTGTTGCCAAATGGGTTCAGTTCAACCCCAAAGTTGAGGTTGCCTACCAGTAATTCCGCACCTTTCAGAAAATTCCGGTTCCGCAGCGACGGGTTGAAGGAGAGTCCGATGAGGTTGTAGTTGCCCAGCAGCCCTTGCCGTTCCGTAGAGTTCAGTTCAAAATCGTAGCCGATTTCCCACTTCTTGTTGGCGGTGAGGTACATGAAAAAATTCAACGTTCCGGGGTGGAGAGTGTCTTCTTCCAACCGCAAAGTCGGTGGCCTGAAAACGCCCAGCGTGCCCAATTGCCGCAGGGAATTGTCGAGGGCATCCTGGTTGTAAAGTTCGCCCGAACGGAAGAAAATCGAGTTGGCGAGGATATGGGGCTTGACCCGGAACGGCCTGCCGGCGTTGCCAAAAAACATGCCATCGACCAAAGTATCCGGCGTGAGTTTTCCGAGGCTGGGGTCGTAGTCGGGGAAAATGTAAATGTTGCCGACGGCGTAACGTTGGTGGGTGTCCCTGCCCGGCGGCGTCAGCACTTTCAGGCGGATGCTCACCGTTTTTTCGACGTTTGAACTGTCGAAGCCTTCGAGGCTGGAAACGTATTGCGGGTAAAAATAGGCGTAGCCGTGGTTGCGCAGGTAGCGGGTGATGCGGGCTACTTCCTGGTCGTACAATTTGACGTCCACCGGGTTGCCAGGCTGGAGCAGCGATTCAGCCGAAATCTCCCGCAAAATCCGCTGGATGGCGGTGTCCCGGCATTCAAAAATCAGTGTGTCGATGAGGAAGCGGCCGTCGGGCTTCACAAAATAAGTGACCGTAGCCTTGGTTTTTTTCTTGTTGGACTTGATTTCATGCTGCACCTCGGCGAATAAATACCCCCGGTTTTTGAGGTAGGATGCCATCGCTTTTTCGGTTTGCGAAGCAGCAAAAGTGTCAACAATGACAGGTTCTTCCCCTCGTTTTGCTTTCCACCTGGCAGCGGCCATGCCGATTTTTGATTTGTCGAACGTGTCCCGCGCCATGAAGTAAAAATACTGCCGGGGCACCCCGAACATCTTGCGGTTGGGTTTTTGGAGGTACAATTTTGACAACTCGTAACTCAGGCTTGATTTGTTCTTGATTTTGCCTCCTGCCTGGTCGATTTCAATGACATTTTTGTGCAGGTATTGCTCGCCTTTCGATTTATCGAGAAACTGGGTAGTATTGCAGCCGCAGAGCACGGCCAGTAAAACAAGCGAAAAGAAACAGCCAACAAAGCGTATCAAATGTTTCATCCGGTAAAGCATTTTGCAATCAAAACAGCATCCTCGCCATGAAATTGTCCATCAATCAGTTAAAGTACCTTAAATCTTTGCACGGGCGGAAGTACCGCCAAAAGTATCACAATTTCATAGTGGAGGGAACGAAAATGGCTGCCGAGGTACTGGCGGCGGGCAATCTGGAAGTGGAAAGTATCGTCGCCGTGCCCGATTGGTTGGATGCAAATTCCCGCCTCGTTGAAAAATCGAACGCCCCAGTCTCGCCGGTTGCCGAAGGCGAACTGAAAAAAATCTCCCTGCTCTCCACCCCGAACCAGGTGCTCCTCGTGGTGAAACAACCCGACTGGCATTTTGAAAAAAATGAGGTCGAAACCAGCCTCTCGCTCTACCTCGACGACATCCGTGACCCCGGCAACCTCGGCACGATCCTGCGCATCGCCGATTGGTTTGGCATTGGGTGGGTGTTTTGCTCGCCAGGCAGCGTGGAGGCTCTCAGCCCGAAGGTCGTGCAGGCTTCGATGGGCGCTTTTTTGCGGGTGAAGTGCTTTGAACTGGACTTTGATGAATTGAAAAGCCACCTCCCCGGCCTGCCCGTGTACGGCATGGTGTTGGACGGCGCCTCCATTTTTGATGAAAAACCGAACACGCCCGCCATCATCGCCATCGGCAACGAGAGCCGGGGGCTTTCGGCTGAAATCCAGTCAAAACTGACGCATCGTATTTCCATTCCAAAAGGCATCGGCGGCGGTGCCGAGTCGCTAAATGCCGCCGTGGCAACAGGCATCGTGTGTGCGGTGGCGATGAATACTTGATTGGACACGGATTTGAGGGATTGGACACGGATTTTTTTATTCGGGGGGTAGGCTTTTCTTCAAATGGTTGTCATAAATTTTACGGCGGATGGAAGGTTTGGGGCCGAAGTTGAGCAGCAGGCCAATCTCGATTTCCGAACTCCGCAAATAATGCAGCAGTTGGCTTTCGTGTTCGGCAATCAGGTTTTCAGCCGCTTTCAATTCAAGGATAACTACGTCTTCCACCACCATGTCGGCAAAATATTCCCCCACTTCGACCCCTCTAAAATACACTTTGATCCGCTTCTGGGCTTCGACTTTCAGACCGGCTTTCACCAACACGAGGTACAACGAATTCTGGTACACACGCTCCAAAAAACCGTACCCCAGTTCGTTGTAAACCTCATAGAAACACTTGATGATTTGCTCGGTCAACAGCTCGTTCCTCATTATTCTTGTTTAAAATAGCTGTGAAAATCCGTGTCCAATCCGTCAAAATCCGTGTCCAATCAAGCCTCAAAATCATTTCAACACCATGTTCACCGGGTCCCACTTCACCATTTTCCCATCAAAGTAACTCAAGTTGGCAGCCAGCGAGGGCGAAGCAGCCCGCACTCCGACCACGGCATCTTCCACAG
>JACRAN010000151.1 GCA_016234735.1 Bacteroidota bacterium | reverse complement strand
TAAAATAGATTCAATAAAACGACTTTTCTTGACATCGTCCCATAAGTTTGGAAGCCGTTGGTATTCGGTAAAAAAATTGATTTTCTCCCGTTTTATGCGCTTGATAATGTTGTCTAAGCTGAGTGGCTTTGGAATAAAGTGAATATCTTTAGGTAAAATGACACGTTGAGCAACTGATTCCTCGTCTTCCGTTTCTTCAACAGCCTCTTCCACTGCATCCGAAGTGCCATCTTCCTGAGCAGGGTAGTCATTATTCATTACCAGTTCGCCAACATCTTCCCTTAATTGTTTTGCCCCAAGTTCATTCATTTTCCAAGTTTTACGGCAAAGATAAAATTATTCAGGCAGAAACCAGTTTGTTTCACGTGTAGAGTAGTGAACAGAAAACCGCCACATTCGGCAACTTACGACTTGCGACAGTCAATTCTTGAAGGCCAAAACTTTTTCCAAAGCAAAAGCCCAATGTCCCCCGGTACCCGCCCGCTGTCCGTAGGTGTTGAAGACATTCTTTCCCTGGCCTTCTCTCAGCAGTGCAACACTTCGCTTCCTACCTTCCTTTTCTTTGCTTACTTTTGCGGCCTTTTCCAAAACGGCTTTTTAATTTTCGACTCACATGATAACAGTAGATAACGTAAGCCTCCAGTTCGGCAGACAGGTACTGTTCGACGAGGTCAACCTGAAATTCCTCCGGGGCAACTGCTACGGCGTCATCGGTGCCAACGGGGCGGGCAAATCCACCTTCCTGAAAATCCTCAGCGGCGACATCGAGCCGAACCGGGGCAGCGTCAGCATCGAGCCGGGCAACCGCATGGCGGTGCTGAAGCAGAACCACTTCGAGTTCGAGAACGAGCCGGTGCTGAACACCGTGCTGATGGGGCACCGGGAGATGTACCGCATCATGGAGGAGAAGAACGCCATCTACATGAACCCCGATGCCACCGAAGCCGAGGGCTTGCACGCTGCCCACCTCGAAAACGAGTACGGCCACATGGGCGGCTGGACGGCGGAGAGCGATGCCGCCCTGCTCCTGAGCAATATGGGCGTGAAGGAAGACCTGCACCACAAGCTGCTGAAAGACCTGAGCAGCCCTGAAAAGGTGAAGGTGCTGCTGGCGCAGGCGCTCTTCGGCAACCCCGACCTGCTGCTGCTCGACGAGCCTACCAACGACCTCGACGCTGAAACGGCCACCTGGCTCGCCGACTTCCTGGCCGATTACGAGAACACGGTCATCGTCGTGTCGCACGACCGCTACTTCCTCGACATGGTGTGTACGCACATGGTGGACATCGATTTCAAGAAAATCAAAATCTTCACCGGCAACTACACTTTCTGGTACGAGACGAGCCAACTGATGATGCAGCAGAAGGCCAACAAGGACAAAAAGACCGAGGTCAAACGGGCGGAATTGATGGAGTTCATCGCCCGGTTCAGTGCCAACGCCTCCAAGAGCCGCCAGGCCACCAGCCGCAAAAAAGCGCTCGAAAAACTCAATATCGATGAAATGGAGCCGTCGAGCCGCAAGTATCCGTTCATCCACTTCCGGCCAGAGCGGGAGCCGGGCGACCAAATACTGCGGGTGAGCAACCTCAGCAAGCGGGATGCGAACGGCGAGTGGCTGTTCAGCAACGTGACCTTCACCATGAACAAGGGCGAAAAAATCGCCCTGCTCAGTCGCAACACCCCCGCCGTCAACGCCTTCTACGATGTGTTGGCGGGCGAGCAGGAGCCAGACACGGGCACCATCGAGTTCGGCCAGACCATCTCGTTCGACTACCTGCCGAACGAGAACACGGCTTTTTTCAGCAACCAAAACGACCTCGACCTCGTCAACTGGCTGCGGCAGTTTTCCACGGACAAAGACGAGCAGTTCATCCGGGGCTTCCTCGGCAGGATGCTGTTCAGCGGCGAGGAGGTTTACAAGAAATCGAGCGTGCTCTCCGGCGGGGAAAAAGTGCGCTGCATGTTGTCGAAAATCATGCTCCGCTACCCCAACTTCCTGCTCCTCGACGAGCCGACGAACCACCTCGACCTCGAATCCATCACCGCACTGAACAACGCCTTGCAGGAGTTCAAAGGCAACCTCATCATGACCTCGCACGACCACGCCCTGCTGTCCTCCGTCGCCAACCGCATCCTCGAAATCGGCCCAACTGGCTATATCGACAGCCTGATGAGTTTCGATGATTACCTCAAATCGGAGAAGATTCATGTACAAAAGGAGAAACTTTATGCAGGGATGATGGCTGAGGTATGAGGTATGAGGTATGAAAAGTACGACTACCGCTGGTGTTGCAGAACAATACAACAATCCAACAATTCAGCAATCAAAAAATGATAACCCTCGGCAAATACAACCGACTGAAAATTGTCCGGCAGACGGACAACGGGGTTTACCTGACCGACGGGGAAGGTAGCCGGGAGGTGCTGTTGCCCAACAAGTTCGTGCCGGAAACCTGGGCGGTGGACGACGTGCTGCGGGTGTTTATTTTCAAAGACAGCGAAGACCGCATCACCGCCACCACGGCCACGCCGCTCATCAAACTCAACGAATTTGCCTGCCTGCAAGTGCGGGAGTTGAACAACTTCGGGGCATTCCTCGATTGGGGTTTGGAGAAAGACCTGCTCGTGCCGTTCAAGGAGCAGCCCGGCAAGATGATTCCCGGCAACTGGTACATCGTCTATCTCTACCTCGACGAAAAGACAGACCGGCTGGCCGCTTCCGGGCGCTACCAGAAGTTTTTGCAAAAAGAAAACATCCACGTGCGGGCAGGTCAGGAGGTGGATTTGCTCATCGACAACCAGACGGAACTGGGTCTCAACGTCATCATCAACCACCGCTACCGAGGGCTGATTTACGAGAGCGGGATTTTTGAAAAAATACGCCGGGGCGACCGCCGCAAGGGCTACGTCAAACTCGTGCGGGAGGACGGCAAAATCGACGTGAGCCTCCAGAAGTCCGGCTACGGCAAGGTGGAACCGAATGCGGAGCGGATTTTAATCAAGCTGAAAGAAAACAACGGCTACCTCCGCCTCACCGACAGCAGCGACCCCGACGACATCGCCGAAACGCTGGAAATGAGCAAAAAAACGTTCAAAAAAGCAGTGGGGACACTCTACAAACAGCGGCTCATCCGACTGGAAAAGGACGGGATTTATTTGAACAAATAACCCTGGATTTGAAAGGTTCTTTAAATTCTGAATGTAGAACGCTCAATTCAAAATGTAGAAGGCAACGTATTGTATATTCATGTTTGACAAACTGATAAGTCACCCCAAATCCTTCAAAATTCTACATTGGTTATTCTAAATTCTACATTTTTAAACAACTTCTGAAAAGCCAGGCCCAGTAACATTTTGCTGCGCTGACTGTTGTGTTGTTTCACAAATAAAACCGGATGCTGCATTACCAAACCTACCGGCTGCCGTTCGATGCTCCCTGGCTCATTTTCATTCACGGGGCGGGCGGGGCCATCGCCTCCTGGAAGTACCAGACGGAAGCCTTCCGTCCGTTTTTCAACCTGCTGCTGCTCGACCTGCGGGACCACGGCCTGTCAAAAAACATCGACCCGGAGTTTCCCAGCTACAATTTCGACATCGTGTGCGACGACATCCTGGAGGTCATCGACCACCTGCAAATCGGGCGGGCGCACTTCATCTCGCTCTCGCTCGGCAGCGCCATCCTTCAGCGCCTCGACCAGAAACGCCCCGATTTGATTGACAAAATGGTGATGGCGGGTGGCATTTTCCGGGCCACGCTCAAGATGCGGGTGCTGGTACATGCCTGCAAACTGCTCAACTTCCTCCTGCCCTACCGCTACATCTACGCCCTGTTTTCGCTCATCGTTTTACCGAAAAAAAACCACGAGAAATCCAGGCGGCTGTACCGCCAGCAGGCCAAGCAACTCACCCAGGCCGAGTACATGAAATGGGTGGGGCTGTACGGCGAATTCTTCCAGTTGCTCGATGAATATTTCCACCGCCAGTTGAAAAAATGGAGCCTCGTGGTGATGGGTGCCGAAGACCATGTTTTTTTCAAAGCCGCCCGCCGTTTCGTGGCGAAGCAGGAAAAAGCGACCCTCGTGGTCATCGAAAAATGCGGCCACATCTGCAACATCGAGCAGTGGCAGCGCTTCAATGCGGAGGCGCTTAGTTTTTTGCGGGGAGAAGCGGCAGCCCTGCCGAAGATGGCGTAGTCCGTACCTGCAAAATCCTAATCCATCCCGAACGGTGCCCCGTGCCACAGGAAGAACAGGTTCATGCCAATGCCCACAAACGGCAGCAGCAGGTACAGCACCTGGCCGAAGGGCGCAGGTTCCAGCGTCCCCTGTTCCGAAATGGCGGGTACGTTCGGGGCCGCATCATAGACGAGGTTGTAACCGGGATTGAAGCGGTCGTAGAGGATGATTTCCCGCTCTTCGTCCTCCACCAGCCCGCCCTGGTGGGTCTTGCAGGTGGCGGTATGGGTTTTGCCGCCTGCTTCAAACTCGAATTGGTACTTGAAAACCGGGTACGAGGTGTTGTTGATTTTCACGACCGACCCCGTGGCCTCCTTCGAGGTCATCTTGCCCCTCGTAAAGTCGCCGATTTCCAGCAGCTTCACCGTTCGCAGGTTTTGCCGCAGAGAAAAAACGATAAAGCACAGCCCCACCAGCGGGAATATCAGCACGAACAACACGAAGGCCGGAAAAATCGCCCTTTTCGACCCCGCCAGATGAGAGTCGTTGGGGTTGTTGGCATCGTAGCGGACGGTGACCTCCTCACCGCCCTGGTACTGCTGCCCGGTGGTGTAGCTCTTGCCGGTGTAGCGGGTCCCGTTCAACTCGAATGAATGCAGGTAGCTGTAAACCACCTGGTCGTTCACCGAGGAGTTGGTCGGCTCGGCAGTGACCACCTTGCCCGGCGTTTCCTTCCACTCCTTCCCGAACTCGAACCAAAACCGCACCTCCGACATCGGGATGAAAATCCAGGCGAACAGGCTGCCCATGCAGAAAAATATCCACCCGAACATTTGGAGGAAACCACCTGACAGGACGGTGGCTTTCGTGAACAGGTTGAGGTGGCGGGGCGGCAGGTCACGGAGTTGGCGATTGGCATTCATGGTTGACATGGATTTTGAAACGCTCAAAAATAGTCAATTCTCCTTCCGTTGCCCCGCAAAATACTCCTGCAAGATGCGGTGCCGAAAACGCCATGTGGCATCGTCGGTTTCGAGGAGGTGGTGGGCGGGCGTTTCATCCAGAAAATGCACGAGGCACAGGGGCTACCGGACTGGCAGTTTTTTCACCCGGATGTTCCGGCCGGTAATCGTCACCATTGCCCCTACGGTCAAAGCCTCTTGCAACGCAGGGAGGTGTCCCACCATAATTTGCTGAAACAATACAGGCGTCATTGTATCGGTACGAAAGGTGATGACGGAAGGTAATTGAAGGTTTCCAACGGCAATGAGGCGAGAGAAATCGAGGTCGAAGGTGATAATGATTTGACCATTATTTCGAGCATATTCCAGTATGATTGCATCGTCATTTTCATACAGTCCAACATCGATCTCATGGACTGCGTCATGTCCCAATTCGTTAAGATTTTCCGCAAAAGACAGGGGCATGTTTTCATCAACTAAGAACTTCATCAGGCAGCCATTTCAACAGGGAAATATTGGTCCTGCAACTGGCTCGAAGCGAATGCCAGGGCTTGCAGGATGTCCTCTTCTTTCAGGCGGGGAAACTCCCTGAGCATGGCCGTGATGTCCATGCCGCCCGCCATATTGGCAAGGATGGCGGATACGGTGATGCGGGTGCCAGCGATATGCGGCTTGCCCGTGCAGACCTTTGGGTCAACTGCGATTCGGGGGTATTGCGGGAAAATTGGCTGCTTGTTGTCTTTCATGGCTGACTGATTTTTTACAAAGTTACTGGTTTTTTACCGTCTTTTTCCTTCCACTGCCCCGCAAAATACGCATACAAAATCCAATACCGGAAGCGCCATCCCGATAGGTATCGGGACTCCATCCGTTTCGAAGAGGTGGCGGGCGGTCATTGCTGTCTGAATCGCAGATTTAGCAGATGAACGGATTGCGCTGACCGCCGGAATTCGTGAAATCCCAAAATCCGTAAAATCCGTGATTTAGACAGCTACTCCTTCCACTGCCCCGCAAAATACGCCTGCAAGATCCGGTGCCGAAACCGCCAAATTGCACCATCCGTTTCGAGGAGGTGGCTGTTTTACTACAAGTGTTAAAATAAATTGCAAGGGTGTGTATATTGTGCCTTCTTTAAAAACATCCATTCAAATCAATGAGCGATAAAACCCCCACATCTCCGCTGAAGGTATTCATTTCTTACAGCCACGGCGACCAGGAACACGATGACTGGGTTGCCCAATTTGCCAATCAACTTCGCAACGCTGGCGGGGTGGACGCCAATATTGACCAGTTTGTCAATGGCGCTTTCCCCGATGAAGATTGGGACACCTGGATGTTCCAGCAAATCCGGGAAGCAGATTTTGTGCTTTGTATCTGCACCGAAACCTACAGGCGCCGGGCGGAGGGTGACGAAGATCCCGGAAAAGGCTTGGGTGTCAAATGGGAAAGCACCATCAACCGAAAAAGGATTTACGAACGACTTGAAGAAGACAACCACAAGAAGTTTGTGGCGATTCTGCCGCCGGGTGGCAAAAAGGAAGACGTACCTTACTTCCTTCCCATCCATCATTTCCAAATGCTGGATGACTGGGATGGTCTCTTTCGGCTATTCCAGGATTTGCCACTGGTCAAAGCCGAAGATGTCAACCCGAAGCCCTACAAACCTGAAGTAAAAACTACTTCGACCTTACCCACCCACCCACCCACCACCGCCTTAGATATCGGGCGAAGTAGCGAAATAGCCCAGTTGGATGAATTTTGGAACAGCCCCGACAAACGCATCTTCACTTTCTACGGCGTGGCGCAGATGGGCAAGTCCTACACCATTGGGCACTGGAAGAACACTTATCTTAAAAATGAGGAAACCATTCAAATCTTGTTGTCGGAGGGCATTTTGGCAACTGCCCGTGCAGGAAAAGAGTTGTTTGGCAGCGAGGAATTGCCAGAACCCCATAGGTTGATACAGAAAATAGAAGAACGGTTTAAAAAGAAGACGCTAGTCTGGTTCGCCAATACTGAAACTGCCCTTGAACTCAAACCGGGACGAGACAGTCACCCATTCTCGGAACCCCGCTTGCTGGAATTGGTACAAGCACTTAGCAACCACCGCAATGTGAAAATCGTGCTTGAGTGCCGTTATTTCATTGACCTGCCTGGAACCGTGCTTGTAAGGACGGGCTTAAAGGAAAACCAACTACAAAAAATAAATGCAGCATATTTTTGGCCATATTACGAAAGTGAATTTACCCGCCACGAGTACGAACTCATCTATGAAAAAACGGGTGGCAATACCTGGCTTTTAATCAACATCCCCGACACCTTTCAGGATTTGTTTTTTGATAAAGCAGCCTTGCTCGAAGACATTCAAGCTACCACAAAAATCGAAGAATACCGTGACAAGTACCTCCGGCTCTTGCTCGACCAGCTAAATGCTCCTGAAACCAAACTGATTTGCCAGCTCATATTTATCTACAAACCTCAAAAGCTGGACTTTTTTGCCACCGATTTGCCGGAGCACCAAAGGAAGGCCGGGTTAAACTCCCTGAATAAAAAACTGCTGATTATAGTGGATCCAGACAACCAGATTTCCATCAATGGATATGTCCGGGAAATTTGCAGGCTACATTTCAAAGACTACCCCGACATGCAGGAGGCCATGTGGGAGCAGGAAAAGAGAGTCGGCAAAAAATACAGGTCGGAGGATACCCCGCACCATCGGGTTGATAGGTATCAGTTCCTCGTTCAGGAAAACCAATGGTTTACTCCCTATTATATCGAATTGGCGAAAGCTTACAAAGCCTTAAGAGAGACAGCTAAAGGGGAAAAGGTGCTGTTAGATGCCATAGCCTATGGTCAATCGGATAGAGACCAATTATTCCTATACAGCGAGTTAATTTCCAATGGGGATTACCCGACGGCGTTGAAGTGGTTCGAGGAGATGAAGCGGAAGGGCGTGAAGCCTAACGAGATTTCGTATAACACCTTAGTGAACAAGAGCGGGGACTACCCGACGGCGTTGAAGTGGTTCGAGGAGATGAAGCGGGAGGGCGTGAAGCCCACCGAGATTTCGTATTCCACGTTGGTGAACAAGAGCGGGGACTACCCGACGGCGTTGAAGTGGTTCGAGGAGATGAAGCGGAAGGGCGTGAAGCCTAACGAGATTTCGTATAACACCTTAG
>JACRAN010000144.1 GCA_016234735.1 Bacteroidota bacterium | reverse complement strand
TGACCAGCGCGTGGAACGTGCCCATGCCGCCGGGCGAGGGGATGACCATGCCCAAGGTTCCGAAGGCAAATACCGTGAGCGCCGCCCGCAGGTCGAGGTGCGCCGTAGGTGCAAATGCCTGGAAACCCAGCCATGTCATCAGGAAGTACAGGAACCAGATGTTGAGGCTGTGGAACACGAACAGCCAGGGCCGCTCCAACCGGCCCACGGAGCGGATGCCCTCCCAGAACCCTTTGAAAAGGTTGAATATTTTTTGAAAAAAGGCCGTTTGTGACAACTTTTTGCGCAGCAAATAAAAAAACAAAGCCACCACTGCCGCTCCGGCGAGGATGATCAGCGTTTTGTTGGAACCTGACCCAGTGCCTTCGCCCATTTTCTGTTGAAGGTAGCCCCAAAGTTTTCCGTACTCGAAAATCAGGGCGAGGCCAAAGGCCAAACCCAGGCAAAGCACATCCACTACCCGGTCCACCACGATGGTGCCCATGACTTTTTCCACCGGCACGTGCTCGTATTTTGAAAACAGTCCCGCCCGAACCACCTCGCCCATGCGGGGCAGGCCGAGGTTGGCAAAATAACCGACCAAAATGGAGAGGAAAGCGTTGATGAAGCGAGGTTTGCAACCCAGGGGCCTCAGCAAAATCCTCCACTTTTCGGCCCGGCTGTAATTGCTGACGAGGAAGGCCACCAACACCAGCGCAATCCAGCCAAAATTGGCATTTTTGAAATCCTGCACCAGTTTGTCCACCAGACTGCATTCCGATGCCGGTACGCCACGCTGGGCACAGTCTTGCAAAAAAGCAGCGTTCTGGTACCTAAAAACCAAGTAAAGAATGGCCGCCCCAATGCTCAGGAAAACCAAAAACTGGAGGAAATTGATGAGGATTTTTTTCACGGTGGTTGCGGACGGAAGACGGTGGACGGGAGACGGTGGACGATGGACGGGAGCAATCCGTCTGCTGTCAACCGTCTTCCGTTAATCTGTTATTTTCGTCAAGGAAAACAGTAACGGGCTTGAAAGTCTTGGCTTCCTCCGGCGTCATCAGGGCGTAGGCGATGATGATGACGATGTCGCCGGGCTGAAATTTGCGGGCAGCGGCACCGTTCAGGCAAATGATGCCGGAATTGCGTTCGCCCCGGATAGCGTAGGTTTCGATGCGTTCACCGTTGTTGTTGTTCACAATCTGCACCTTCTCGCCTTCCATGATGTTGGCGGCTTCCAACAGCGCTTCATCAATGGTGACGCTGCCCACGTAGTGCAGGTTAGCCTCGGTGACTTTGGCCCGGTGAATCTTGGATTTGAAAATAGTTAGCAACATAGCGGCGCAAAAGTAAAAATTTACAGGTTAGCCCGGCATATTTCGACGAAACCGGCAGGGAAAATAACCCGTGAGAAGGAGGAAGGTTGACCCTGCCCGCATCCGTTTTTTTTAGCCGGCAGCGATCAGGGAAAATCGGTGGGTGTTACCGCCAGCGCTTCAGGCACGGTCAGATAGCGCTGTTTTTTGAAGATACCCGAAAAAAAATTGACAAACCAATCTCCCATTAAACCCCTCATAACGTACGTTTTGCGCATTTCCTTTTCATAAAATATCAGTTTCCGGTCGCCAAACGGCCTGGTTTTTGGCAATACCCCCTTCATAACCGGCATAGCTTCCCATCCTCCCGGCTTATTTCCCACTGGCACAAACATGATTATCCATCGGATATTTTGCGACCATTTTGGTTCCAAAATATACGTTTGCACACCTCCCTTTTCGCTTCCCCCCACTTGAAAAAAGGCTTTTTTATTCGCTTCTGACACAAGGGCAGAACAAAAAACAATATCCTATGAAACGTATCCCATGTACATTGGCGGCAGCCTGGCTGGCTGTTGCCCAAGCCGGTGCAATGTTGCCAACCGGCTTGAACCACTTTGAAACCCACCATGCCATCAGCCCCACCAGCCTGCCGGACGGCGTTGAAATCAAAAACCGGTTTCAACAGATGCGCAGCCCGGTTGAACCCGTTTTCGACGACGATGTGGAGGCCTGCCTGCTGCGTTACCTCACATTTGGGTCGAAGGAAACGGAAAAAATGCTGGGCCGGGCCATCGTTTACCTGCCGACCATCGAGCATTACCTCGACATGAACGGAATGCCGGAACAGTTGAAATTTATCCCGATGGTGGAGTCAGCGCTCGTGCCATACGCCGTTTCGACGAAAGGGGCAGCCGGCCTTTGGCAATTGGTACCGGCTACCGGCACCAGCCTCGGACTGGTCATCGACGAGAGTCTCGATGAACGCAAAGACCCAAACCGCTCGACAGAGGCCGCCGTGAAATACCTGAAGCGGTTGCACCAGCGGTTTGGAAGCTGGGAAATGGCACTATTGGCGTACAACTGCGGCCCCAGCCGATTGAACAGGGCCATCCGGCAGGCAGGTTCCACAAATTTCGCCCAGGTGAAACCCTACCTGCCGAGAGAAACCCAGCGGTACCTGGCCCGTTTTCTCGCCGCATCGTACCTCGGCAATTATTTTGAACTGCACGGATTGATGCCTTCCTTTCCTGACGACCAATGGCTGAACTCAATGGCAGCAAGGGTTTACGGTGCTTTGTCGCTGTCGAATATTTCAAAAACCACCGGGCTTGACCTGCCGACCTTGCGGCGCTTGAACCCCGGTTTCAAAAAAGACGACCTGCCTGCCAGAGGCAACGGTGTGTTCCTCGTTTTGCCGAGAAATGCGTGGAAATCGTACTTAGATTCCATCCACCGGCAGGTTTTGAAACCTTAAAAATTATAAACCGCCCAATCAAGTAATTACCACATTTATTGCAAATAACTTTTCGGGTTTGTTAGTTTTGATTCTTAAATCAAAATTCAAATCCAATGAAAAATTTCTTCCTCCTCACAGCTTTGACTGCACTGGTTTTGAGTTGCCACCCACGGCAAAAACAAGTGCTTACCTCCTCCTCCGGCCCTGACCTTACACCTGCACCTGTCAGTTTTTGCGCACCGAAATCCGTGATACTGAACACACCGCCGGGCTTCGACGGCACCCTGACCCCGTTGTTTGCGGGTTTGACTGAAGATTTCACCTACCCCATCACCACCAAATCGAAAGTCGCCCAGAAGTATTTCGACCAGGGCCTGATGTTCGCCTACGGTTTCAACCACGCCGAGGCGGCAAGGTCGTTCAAGGAAGCGGCACGGCAAGACCCCGACTGTGCCATGTGCTACTGGGGATTGGGCTACGTCCTCGGCCCCAACTACAATTCCCCGATGGATGTGAGCGTGCTCCCGGAAGCCAACGAGGCTGTTGCCAAAGCCCAAATGCTGTCGCACACCTGCAATGCCAAAGAGCTGGCGCTCATCGGTGCCATCTCGAAGCGTTACCCGAAGACGCTGGAAGAAGATGCCAAACCATTCTACCAGGCTTATGCCGATGCGCTGAAGGAAGTACACGCCAAATTCCCGAACGACCTCGACATCGCCGCCATGTGCGCCGAAGCGTTGATGGACATGCACCCCTGGGATTTGTGGGAGAAAACGGGCGAGCCGAAACCCTGGACACCCGAAATCACGGGCATCATCGAGGGCGTACTGAAAAAAAACCCGAAACACGCCCAGTCCATCCACCTCTACGTCCATGCTACGGAAGCCAGCGGCCACGCCGAGCAGGCCGTCCCCTACGCCAACACGCTGCGAACTTTGGTGCCAGGCAGCGGCCACCTCGTCCACATGCCTTCGCACACCTATATCAACACCGGCCACTACCACGAGGGCCGCTGGGCGAACGAACGGGCCGTGAAATTGGACAGCGCCTACGTCGAAACCTGCCATGTCGCCGGGGTGTACCCCCTCGCCTACTATCCCCACAACTGGCATTTCCTCGCCGCCTGCTCCGCCCTCGAAGGCAATGGCGAACGGGCGCTCGAAGCCAGCCGCTACATGGCCAACCACGTAGTGAACCAGGAAATGATGCGCATCCCCGACCTCACCACCTTGCAGCATTACCTGAGCATTCCCTGGTTCATCCAGGTGAAATTTGCGATGTGGGACGACATCTTGAAGGAACACGCCCCCGAAGCCGACCTCATCTACCCGCTCGCCATCTGGCACTACGCACGGGGCATGGCGTTCAGCGGAAAAGGTGACTTTGAAGCCTCCCGCCGGGAACTTGCCGAGGTGGAAAGACTGGAAAAAGACACTTCCATCACCGGTTTGACCATCTGGGGCTTCAACAAGCTGACCGACGTGACGCGCATTGCCCGGCATGTGCTGGGAGGCGACATCGCCCGGCGGCAGGGCAAGTTCGATGCCAGTGCCGACCTGCTTCGGCAGGCAGTGGCTTTTGAAGACCAGCTACAATACCAGGAGCCACCGGACTGGTTTTTCTCCGTGCGCCACCTGCTTGGCCATGTGCTGTTTCGGGCGGGGAAATTTGCCGAAGCCGAGGCAATCTATCGGCAAGATTTGAAAAAATGGAAGGAAAACGGTTGGGCACTGATGGGGCTGTACCAATGCCTGAAACAACAAAGAAAAACGGACGAGGCCAGGGCGGTGAAGGCCCGTTTCGACAAGGCATGGCAATACGCCTCTTCACCATTGACGGGGTCTATTTTGTGAAATGGTGCAAACCGAAAACAGGATATGGTGCCTGGCCGGGCAACGAGGAACGAGCGTAGTCAGGGCAGCCCGTCCATTTCTTTCCGAACCGCTTTCGTCAACAACGGAATTTTAAACCTGTTGGGAAGCATGGCCAGCAACAGCCAGTTCAGGTAATTGCCCCAGCCAGCAAGGATGCAGGTTTTCCGCCTAAACATTTGACGCACCGCAACCTCTGCCACCGCCTCCGGCGACACCAACCCGATCCTCCCCATCCACTGCTGTTTTTCGATGCGGCTGGCAACATCCGCATTGGTTTTCATCGGCCCCGGGTACACCACGCTGACGGAAACGCCGGTGCCCTTCAGCTCCTGCCGTAGCCCCAGCGAGAAATGCCGGATGAACCGTTTGGATGCCGGGTACACCGTTTTGAAACCAATCGGGCTGAACGCCGCCATGCTGGACACGTTCAGGATGTACGCATTTTTCTGCCGCAATAAATTGGGCAACAATTGGTGGGTAATCAACGCCGGGGCAGCGATGTTCAGTTGAACGATGCCGTCCACATACTCCGCATCCGCCGCCAACATGCTCCTCGTGCCGCCCCGGCCGGCGTTGTTGATGAGGATGCCCACGTTGAAGTTTTGGTTGACCCAATCGGTCAATTTCAGCACATTTTCCCTTTGGGAAAGGTCGGTTTCGTAAAAATGCGCCTCAACGCCCAGCCCCGCCAATTGCGCAGCAAGCTCCTCAACCCCTTCGCCGGGCAACGCCACCAGCAGGAGGTTGATTTTCCGCATCGCCAGTTCCAACACCATCGCTTTGCCCAACCCCTGACTGGCCCCGGTGACGAGTGCGTAGGTTTTGGGGATGGCAATGGGTTCTTTTTTTTGCTTCATTTCTCTGAGCGGAAAACAAAAACGGGCGAAGCTCATTGCTGAACTCCGCCCGTTTTGTTTTCAAAATCAATCTTTGATTATTCTTCTTCTTGCGAGGCAGTCGCATCGTCCACCACGTCTTCGGCTGCATCGTTGATTTCTTCTTCCTCCTCCGTATCTATTTCCTCCGCAATCGCAGCAGCGGCAACGGGTGCTGCTACCGCAACGGCTGCGGCAGCAGGTGCAGCAGGTGCAGCAGATTTTGCAGCGCCACCGCCGCTCCTTCTGGTGCGGCGCTTTTTGCTCTTGCCACTATCGGCTTGTGCTTTGCCGGAGTAGTCGGGGTTGAAGTCCACCAATTCAATCAAGGCCATTTCAGCAGCATCGCCATGGCGGAAACCCGTGCGGATGATGCGGACATAGCCACCGGGGCGCTCGCCAACGGCAGCAGCCACTGCTCCAAAAAGTTCTTTGATGGCTTCCTTGCTTTGCAGGTGACTGAACACCACCCTGCGGGAATGTGTCGTGTTGGACTTGGCCTTCGTGATGATTGGCTCGATGTAGCGACGGAGCGCTTTTGCTTTTGCAAGCGTGGTTTCAATCCGTTTGTGCTCAATCAAAGAGATGGAGAGGTTGCTTAACAATGCCCGACGGTGCTCCATCGTCCTACCGAGGTTGTTGATTTTGTCGCCGTGTCTCATGGCTTGATTAGTTTTTTAATTTGGTGAACTTCGCAACACCGGGCAATTTCGGATTTGGGATTTCTGATTTCGGGGACACCCCGAACAAAGAACCTCAAAACTCTAAAAATACGCCAAGCAGTAATTGCAAAAATAATCTCGATAGGGAAACCTGATTTACGGCAAATCCGGATCCCGATAGCTATCGGGACCACCTCCGAAATCAGTTGTCTTCATCGAGCTTGTACTTCGACAAGTCCATGCCGAAAGTCAGGTTTTTATCCTGCAAAAGTTCCTCGATTTCCACGAGCGATTTCTTGCCGAAATTCCTGAATTTGAGCAATTCGTGGGTGTCGTACCGCACCAACTCCGCCAGGGTGTTGATTTTGGCCGCCTTGAGGCAGTTGTAGGCACGCACGGAGAGGTCGAGGTCTTCGAGGGAAGTTTTGAGCAATTTGCGCATGTGCAGCACGTGCTCATCCACCACATCGTCACGGCGGCCGGAGTCGTCGGGGATGCTGATGTACTCATCGGTGATGAGCATCAGGTGGTGAATCATGATGCGGGAAGCTTCTTTGATGGCATCTTCCGGGTGGATGGTGCCGTCGGTTTTCACTTCCATCGTCAGTTGTTCGTAGTCGGTACGCTGGCCCACACGGGTATATTCGATTTTGTACGCCACGTTTTTGATAGGCGTGTAGATGGCATCGAGCGGAATAACGCCGATGGGTGAATCTTTTGGGAGGTTTTCACCGGCAGGCACGTAGCCACGTCCCTTGGTGATGGTGAATTCCATTTCGAGGTTCACGAACGGTTCCATGCGGCAGATGACCAGGTCGGGGTTCATCACCTTGAACACGTTGGTGTGCTCTTCGATATCGCCTGCACGGAATTCTTCTTTTCCGCTGATGGTAAGGTATATTTTTTCCGTAGCGAGGTCTTCTCCCTGTATCAGTTGCTTCAGGCGAACCTGCTTGAGGTTCAAAACAATGTCGAGCACATCCTGTACCACGCCTTTGATGGTGGCAAATTCGTGGTCCACGCCGGCGATGCGGACGGCTGAAATGGCAAAGCCCTCCAGGGAGGAGAGCAGGATTCTTCTGAGTGAGTTGCCGATGGTTTGGCCAAAGCCAGGTTCCAATGGTCTGAATTCAAAGATGCCTTCAAAATCATTGGCTTTCTGCATGATGATTTTGTCAGGCTTTTGGAAATTTAAGATGCTCATATAATGAAGAAATCTTTGATAGGATGATGAATAAAGACCGTCTAATCAGTTATTCGGTACATTCCGCTGGTTTTTTCAGCTAAATGAAGGCGTAGGAAGCGAGCAATAACAAAACGGGTTTGGCAAGCAATCGTGAAACTGCCTGCCAAACCTTTGAAGTATTACTTGGAGTAAAGTTCAACGATCAACTGCTCGTTGATTTTCTCCGGTATTTGTTCTCTTTCAGGGTAGGCAACGAATACGCCCCGCACTTTGTCGGGGTTGAATTCCAACCACCCGTATTTTTTTACGTCGGTCTTCTTGCCGACCTGCTCCCGAACCAATTCCAGTTCCTTGGACTGGCCACGCACCTCCACCACATCGCCGGGCCGCAGGTGGTAGGACGGCACATTGGTCAAAATCCCATTCACCACCACGTGCTTGTGCGACACCAACTGGCGGGCAGCCCTGCGTGTAGGTGCAATGCCGAGGCGGAACACCGTGTTGTCGAGCCGTGATTCCAGCAACTGAAGTAGTACGGTACCCGTTACGCCGTGCTTGTGGCTGGCTTTTTCAAACATGTTGCGGAACTGGCGCTCCAAAACACCGTAGGTGTACTTGGCCTTCTGCTTTTCCATCAACTGGATGGAATAGTCGGAGCGTTGTTTGCGCCTGCGGGAGTTGCCATGCTGTCCGGGAGGATATTTCTTCTTCTCGAATGCTTTGCTAAAGCCATAAATTGCTTCGCCGAATGCACGGGCTTTTTTCTGTTTAGGACCGTTATACCTTGCCATTATTAGATTTTGCTTTTTTTTGGTTTAAAAACCAGGAACATGCCCCGGCCTGCCATTACACCCTTCTGCGTTTTGGCGGCCTGCAACCGTTGTGCGGTACTGGCGTAAAGTCCACTATCCGGGAAACCTTCACGCCCGATTGGTCGAGGGCACGTATGGCAGCTTCCCTGCCTGAACCCGGCCCTTTCACGTACACTTCCACGGTGCGCAACCCGGCTTCAAAAGCCACTTTGGCAGCATCCCCGGCAGCCATTTGTGCGGCATACGGTGTGTTCTTTTTGGAGCCTTTGAAACCGGCTTTACCTGCCGAACCCCAGCTGATCACATCGCCTTTTTTGTTGGTGAGCGATACGATGATATTGTTGAAAGTCGCCTGGATGTGCGCAAAGCCTTCCGGCTCTACTTTTACTTTCCTTTTCGCTTTGACTTTGGATTTAACCTTTGCCATCTGATATTAATTAGTTGCAAACTGCCTGTTGTTTCTGATGAAACCTCAGCAGAAACACCGGCAGGATGCGATTACTTCTTAGCCAGTTTTTTGTTGGCCACTGTTTTACGCTTGCCTTTGCGGGTACGGGCGTTGGTTTTTGTGCGTTGTCCCCTGAGCGGGAGGCCTTTCCGGTGGCGCAGGCCCCGGTAGCAGGCAATATCCATCAATCGCTTGATGCTCGTCTGCACCTCGGAACGAAGTTCACCCTCCACTTTATAGTCACGCTGGACGAGTTGCGTGATGGTGCGCACGTTATCGTCCGTCCAATCTGCAACTTTGACATTTTCGTCGATGCCTGCGTTGTCGAGAATTTCTTTTGCCCTTGAAGAACCAATACCGAAAATGTAGGTGAGGCCAATGACCCCACGTTTATTTCTTGGTAAATCAACACCTGCAATCCTTGCCATATTCTATTGGTTTACAATTTTTCAGTGAATGACCTGCATCCAATTCCAGATGAATTAGCCCTGACGTTGCTTGAATTTCGGGGTTTTCTTGTTGATGATGTACACCTTCCCCTTTCTCCTCACAATCTTGCAATCTACTGAACGCTTTTTAACAGAAGCCCTGACTTTCATAACTCTTCGGTTGTAAAAAATTAGAAAATTTACTGCCGTTCTATTTGTAACGGTAGATGATTCTTCCCCTCGAAAGGTCGTAAGGAGACATCTCAACGGCCACCCTGTCGCCGGGAAGTATCCGGATGTAGTTCATCCGCATTTTCCCTGAAATGGTGGCTGTAATGATGTGATTGTTCTCCAGACGAACCCTGAACATGGCATTGGACAGTGCCTCTTCAATCGTGCCGTCTTGTTTTATCAAATCTTGTTTCGCCATGCTTTCAAAATTCGGAGCGCAAAGATACGAATATCAACCAAAGTTTCACCCTCGTTAAAAAAAAATTCACACCCCTCAAAACGCATGGAAACAAGCCTGATTCCCCTTTATTTTCAAGCTGTTAAAACGAAAATCTCCTCCTTGGCTTCCACTGTTTTTAATTCGCTGTTCCGGGTGACGGCTTCCTCAATCGGGCCGTGGTCGGACAGTATGTCAGCATGGGTTTTCTGTACTGCTACCGTGTGCTCGTAGTGCGCAGAAGGTTTCCTGTCCGCTGCAAAAATTGTCCACCCGTCTTTGCCCTGCTTGATGTCCTTCCTGCCCAGGTTTATCATTGGTTCAATGGCAATGACGAGGCCTTCCCTCATCAAAGTTCCGTTGCCGCGCTTGCCGTAATTGGCTACTTCCGGGTCTTCGTGCAGTGATTTCCCGACTCCGTGCCCCACCAACTCCCTGACCACCGAATAGCCGAAGCCCCGCTCCGTGTAGGATTGAATGGCAAAACCGATATCCCCGATACGTTTCCCGTGTACCGCCTGTTCAATCCCTTTGTAGAGTGACGTCTTCGTCACCCTCAACAATTCCATCGTTTTTTCATCGACATCGCCCAATGCGAACGTGTAGGCGGCATCCCCATGGTAGCCGTCCAGCAACACCCCGCAATCCACCGATACAATATCGCCGTCTTTAAATTCTTCGTTCGATGGTATTCCATGCACCACCACTTCATTGATGGAAATGCAGAGTGTGGAGGGGAATTCTTCTGTCGAACCAGCCGCGATGTAGCCTTTGAAAGCAGGAGTGGCCCTGTGGTCACGGATGATTTGTTCGGCTTCACGGTCCAATTGCTCCCCCCGCATCCCTGGCCGGATGTTGGCACCGACATGGGCAAGTACTTTGCAAACCAACAGGCAAGCCTCCCGGATAAGCTCGATTTCCTCATCCGTTTTATAAAAAATCAAATTCGTCTTCGGCTGGTTCAGAAGGCTTCTTAACGTCATCGCTAACTTTTAAAAACAAAAACGTGCTACGAGGCAATGGTTTCGAACCGGAGTTTTTAACCTTCATTTGCCTGGTAGCACGACTGATGAAATTAATTTTTATCTCAATATCAATATCAGGCGAAAGCTGATTGTAAATTTACATGCCTCCGGAGCCAACACCTTGCAACCTCGACCGGCCCTGGATCCTGCCGGATTTCACGAGGCCGTCGTAACGGCGCATCAGCAGGTGGCTTTCAATCTGTTGCAGCGTATCAAGGATAACACCGACCCCAATGAGGATGGAGGTGCCGCCGAAAAATGCTGCAAAAGCCTGGTTGTCTGTAAATATCCTGGCGAAAGCAGGCATGATGGCTATGAAACCCAGGAAAATAGAGCCTGGAAGGGTGATCCTCGTCGTAACGGCATCAATGAAATCTGCCGTTGGTTTGCCCGGTTTGATACCGGGGATGAATGCATTCTGGCGTTTCAGGTATTCTGCGTACTGGGTCGGGTTTACTATCAATGCCGTATAGACATAAGTGAAGCCAACTACCAAAAGGAATACGACAATGGAAGATGTCAGTGAGTAAGGGTTTGTCAATTGACCTAAAAATCCTGAATTTGCTCCACCCTGCGACCCGGAGGCCGAAAATTGGGCAATGGTGGCCGGTACGAACATCAATGCCTGGGCAAAAATGATGGGCATAACGCCTGCCGAGTTCACTTTGATAGGAATGTAGTCCCTGACACCTGCTGCGGGCATCACGCTGTTGCCGCGCTGCACCATGTGTTTGGCAAACTGGATGGGCACCCTGCGTACACCCTGAATGATGAGGATGATGGCCATAATAACGCCGAACAACAAAGCAAATTCCATTATCAATTTGAACCAGGCATTGGAACTGACCTGCAAGCCGATTTCGCTGGCGAACGCCTGCGGTGCCCGTGAAATGATGCCAATCATAATCAGCATTGAAGCACCATTGCCCAAGCCTTTGTCCGTAATTTTTTCACCCAGCCACATGGCGAAGATGGTACCTGCCGATAGGATGATGGTACTGGTCAGCCAGAACAAACCCGCCGGCATACCTGGGTCTATGGCATTGGGGATAGAATGGATGTATGTCAGATAACCGCCTCCTTGTACGAGCGTTATCGCTACCGTAAGCATACGGGTGATTTGGGTCAATTTCTTTCTGCCGCTTTCCCCTTCTTTTTGCTGCAAACGCTGGAAATACGGCATTGCGAAGCCCAACAACTGGACGATGATGGAGGCTGTGATGTAGGGCATGATGCCCAGGGCCATGATGGAGGCGTTCTCAAAAGCCCCGCCCGTGAAGAGGTTTACCAAGCCCAGAAGGTCGCTGGCGGCACTGGCCTGCCCTGCCTTGGACAAGGCGCTGGGGTCAACCCCCGGAAGCACAACAAAAGAACTAAAACGGAAAACGAACAGCATCAACAACGTCCATCCGATACGTTCCCTGAGTTCTTTGATTTTCCAGATGTTCTGAAGAGTCGTAATAAATTTTTTCATCGGAATTTCTTATACTATCCAACTTTCCCGAAGGGTTGGATGAAATGTTTGACACTCGAAACTTCACACTGAAAGGCCTCCCCGCTTTCCGTGCGGCAAGATTTCAACCTCAAACCAGATTAACGCTTCCGCCTTTTTCCTCAATAGCTTGTTTAGCAGTAGCAGAGACCGCATGGGCCATCACTTTTACCGCCCCTTTGACTTCGCCCCTGGCCAAAACTTTGATGCGGTCATTTTTACCGATGATACCGTTTGCGTGCAGCGATTCAGGCGTGATTTCAGTCAGGTTGTATTTTTCAACAATCTCCTGGATCCGGTCGAGGTTCACTGCGGTATATTCCACCCGGTTCGGGTTTTTAAATCCACGTTTTGGCAAGCGGCGTTGCATGGGCGTCTGGCCTCCTTCAAAACCACGCTTTTCGTTGTGGCCAGTGCGGGCTTTCGCACCATTGTGGCCTTTCCCGGCAGTACCGCCGTGGCCTGAGCCTTGGCCCCTGGCTATTCGCTTCTCTTTGTGAACTGCGCCTTTTGCCGGTCTTAAATTATGAAGTTCCATTTTAATCAGGTCAATTGAAAATGAACGATAGTTGATTGTTGATTAGGCGTTCTCCACCACTATCAAGTGCTGAACTTTTGCAATCATCCCCATGATTTGGGGCGTAGCTTCATGCACGACCGACTGGTTCATCTTGCGGATGCCCAGCGCTTCCATCGTCAGCTTTTGGCGCTTCGGACGGTCGATAGTGCTTTTGATTTGTGTGATTTTAACCTTGCCCATTTTGATGGTATATTTCTGGTTTAGGTTCCTCGTTCAGGAATCAGGAATTGTCTCCGTCCGTTTTTTATCCGTTGAAAACTTGCTCTAAAGTCAGGCTCCGCTGTTTGGACACGTCAATCGGGCTTCTGAGTTTGGCCAGAGCATCCAGCGTGGCTTTCACCACGTTGTGCGGGTTGGAAGAACCCATCGATTTGGCCAACACGTTGTGTACACCGGCGATTTCGAGCACTGCCCGCATGGCACCGCCTGCAATCACTCCGGTACCGGCAGCCGCCGGGCGGATGAGGACACGGCCTGCGCCGAATTTCCCTTTTTGCTCGTGCGGGATGGTCCCTTTGAAGACCGGCACCTTGATCATATTTTTCTTGGCATCGGAGGCAGCTTTCGTAATCGCTTCCGTCACGTCGCGGGCCTTGCCCAAGCCCTGTCCGACTGTGCCGTTGCCATCGCCTACCACCACCACCGCAGCAAAGCTGAACGTGCGGCCACCTTTGGTCACTTTCGCCACCCGGTTGAGGCTCACCAGTTTTTCTTTGATTTCGGATTCTACGTTTTTAATTCTCTGAACGTTGCTATTTGCCATTGAAAAATTATTTAAAATCTTCCTGGAAGAGATTTCGCAAAATGATTAAAACTTCAAGCCGCCTTCCCGGGCACCTTCAGCCAGGGCTTTCACCCGGCCATGATAGAGGTAGCCCCCACGGTCGAATACCACCGCATTGATGTTGGAAGCAATGGCTTTCTCGGCAATCAGTTTGCCGACCAGCTTGGCTTGCTCCACTTTGGTGGTAGTGGCAATACCACCGTCACGGGAAGAAGCTGAAGCCAGTGTATGTCCGGCGGTGTCGTCAATGAGTTGGCAGTAAATGAATTGATTGCTGCGGAAAACATTGAGGCGCGGGCGTTGCGCCGTGCCAACGATTGATTTGCGGATGCGCAGGTGTATTTTCCGTCTGCGCTGATCTTTAGCTAATCCCATTTTGAGCTATAATTTTCGTCTTAGTGAAGGGCGCACGAAGTCCAAACCCAAGACATTTTTATAGAATTTGAATGCCGCCCGGAGCCAGTCGAAGCCCCAGGGCGCTTCATTGTCATTATTTTTTAGCGGCTGCCTTGCCTGCTTTCCTGCGCAGGATTTCCCCTGCGAATTTGATACCCTTGCCTTTGTAAGGCTCCGGCTTGCGGAAGCCACGGATTTTTGCGGCAATCTGCCCAATCAGATCCTTGTCAACGCTCTCCAGACGTATCAACGGGTTCTTGCCTTTTTCCTGTGAAGTAGAAACCTTAACTTATTCCGGGATGTAGAACATCACAGGGTGGGAATAACCCAGGGTCAATTCGAGCAATTGGCCGGTATTGGCAGCCCGGTAACCCACGCCAACCACTTCAAGGTCTTTCACGTAGCCGTTTGAAACGCCCTCAACCATGTTGTTCAGCAAGGAACGGTAGAGGCCGTGCAAGGAGCGGTGGCGTTGCTGGTCCGTCGGGCGGGCCACTACCACTTCGCCGTTCTCCTGCGAAACTTTGATGTCAGGGTCAATCTGTTGCGTCAACAGTCCTTTTGGCCCTTTCACGGTAACCAGATTGGAGGCGCTGATTTTGACATCGACTCCTGAAGGTATGGTTATCGGCATTTTTCCTATCCGGGACATTTTAGTTCTTATTTATTTTTTGAAAAAATAATCAGGATATGAAGCACAGTACCTCGCCTCCGATGTTTTCTTCCCTGGCCTGTTTATCGGTCATAATTCCTTTGGAGGTTGACACGATGGCAATGCCCAGGCCGTTGATTACTTTGGGTATCTCCACTGCCCTGCGATATTGGCGCAGGCCCGGACGGCTAAACCGGCGGAGTTCGCGGATGATGGGTTTTTTTGAAACAATGTCGTACTTGAGCGCGATTTTTATCAGGCCGTTTTTACCAGCTTCATCATCGAATTTATACTTGAGTATGTACCCGTTGTTGTAGAGGATTTCGGTGATGGCCTTTTTCTCTTTGGAAGAAGGAATATCTACCACCTTGTGGCCCGCCTGCTGTGCATTCCGTATGCGGGTCAGGTAATCTGCAATTGGATCCGTTACTACCATTTTATTTAATTTACAACTTGTTCCTTGCCGTTCATTGCCATCGTTTGTTAAGCTGGCGGTGAAATGCAAGCCACAGTTGGATTACCAGCTTGCTTTAGTTATGCCCGGTATTTTACCATCCAGGGCCATTTCACGGAATTTTACCCGGCAAAGGCCGAATTTGCGCATGTATCCTTTTGGGCGGCCTGTCAGTTTGCAACGATTGTGCAAGCGTACCGGCAACGCATTGCGGGGGAGTTTGTCGAGTGCTTCGTAATCACCAGCTGCTTTGAGTTTCTTGCGAAGGCTGGCGAACTTGGCCACCATTCTTTCCCGCTTCTTTCCGCGTGCTACGACTGATTTCTTTGCCATTTTATTTCAATTTGCTATTCAAGCAATTTTTGTTGATACCGAATTAATTCTTGCTTTTGAAGGGCAGACCGAGCAATTTTAGCAACGAGTATGCTTCGTTGTCGGTCTTCGCCGTGGTAACGAACGTGATGTCCATCCCCGTAATTTTTGTCACCTTTTCAAGGTCGATTTCAGGGAAGATGATGTGTTCTGACACACCCAACGAGTAGTTGCCGCGACCGTCGAAACTCTTGTCGTTGATGCCACGGAAGTCGCGCACACGCGGAAGGGCGACGCTGACGAGACGGTCCATGAACTCCCACATCTTATCACCGCGAAGCGTGGTGCGCACACCGATAGGCATCCCCTCCCGCAGCTTGAAGTTCGATACCGATTTCTTCGCTTTGGTGAAGACTGCTTTTTGACCGGCAATCTTGCTCATTTCTTCGACGGCCACGTCGATGAGTTTTTTGTCCTGGGTGGCTTGGCCGACACCCTGGTTGAGGCAAATTTTGACCAATTTTGGTACCTCCATCGGGTTCTTGTACTGGAATTGTTCTTTCATCGCCGGCACAACCTCTTTTTCATATTTTGCCTTGAACCTGGAAACGTATTTCATCGCTTGAAGGATTATTCAGATTTTAGTTAAACAATTCGCCTGACTTCTTGGCATAGCGAACCAATTTCCCATCCACCAGCTTCCTGCCGATACGGGTGGCTTCACCTGTCTTCGGGTCAAGCAGCATCAGATTGGAAAGATGAATGGAGGCTGGAATCTCAATGATGCCACCGGGTTTGTCCTGCGTTGGTTTACGGTGCTTCTTGACCATGTTGATGTTGTCAACAATCGCCCGGTTTTTGCCGGGAAAAATCTCAAGCACCTCGCCTGTTTCACCCTTGTGGTTGCCGGAAATGACTTTCACTTTGTCACCTTTTTTGACGTGCAACTTGGGTGCGAACCTTGTACTTTTTGCTTTTTTTGTCATGATAATCAGCGAATTATCTGAGGCAACCCGAAAAGGCTGCCAACATCGATTTCGATTTCAAAAAATATTGAACACGGTTTAAAGCACTTCCGGTGCCAGCGAAACGATACGCATGTAGTCCTTCTCCCGAAGCTCACGGGCCACCGGGCCGAAAATACGGGAGCCTCTGGGTTCGTCCTGGTTGGTCAGCAACACACAGGCGTTGTCGTCAAAACGGATGTAAGAACCGTCCTTGCGGCGCACTTCTTTTTTGGTACGCACGACTACGGCTTTGGAAACCGTTCCTTTTTTCACGCCTCCAGGGGAAGCGTCTTTTACAGCAACAACGATTTTATCGCCGACGGAGGCATACCGGCGGTGCGAGCCGCCCAGGACACGGATGCAAAGGACTTCTTTTGCCCCGCTGTTGTCCGCTACTT
>JACRAN010000146.1 GCA_016234735.1 Bacteroidota bacterium | reverse complement strand
GGTTTTCCGAAAAAAAGGGGTGCCTGCCTACCTGCTTTCGCTGGTGGGGCTGATGCTTTTTTTCTCGGTTTTCCAGCTATTTTTGAAGGAATGGACAATTCCCGGAGAACTGCTTCACAGGCACTTCGATGTGTTCTGGGCGGTGGTGCCGGTGATGTTCGTGACGGCCATCAGCACCGGCTACGGCTTCATCATTTACCTGCTCAACCAGGAAAAAGCACGGCAGGACGAGCAGCAGGAGCGCCTGCAATCGGAACTTTCCTTCCTGCGTTCGCAAATCAGCCCGCATTTTATTTTCAACGTTCTCAACAGCATCGTGTATCTCATCCGCTCGAAGTCGGCACTGGCCGAGACTGTCACTATCAAACTCTCCGAGTTGATGCGCTACATGCTCTACGAATCGGGCGATGCGCAGGTGCCACTCGAAAAAGAAATCGAGTACCTGAAAAACTTCGTCGAACTGCAAAAAATCCGCTTCGAGGAGGACGTGGACATTCGCCTGAACATCGAAGGCACACCTAGCCCGCAACTCATCGAGCCGATGCTGATGGTGCCGTTCGTGGAGAATGCGTTCAAGCATGGTGTGGGCCTCATCGCCGGGCCAGTGATTGATATTTTGTTGAAAATCAATGGCCCCGACCTGCTGTTTTCGGTAAAAAATAAAATCTCGCCACAGTCTGACGACGACAAGGACAGCAGTTCCGGCATCGGCCTGCGGAATGTGCAGCGGCGGCTCGAATTGCTGTTCCCAGGCAGGCACCAGTTGACCATCCAAAGAGAGGATGGCTGGTTCAGCGTGAAATTGTCGCTCAAACTGTAAAAAAAAATCCATCCAAATCCGTGTCCAATCCGTAAAATCCGTGTCCTGTCACGCCATGACGGGACACGGATTTTTCCCCATGAAAAATTACTTCCTCAGCTTGCTTTTTGCCCGCTTGCTTTTTTCCATCTGCATCATCTCATCCACTTCGACGGCCTCGAAAATGTAGGCCCGGAGCAGGTCGACGTTGATTTCTTCCGGTGAAAAATAGCGCCTGGAATACACCTGCTTCCGGTTCCCTTTTTCCAGAAACCCGGCCTCGTCAATGAGCAGGTTGCCGTAGTTGAAGCCAAATTCAACGCCCTCCCAGATGGTGCTGCCCCACGAAACGGCACCGGGCCAGATGAAGCAGATGGCCCGGAACCGGCGGTAAAACGGCACATTGAACGACAGCCGCTCCTCCACCTCCGGGATGCACTCGAACACCAGTTCCCGCAGTTTTTCGACCACCAGCAACTGGTTTTCCGGCAGGAACCTGAGCAGTTCGCCGACGCTTCGGAAGGAGACGTTCTGCATTTTCTTTTTTTCGTTTTCCATGCCGGAAATTTAGAAATTCGCTCCGAAAACGGACTTCTCCGGTAAAACAATTTCTACATGAAACTCAGGTGCATTGCCGTGGACGATGAGAGCCTCGCCCGCAAATTGCTGGAGGAAAACATCCGGCATCTGCCATTCCTCGAACTGGTCGGGTCGTGCAAAAACCCGTTTGAGGCGATGGAGGTGCTGCAACGGGAACCCGTCGATTTGATGTTTCTGGACATCCAGATGCCGGGTATGTTGGGCACCAAATTCCTGTCGAGCCTGCGGGAAAAACCGATGGTGATTTTCGTGACGGCCTACTCCAACTACGCGGTCGAGAGCTACGACCTCGACGTAGTGGACTACCTGATGAAGCCGGTGAGCATGGAACGTTTCACCAAAGCGGCCTACAAAGCGCTGGATGCGTGGCAAAAAAAGCAGCCCGCTGCAAGTCCGGTCGTTGCTGTCGCCGGGCAAGCTGTGGCCGAGCAGCCCGACCATTTTTTTGTGAACGTGGAGTATGCGCTGGTGAAAATTTCCATCCCCGACATCACGCACATCGAGGGGATGAAGGACTACGTGAAGATTTTTTTGACCACCGCCAAAAGGCCGGTGCTCACGAAGTCCACCCTGAAATCCATCGAGGAAAAATTGCAGGGCAGGAAATTCCTGCGGGTACACAAGTCGTTCATCGTCAATGTTTTGAAAGTGGAATCCATCCGCAGCCACCAGTTGACCATCGGTACCCACGAAGTCCCGGTGAGCGAGGCCAATTTGGAGGAACTGATGCGGATGCTGAACCACTCAAAGTAGAGGTTGGACTTTTTGCACCTTTGTTTTCCCTGAAAAAATATATGTGAAGCTATCTTTGCCGCCAAGATTGTACCGGCGACTTCAGTCGCCGAAGCAGCGGCGACTGAAGTCGCCGGTACACTTTGAATTCGTTAAATCTCAAATTTTATGAAAAAAATCCTTCTTCCGTTGTTGGCCATTGTGTTGCTGGCATCTTGCGTCAGCAAGAAAAAATTCAACTCCATGCAAACCGAGCGTGACGACATCCGGCTATCGCACAGCAAGCTCGAAGAAGCCTTGAAGGAATGTGACCGTGACAAGGCAAGCCTGCGCACCGACCTCGAAACAAGGGGCAACCAACTCGCTGGCCGAGAGGCAGAACTGAGCGCCGAACGCAGCCGGGCAAAAGCGCTCGAAAACCAAATCGACAACCTGCAAGGCACCAACAAAAACCTGCTCGACCGGCTCTCCGACCTCTCGGTCATCAGCAAGCAGGGTGCCGAGAGCATCCAGAAATCGCTGGAGGCCATCAACCAGCAGAGCAATTACATCAAGGACCTGACCGGCACCATCCAACGAAAGGATTCGGTGAACCTGGCGCTGGTGATGAACCTCAAGCGCTCCCTCGCCGACGTGAACGACGAGGACGTGAACATCGAAGTAAAAAAAGGCGTGGTGTATATTTCGCTGTCCGACAAAATGCTGTTCAATTCCGGCAGCTACACCATCAAGCCCGCCGCTGAAACGGTGCTGGGAAAAATCGCCAGAATCATCAACGACCACAACGACCTCGATATCCTCGTGGAAGGCCACACCGACAACGTGCCCATCAAAACAGATTTCCTGAAAGACAACTGGGACCTGAGCGTGATGCGCTCCACCGCAGTCGTCCGCCTGCTGCAATGGAAGTACGACGTAAAACCGGAGCGCATGACCGCCGGTGGCCGGGGCCAGCACGTACCCAAAACGACCAACGACACTGCCGACGGCAAGAGCAAGAACCGCCGCACGGAAATCATCATCCTGCCGAAACTTGACCAGTTTTTTAAATTGCTGGAACCGCAGCAGGGTGGAGGCAAGTAGTTGACAATGTGAAGTTTACGATAAAAACAGCCAGTCGTGACGTATCTCGACCGGCTGTTTTTTAGCTCCACAACCCGTGCTTTCTCACCAACGCCTTCACCATCGCAATCTGCCCCAGGTGGTAAATGTCGTGCTGAACGACCCCGGTGGCCAGCCAGCCGAATTTTTTTCCCGGCAAAAATTCTTCGTCAAAAAAACTGTCGGTGCGGTGGCCAAGCTCTGTGACGATGACCGTTTGCAGTGCTTCGAACTGCCGTTTGGCGGCCTCCCAGCTTTCAGCGTCGAGGGTTTCGTTCGTCCGCCAGTTGTCGGCATCGCTCACGTCGGCCCGGAAGGCGAGGTTGCCGAGCAGGCGCTCGGTGAGGGCGATGCGCCACTTGACCATGTGCCAGAGCAGGCGGGCGATGGAGTGGCCGTTGGGCGGCTCGACCAGCGCCTCGGCTGGCGTGATGTCGGCGACAACATCTTTGAAATTGTCCCCGAACCAGGGGTTGCCCTCAAAAAAATCGGTGAAATCCTGAGTGAGTCGTTGAATGCCGGTCATGTGTTGTTGGTGAAAAGTTAAAGAAGAAGCGGTTCGGGATTAAAACTTCTGTTAATGGGAAACAGGTGAAAATATGCCTTCGTTCAGGTCGTTTTTACAAAAACTCAGACGACATGATGACGAACAGAAAATTTGAGAAGGCCGCTTTCAGCAGGCGCAAGTTTGCGCTCATCGTGGCCATCGCTGCCCATTTGTTGGCGCTCACAGCCCTGTTCTACCAGGCGGAAATCAGGGAATTCCTGAAAAAAACGGACACGAAAACCGAGTTGCCACAGCCCTGATTTTCCTTCAAAAAAGCCCGTGCAGTTCGGCCCGCACGAGGTTCACCACCTTGCCCAAATCCTCGGCATAGTTTTCAAAATCAATTTCGTCGGCGTTGATAATCAACAACTTACCTTCCTGATAGCCGCTCACCCATTTTTCATAGCGGTCGTTGAGGCGCCTCAGGTAGTCGAGGCTCATGCTGCCCTCGTAGTCCCGTCCCCTGGCCTGGATGTGGGCAACGAGCGTGGGGATGCTGGCCCGCAGGTAGATGAGCAGGTCGGGCGACTGGATTTGAGAGGACATGGTTCGGAACAGGCTGAAATAATTTTCATAATCCCGGGAGGTCATCAGCCCCATGTCGTGCAGGTTTGGGGCGAAAATGTAGGCATCTTCGTAAATCGTCCGGTCCTGGATGACGGTTTGCCCTCCCTGCAAAATCTTCAAAATCTGTTGGTAACGATTGTTCAAAAAGTAAATTTGCAGATTGAAAGACCAGCGCTGCATGTCGTGGTAGAAATCGGCGAGGTAGGGGTTGTCCTCGGTGCTTTCAAAGTGGGTATCCCAACTGAAATGCCGGGCGAGTTTGGCACACAAGGTCGTTTTTCCGGCACCGATGTTACCGGCGATGGCCACGTGTTTCACAGGAGGTTTTGATGGTAGATTCATAAGTTAGGGTTTGCTCAACCGGGCACGAAAATAGAAAATTAAAAAAGATGAGCAGGGTGCCGGGGCTGGAAAATCACCGGATGTGGTTTTTTTGTTTTTGAAATGTGCCTTTGTCCGTTTTTCGGGTTACGTTCAAAAAAAACAACCCGGCTAACCATCGTTCAACGACCTTCGTTCATCATTCATCTAAAAAGTCACCATGCAGATAGACCGGCCGCTAATTTTAAAGCTTGAAAATTTGGCCCGGCTCCAACTTTCCGAGGAGGAACGGGAGCGCTTGACCGGCGATTTGAACAAAATCCTCGTCATGGTGGAAAAACTGGGCGAGCTTGACACGTCCAACGTGGAACCGCTGGTGTACATCAACGACGAAACCAACGTGCTGCGGGAGGACGAAATCAAGCACCAGGTTGACCAGCAAACCGCCTTGGCCAATGCGCCCGACAAAGACGGGCGCTATTTTAAAGTACCAAAAGTGATGTGATTTCGGATTTTGGAATTGGGATTTCGGCGAGGCCGTTTCCAGATTCCGGCAACCGAAATCCGAAATCAGCAATCCGAAATCGAAATGCAGTCCATCATCTCCGTAAGTGACCTCACGAAAATCTACTACATGGGTGCCAATGTGGTGAACGCCATTCAAGGCGTGAACCTCGATATTTACAAAAATGAATATGTGGCGCTGATGGGGCCTTCCGGCTCCGGCAAATCGACCCTGATGAACCTCATCGGATGCCTCGATTCGCCCACTTCCGGCGACTACGTCCTCAACGGTATCAAAGTCAGCACGATGGACGACGGGGACCTGGCCGGGGTGCGGAACAAGGAAATCGGCTTCATTTTCCAGACCTTCAACCTGCTGCCGAGGCTTACGGCACTCGACAATGTGGCGCTGCCGCTGGTGTACGCAGGCATGAGCAAAGCGCAGCGAATCGAGAAAGCCCTCCACGTGCTCAATGCCGTCGGACTGTCAGACCGGGTGGACCACCGGCCCAACGAACTTTCCGGCGGCCAGCGGCAGCTGGTGGCAGTGGCCAGGGCGTTGGTGAACGACCCCAGCATCATCCTGGCCGACGAGCCGACGGGCAACCTCGATTCGAAAACTTCTTTCGAAATCATCGGCCTCTTCGAGGAAATCCATGCTGCCGGGAACACCATCATCCTCGTCACCCACGAGTCGGATATCGCCAAATTTGCCCACCGGATTGTGCGCATGAGGGATGGCAGGATAGAGTCCGATGAGCGGAACCTGGAACCTGCAAAATTTCTCGAAACAGCGTGAACCCATTTCGGAATTCGGATTTCGGAAATCGGTCAAAGATTGCCGGAGGGATCATCCGAAATCCGAAATCCGAAATCCGAAATCGAAAAATGGCTTTTAAAATCTACACCAAAACCGGCGATGCCGGTGAAACTGCGCTTTTTGGCGGGAAGCGTTTGCCCAAAAGCCACCTCCGAATCGAGGGCTACGGCACGGTGGACGAACTGAATTCCTTCCTCGGCGTGGTGCGTGACAGCACCGAAGATGCACACATCCGGGAGGTGCTGTTTGAAATCCAAAACCGGCTTTTTGACCTGGGTGCCCACCTCGCTACCGACCCTTCCAAAAAAATGTCCCTGCCAAATCTGACTACTGACGACATTCAACTCCTTGAAAATGAGATAGATAGCATGGAGGGGACGCTGCCTGCTTTGAAAAATTTCATCCTGCCGGGCGGGCACACAACCGCTTCGTTTTGCCATGTGGCACGCTGCGTTTGCCGCCGGGCGGAACGCTTGGTGGTGGCGCTGAACATGGACGAACCCGTGGAGCCGCTGGTGCTGAAATACCTCAACCGCCTGTCCGATTACCTGTTCGTGCTGGCCCGAAAGCTCGGCCAAATCGCCGGTGTGGAGGAGGTGATTTGGAAGGGCCGATGAATTTTGTGGAAAAATCGTTTGCGAAGCACCGACAGACCACCGCCGTTTATTCCTACCTTTACGTCCCGTAACAGGATGAATGAATTGCGAAGGTCACTTCGCCGTTCTTCGTTCATCATTCACCATTTTCAAATGGCCAAGTACATTTTTGTTACGGGCGGTGTGACCTCCTCCCTCGGCAAAGGCATTATTTCTGCATCTCTCGCAAAACTCCTCCAGGCGAGGGGCTTCGCCGTCACCATCCAGAAATTCGACCCATATATTAATGTGGACCCCGGCACTCTCAACCCCTACGAGCATGGCGAATGCTACGTCACCGACGACGGGGCAGAGACCGACCTCGACCTCGGGCACTACGAGCGCTTCCTCAATACGCCAACGTCGCAGGCCAACAACGTGACCACCGGGCGCATTTACCAAACCGTCATCAACAAGGAACGGGCAGGCGATTACCTGGGGAAAACGGTGCAGGTCGTCCCGCACATCACCGACGAAATCAAACACCGGGCGCAGTTGCTGGGAGCCAACAACCAGTACGACATCGTCATCACGGAATTGGGTGGCACGGTTGGCGACATCGAGTCACTGCCGTACCTCGAAGCCCTGCGCCAATTGCGCTGGGAACTGGGCCGTGACAATTGCCTCGTCATCCACCTCACGCTCATACCCTACCTCAGCGCGGCCAAGGAGTTGAAAACGAAACCGACGCAACACTCTGTAAAAGAGCTACTTAGCGCAGGTATCCAGCCCGACATACTCGTTTGCCGCACGGAGCACCCCATCGGAATGGACATCCGTCGCAAGCTGGCGTTGTTCTGCAACGTGGACATCGGCTCGGTGGTGGAAGCCATCGATGCCGAAACGATTTACGATGTGCCGTTGCTCATGGCCAAAGAAAAACTCGACACCACAGTGATGGTGAAACTGCGGCTGCCCGACCGCAAAGAACCCGACCTCGGACCCTGGAAGGCGTTTCTCGGCAGGTTGAAAAACCCGGTCCACGCAGTGCAAATCGGCCTGGTGGGCAAGTACCACGAGTTGCAGGATGCCTACAAGTCCATTTTTGAAGCCTTCACCCATGCCGGTGCGGTGAATGAATGCAGGGTGAACGTGGTGCCCATCCACTCGGAGTCACTGGCAGGCGATTTTGAGGAAGTGGGAGAAAAATTGAAAGACCTCGATGGGATTTTGGTAGCACCCGGCTTTGGGGAGCGGGGCATCGAAGGGAAAATCAACGCCATCCGGTATGCCCGTGAGAACAAAATGCCGTTTTTTGGTATCTGCCTGGGGATGCAGTGCGCCGTCGTGGAGTTTGCTCAAAACGTGCTGCATCTGCCGGGTGCCGCCTCCACCGAGGTGGATAAAAAAACCGAGCACCCGGTCATCGACCTGATGCCGGAGCAAAAGAAAATCACCAAAAAAGGCGGCACCATGCGCCTCGGTGCCTACGCCTGCGACCTGAAGAAAAACTCCCACGCCAACAAGGCTTACCGTTCGCTGAAAATCAGCGAACGCCACCGCCACCGCTACGAATTCAACAACGACTACATGGAACAGATGGAGAAAAACGGCCTCATCGCCACCGGCGTCAACACGGAAAACAACCTCGTGGAGATTGTTGAATTGAAAGACCATCCCTGGTTTGTCGGGGTGCAGTTCCACCCGGAACTGAAAAGCACGGTGGAGACGCCGCACCCGCTGTTCGTGGGGTTCGTCAAAGCCTGCCTGAAATGAAACTGGGGCGGACCATCCCATATTTGTTGGTGCTGGTAGCTGTCTTTTTTGCTCGCCACAACCCCTTTTTTTGGGACACGGTGCAGCTCGCCTCGAAACACGCCCACTACTTCTACGAGACTGATTTTCAGTCGATTATCCTTCCTGAAGTCATCGACAGCGGGCACCCGCCTGCCTTCGGGGCGTACCTCGCCGCCGTCTGGAAAATCTTTGGGAAAAGCCTGCCGGCCAGCCACTTTGCCATGCTCCCGTTCCTGTGGGGCATCGTTTTTTTTCTTTTGAAATTTGGTGAAAAATTGGCCGGGAAGGGTCAGGCACACTGGTTGTTGCTGCTCTGTTTTGCCGACCCGGTGTTGGCCAGCCAGAGCATTTTAGTCAGCCCCGATGTGGTGCTGGTCTGCTTTTTTCTGATGGCGCTTTGGGCAATTTGGGAGCAGCGACCGGGTTGGCTGGTGCTGGCCGTCGCAGGACTGGGGCTGGTGAGTATGCGGGGCATGATGCTGGCGGTCGGGCTTTATTTTTTTTCCATTTTCGTTGCTGAAAAAATTTCGTGGAAAACGGCGGCGCAAAAAATCCTGCCGTTCGTGCCGGGCGGCTTGCTGGCAGCGGCCTACCTGTTTTACCACTGGCAGCAGACCGGATGGGTGGGCTTCCATGAAAACTCGACCTGGGCACCCAGCTTCCAGCGGGTTGATTTTCAAGGGTTTGTAAAAAATCTGGCGCTGCTTGGCTGGCGGCTGCTCGACTTCGGGCGGGTGTTCGTGTGGGTGGGGTTGGCGGTTCCCGGATGGTTTTTGATAAAAAAAAGCAGTTGGAAATGGGCAACTTTCAGCCGAAAAAGCCTCGGCTGGCAGTTGATGGCCCTGGCGATTCTTACGTTTTTGGCGCTGGTGCCTTCGCAGCTTTTTTACAAGGGTCTGCTGGCCCACCGATACCTGTTGCCGGTTTTCCTGGCGCTGAATTTTTTGGTATTTTATCTGTTTAAAACCAGCAGGGGCAAGGGTTTTCGTCTCACATTGGCCTTGAAATTCCTGCTCCTGGTCGGTCTGGCTTCCGGCAATTTTTGGGTTTACCCGAAAAAAATCTCGCAAGGCTGGGACAGCACCCTGGCCCACTTGCCGTGGTATTGGTTGCAGGAACAGGTTGAAAATTTCATCCAAAAAAGCGGGATTGCATACGGCAAAATCGGCACTGCATTCCCGAATATTGGTCCCCGTGAGGCTATCGAGTTGAACAGGGTGGGGGACGGCTTCGCAGAGAAAAACTTGAAAACCAATTGCTACGTTTTTTACTCGAACATCATGAACGACTTCACGAACGAGGAAATAGACGAATTGGAAGGCCGGTGGGAGCCGGTTTTTTCAGAAAAAAAACGGGGCGTTTGCGTCATTTTGTACAAAAACCCAAACCCTGGAACATGCGGAAACTGAGTATGGACGAACTTGGCCGGGCTACCCCTGGATCGTTCCGGCAAATGGGAAAAATGCCGGTAGTGCTGGTGCTCGACAACGTGCGCTCGGCCCTCAACGTCGGCTCGGCCTTCCGTACTGCCGATGCCTTTGCATTGGAGAAAATTTATCTTTGTGGCATCACGGCCACCCCGCCTCACCGGGAGATTTTGAAAACGGCCCTCGGTTCCACCGAGACGGTCGAGTGGGAGCATCTGGGCGACACTTCATCCGCTGTTTTGAAACTTCAAAACCAGGGCTACGAGTTGCTGGCGGTCGAGCAAACGGAGGGCAGTGTTGCGTTGCAAAAATTTGAAATCCGGCCGGATAAAAAATACGCCCTCATTTTTGGGAACGAGGTGAGCGGGGTGGGGGACGAAGTGCTGGCGGCAGCGGACGGGAGCGTTGAAATCCTGCAATTCGGCACCAAACATTCGCTGAACGTTGCCGTGTGCATAGGGATTGTCGCCTGGCATTTTACTCAAAAAATCAGGCTTTTGTTTTTATAAATACCTGAAAAACAATCACTTAGCAAGCAAAATCTCAGTCAATGAACTACTGGTTAGTTAAATCCGAACCTGGTGAATACAGTTTTGACGACTTGCAGAAGGACGGGCGAACCATTTGGAGCGGGGTGAGAAACTATGCCGCCAGAAACAACCTCCGGGCGATGAAAACGGGCGACCTGGTGTTGTTTTACCACAGCGTGGACGACAAAGAAGTAGTGGGCATTTGCACGGTTGTCAGGGAATCTTATCCCGACCCGACAGCAGAAGGCGGGGACTGGTCGGCTGTTGATATTGCGCCGCTCAAAAAATTATCCAACCCGGTGTACCTGTCTGTTATCAAAGCAACCGATGAACTCAAAAATATTGCTCTGGTAAGGATTGGGCGGCTGTCTGTCATGCCGTTGGAACACGTGGAGTTTAAGAAAATTGTGGAGTTGGGGGGCACCAAACTTTGAGGGGAATGGTGACCAAAACTCAATGTTACGTCTTACTACTCCCTTGTGGCAGGATTTGACCGGGCACGAAAATTCAGGCATAGAAAAGCAGTAGATTCTATTAAAAAAAACGCTGAAATAGAATTTTTGTGACTTACAAAAGCTCATTTTAAGCCTTAATTTCCTTATTTGATAGAGCCGATGGCCGGTCGTTCGATTCTGAAAAAATTACAATGACGTTGGAATTTTAATCGGAAAAAGTATTAGATTTGTGACAGAATTTTGTTTTGACCGATGTTTCTTTTTTAGTCTTAGCCAATTACCTTTGCACAATCTGTTTTGAATTTTGCTTCAAAGCTGAAAATCTACTCCCCGTTTTATTCAGATTCCCTTAGCCGATTTATGGGCCAGTTGTCCTGAAAAAAATCTTCCTCCCTGGTTTCAACTTCATTGAAAGTTTCAAATTCATTTTGAATTTTTTGAGGATTTTCTCCTCAATTCTCCCTCGGTCAAAACACTATTTCTGTCATGTGAACATTTGATTGCTAAGGGCTTTAGCATTGTAATTTGATAAAAACACAAACACGAACAAAACATGAACAATCACAGGAAAAGAATCCTGATAGTCGAAGACCACGACAGCATCAGGTTTCTGTTAGGAACGCTGTTAAGTAAGAGTTACGAGGTCGTCACAAAAAGGGATGGCCTGGAGGGGATGGCCTGGCTCACAAAAGGCAATCTTCCCGACCTAATTCTCCTCGACATGAGCATGCCACGTCTCAGTGGCGGTGATTTTCTCAAAAACATCAGGCAAAGTGGTTTCTTCTGTGATATCCCTGTCATTGTCGTGTCTGGCAACGATGGAGAGGACGATGTGAAAGACTGCCTTCGTTGGGGGGTCAATGACTACCTGACCAAACCCTTCAATCCCATATCACTTAAAAAACGAATAGAAACGGTTCTTACAGAACCCGAAATGTTTGTACTGAACTGATTACATGGGGCAGGGTTATGCCCCTTAGCCTTGTTGTGCAATGTACGCTGATTAAAAATGCGTAGGTAACAAACACTTAAAATCGGCACTATGAACCCGACTGTACTATTAACAAACACTGCGAAGAAATTAGATGAAATTGTTGTTTTAGGCTTTGATGGCTCCTTCGGTGAATGCCTCATCAATGCTACAGGAATCGAAAAAGGATTCCGCATCCGGGAATTCGACAACTCTTTTTTGGCTTTTCAATGGCTGACCCAAACTACGAATGAGGGACGTCCGAAGGCCATCATTTGCGAATTCGGTTCGTTGGAAGAAGAAAATTTTCTGCTGCTCCAGAACCTCCGTCAGCACCCGAAACTGAGGTACCTTCCCTGCATCGCCATGAACCGGGATGGACTTAACCACAAAATGCAAGCCCTGCAACTCGGCTTCGACGACTACTACGATGTGCCTGTTCACTGGCAGGTATTGCGGGACCGGGTTGATTTTTTGGCCCGATTCAAACAAGCCCTTGACAACTGCCAGACTGACGAAACAGAGCAATTCGGCGTGAAAATTTCCCCGGTGAAACGCTTTTTCGATATTGTTTTTGCTGCATTGGTCATCCTTGTCCTCAGTCCGTTGCTGGTGCTGGTAGCTGTTTTGATAAGCCTGGAATCAAGAGGGCCAGTCGTTTACCGTTCAAAGCGGGTGGGCACAGGTTACCAGGTTTTCGATTTCCTGAAATTCCGCTCGATGTACCAGGATGCCGACCAAAGGCTCAAGGATTTGGAGCACTTGAATCAGTACAACGGCAGTGAAACTGGCGGCCTGTTCGTCAAATTCAACAACGACCCCCGTGTGACGAAAGTCGGCAGGCTCATCCGCAAAACCAGCCTCGACGAGCTTCCCCAACTGTTTAATATTCTGAAAGGCAACATGTCCATCGTTGGCAACCGTCCGCTGCCGCTGTATGAGGCAGAGCTGCTGACCCGTGATGTTTGGGCCAAAAGATTCCTTGCCCCTGCGGGCCTGACCGGGCTTTGGCAAGTGACAAAACGTGGAAAAAACAGCATGTCAACCGAAGAGCGTATCCATCTGGACGTGACGTATGCGGATAACCACTCCTTTTGGTACGACATGAAAATCATCGCCAAAACCCCTTTCGCACTCATTCAGGAGGAAAACGTTTAACGAATTCGGATTTCGGAATTGGGATTTCGGATTTGAAAAATCTGATTTACCCTTCCGAAACCCGAAACCCGAGATCAACAATGGTATCTATCATCACTATCAACTACAATTCGCTGGAAGTAACCTGTGAATTGCTGGAGTCCATTCGCAAGGTGGGCTACAAAAACGTTGAGGTGATCGTGGTGGACAATGCCTCCAACGAGAACCCGGAGGGCTACTTGAGCAAATACTACCCGGAAATTATTTTCATTCGAAGCGAAAAGAACTTCGGATTCGCCGGCGGCAACAACCTTGGCATTTCGGCGAGCCGTGGCAGCTTCCTGTTCTTCCTCAACAACGACGCTGAACTGTCGGACGGAGCCATTGAAAAACTCTTGAACCTGTTTAGCCAGAATTCCCGAATCGGCATCGCAAGTCCGAAAATTTGTTACCATAACGCTCGACCGGGCAGTGAGCCGGATGTGATCCAGTACGCTGGAACCACACACGTCCACCCGCTCACTGCTCGGAACAGCACTCTTGGCGAACGACAGATTGACAACGGGCAGTATCAAACAGCACAACCGACAGCTTACGCACACGGCGCAGCCATGATGGTTCCCCGAGAGGTGGTTGAAAAAGTGGGCGGGATGCCGGAGGAGTTTTTCCTCTACTACGAGGAACTCGACTGGTGCGAGCAAATCAGGCGGGCAGGCTACGAAATCTGGGTGGAACCCAACGCCAAAATTTACCACAAGGAAAGCTACTCCGTGAGTAAAATCAGCGCCCTGAAAACCTACTACCTCAACCGAAACCGCCTACTGTTCATGCGGCGAAACCGATCAAGGAGGGAGTGGCGGATGTTCTGTGTGTTCCTGTTTTTGTTCACCGTTCCGAAAAATTCACTGCTGTACCTGCTGAAAGGCGAACAGGCGAATTTGAAAGCATTTTGGAAAGCAATACGCTGGAATTTCAGCGACGAAAAGATACGACCAGACTCTACCCCCCTTACTTTTAAACAGTTTCGAGTGGCGAGTTCCGTGTTTTGAGTTGCCCGTCACTTTGTAAAAATACGACCAGACTCTACCCCCCTTACTTTTAAACAGTTTCGAGTGGCGAGTTCCGTGTTTTGAGTTGCCCGCCGCTTTGTAAAAATACGACCAGACTCTACCCC
>JACRAN010000145.1 GCA_016234735.1 Bacteroidota bacterium | reverse complement strand
TAGAGATTTTATTTTTCTTTTTTAAACCCATAACCTCAGGTTCATGTAGTTTTAGCCTGCGTAGCCAAAATCGCCTTGATACGCAGTTCCCCGGCAATTTTTATCACCTCTGTCACATTGTCGAACGGGGCTTCCTGGTCGGCAGCAATGGTGATGGTAAAATCCTTTGGGTTGCCCATTTCCTTTTTCTTTCTGGCAATGGCAGATTTGAGGGCGTTCGCCGAAATGGGCTGCTTGTCATATTTTAGCTCCCCATCCATGCCAACCTCAACGACGATGCTGGTGGGAGCTACCGTTTTGCTATCGGATTCCGGCAGTTTTAATTCCGTTATTTGGACAAAATTGGAGGTAAGCACGAAAAAAATCAGCAACAGGAAAATAATGTCCGTCATGGACGCAAAGCTGAATTTCGCTTCGATTTTATTTCTCTGTTTTAATCCCATGTTTTATGGTATCTACGCTTCAAGTTCGGTGTTTAACAAAATCAGGCTGTCGGTTCCTGCAACAAATCCATGAATTCCGTGGTGAAACGCTCCATTTTGTACACCACTTTGTCCACCTTGCCTACCAGGTGGTTGTAACCGATGTAGGCAAAAATACCGACCACAAGGCCCACCGCCGTGGTGATGAGTGCCTGGTAAATACCACCAGCCAACACTTGAGGTGTTACGTTGTTGGCCGTTGCCATTTGTTGGAACGAAACAATCATACCCGTCACCGTACCGAGGAATCCGAGCATCGGGGCAGAGCCGGAGATGCCGGCCAGTGCGGAGAGGTTTTTTTCCAATTTGAAAATCTCAAGATTGCCCACATTTTCGATGGCTGCGTCAATGTCGTGGAGCGGTTTGCCGATACGAGCCAAACCTTTTTCAACCATGCGGGCCACCGGTGTGTCGGTGTTTTGGCAGAGGGTGCGGGCCGCCTGGATATTGCCGGAGCTGACGTTCGCACGGATGTTGTTCATGAAATTCTGGTCAACTTCACCCGCCTTTTTGATGGAAAGGTAGCGCTCGATGAAAATGTACAGCGCAATGACCGATTGTATCAGTTGAATCATAACGATGACGACACCAATCCAGCCACCGGAAAACAACAGGGAGACAAGCGATTGGGATTCAGTGGTGGCAGCAGGCAGGTCAGTCGCTTGCAGTAACAGGGTGCTGTAAAACATAAAGCTGATTTTAGTTTTTCACGTTATGCTTGTGATGGAAAACGATGAAACGACAAACAATGGTTTTGTAGTGCCGAAATCGGGGCGAAAGTTATTGCTTTTTATTAAAAGTCAATGATTTACATAGCGATTAAAATTTTTGATAAATTAAAACCGCAACTTTGAAATCCCTTCGACGTTTGTATTTTTGCCAACCTCAGCGAAAATTCGCAGAGGTTTTCTAATCTTCAATTCGGGATTCCAAAATGAGAAGAATCAACAAAGTGGCGGTGCTCGGATCCGGTGTGATGGGGTCGGGCATTGCGTGTCATTTGGCCAACATCGGCTTGCAGGTTTTGATGCTCGACATCCTTCCGAAGGATTTGCCAGAGGCAAAAAAGAACGACAAATCCGCCCGTAACAGCGTGGCTGACATGGCTCTGGCGGCTTCGGTAAAATCCAAACCGGCACCATTGTACGATGCCGCTTTTTTATCCCGCATCACGACCGGGAATTTTGAAGATGATTTCCCCAAAATCAAGGACTACGATTGGGTCATCGAGGTGGTCGTGGAGCGGTTGGACATCAAAAAGCAGGTTTTTGAAAAAGTGGACCAATACCGCCGGAGGGGGACACTCGTGACCTCCAACACGTCGGGCATCCCCATCCACCTGATGCTGGAAGACCGGAGCGACGATTTCCGTCAGCATTTTTGCGGGACGCACTTCTTCAACCCGCCACGCTACATGCGCCTGCTGGAAATCATCCCGACGAAGGAAACCAGCCGGGAAGTCATTGACTTTTTCATGCACTACGGCGATGTGTTCCTCGGCAAACAGACCGTGCTGGCGAAGGACACGCCCGCCTTCATCGCCAACCGGGTCGGGGTGTACGCCATGGCCAAAATCTACCAACTGACCACCGAAATCGGCCTCACCATCAACGAAGTCGATGCCCTCACCGGCCCCGCGATTGGCCGACCGAACACAGGCACCTTCCGCCTCGGCGACCTGGTGGGCCACGACACGGCGGCCAAAGTCATCCAGGGTATCAAGGACAACTGCCCCAACGACGAACAGGCCAGTGCTTTCGACATCCCGAAATACTTGGATTTTTTGCTGAAAAACAACTTCCTCGGCAACAAAACCGGCCAGGGTTTTTACAAAAAAACGGGTGAAAAAGACGAGAAGGGCAAGCCAGTCGTGTTGGCGCTGAACCTCGAAACCTTGCAGTACGAACAGAACCCGAAACCCAGCCTGCCGAGCCTCGCTGCCGCCAAGCAAATCGAAGACCTTGGAAAACGGGTGAAAGCTGTTTTTTCGTCAGAGGACAAGGGCGGGGAACTGGTGCGGCGGTCGTTGCTGGGGCTGTTCGCCTACGTGAGCAACCGCATCCCTGAAATTGCCAACCATGTTTACAGTATCGACGATGCGCTGCGGGCCGGGTTCGCCTGGGACTTGGGGCCGTTCGAGTATTGGGATGCCATCGGTGTTCAAAAAAGCGTGGAATTGGCGGAAGCGCAGGGCGAAAAAATCGGCCAATGGGTACATGACATGCTGGCTGCCGGATGTCCGACTTTTTACAAACGGGAAGGCGGCAAGCAATTTTATTACGACATAAAATCCAAAGGCTACCAGGAAGTGCCCGGCACGGAAGCTTTCATCATTTTGGACAACTATCGGGACAAAAAACCCGTGTACCAAAACCCGGATGCCACGCTCCACGACATCGGCGAGGGGGTGCTGTGCCTCGAATTTCAGAGCAAGGCCAACACGATGGGCGAGGGGGTGCTGCGGGGCCTCAACGATGCCATCAAAATTGCCGAGGAGGGCGAGTGGAAGGGCCTCGTGCTTGGCAACAACGGCAAAAATTTCTCGGTGGGGGCCAACCTGATGATGCTGGCGATGATGGCCTACGAGCAGGAGTGGGAGCAATTGGATTTTGCCGTCAAACTTTTCCAGAACACGACCATGCGCTGCCGTTATTCGGGCATCCCGGTAGTGGCGGCTACGCAGGGCTACGTGTTCGGCGGAGGGTGCGAAACCATCATGCACTGCGATGCGGCCATGTGCGCTGCGGAAAGTTACATCGGGCTGGTGGAGGTGGGCGTTGGGCTGCTCCCCGGCGGGGGAGGCACCAAGGAATTTGCGGTGCGGGCCAGCGATGCTTTTTTCGAGGGTGATGTTCAGATTCCGACGCTGGTGGAAAAATTCAAGACAATCGCCTTGGCTTCCGTGGCGACTTCCGCCCACGAGGGTTTCCGGCACGGCTACCTGCAACCCAAAAAAGATGCCGTGGTGTTGAACTCGCTCCGCAACATTGCGGAAGCAAAACAAAAGGTACTCGAACTGGCCGACAATTACGTGCAACCCATTCAGCGTCAGGATGTTACGGTGCTGGGACGCAGTGGCCTGGCGGCATTGTACGTAGCCGCCAACGAACTTAAACTCGGCAACTACGCCAGCGACCACGACATCAAAATTGCGAAAAAAATTGCTTTCGTTCTCTGTGGCGGCGACCTCACGGGCGATCAGCAGGTAAGCGAGCAGTATTTGCTTGATTTGGAACGGGAGGCGTTTTTGAGTCTCTGTGGAGAACAAAAAACGCTGGAGCGTATCCAGTACATGCTCACTAACAACAAGCCGCTCAGGAATTAGGGTCAAGAGATTTTAGACTTGAGATTTTAGACAGTAGAAATCAAGTTCCGGGCAAAATGAGAAAATCACATAATTTTCGGGAACTGAAGGTTTGGATGCGTTCGAGAGCGCTGGTCAAGGAGGTGTACAAACTTTCAAAGAAGTTTCCAAAAGAAGAAATTTTCGGATTGACGCAGCAGATGAGAAGGTGTGCAGTTTCGATTCCTTCAAATATTGCGGAAGGCTGTGGCAGAGGGACGAACCCTCAGATTGTGCATTTTCTCGACATTGCACATGGGTCTGCCTGCGAACTTGAAACACAACTTTACTTGTCAATTGACTTAGCGTATGTACTTGATAATGAGGTGAATAAGTTGATGCAGGAATTAAATGAAATTCAAAAAATGATTTTAGGATTCAGGGCCACCCTTGAATAGTCTAAGGTCTAAAATCTAATATCTAACGTCTTCAAAATGGAAGCATTCATCGTAAAAGCCTACCGCTCCGCCGTTGGCAAAGCCAAAAAAGGCGGGTTCCGCAACTACCGCTCCGACGATTTGGCGGTGGATGTCATTCAGCATTTGCTGAAAAACACACCCGAACTTGACCCGGAGCTGGTGGACGACCTCATCGTGGGCTGCGCCAACCCGGAAGGCGAGCAGGGGCTGCAAATGGGGCGGCAAATCTCGCTCCGGGCACTCGGCAAAACCGTGCCCGGCATGACCGTGAACCGCTACTGCGCCTCCGGTTTGGAGACCATTTCGATTGCCGTCGCCAAAATCAGGGCAGGCATGGGGCAGTGCTACATCGCCGGTGGTACGGAGAGCATGAGCATGATCCCGATGACAGGCTACAAGCTGGCACCGAGCTACTCGGTCGCCATTTCCACCCCGGAATACGTGACGGGCATGGGCAACACGGCAGAGGCGGTGGCCGCCAAATTCGGCATCAGCCGGGAAGCTGCCGATGCATTTTCGGTGCGCTCGCACCAAAAAGCGGCCAAGGCCATTTCCGAAGGAAAATTTAAAGGTGAAATCGTGCCGGTGCAGGTCAAGGAAGTTTTCGTCGAAAACGACAAACGCAAGGAAATGGACTTCGTGATGGACACCGATGAGGGGGTGCGGGCCGACACTTCGATGGAGGGGCTGGCCAGATTGCGGCCCGCTTTCAAAAATGGCGGCATCATCACGGCGGGAAATTCCTCGCAAACTTCTGACGGGGCCTCGTTCGTGCTGGTGATGAGCGGGGATTTGGTGAAACAACTGAACCTGGCGCCTATCGCCCGGCTGGTTTCCTGCGCAGTGGCAGGGGTGGAACCAATGTACATGGGCATCGGGCCGTGCGCTGCCATTCCGAAGGCACTGAAACAGGGCGGGCTGTCGCTCAACGACATCCAGCAAATCGAACTGAACGAGGCGTTTGCGGCGCAGGCTCTGGCCGTCATCCAAGAGGCGCACCTCGACCCCGACATCGTGAACGTGAACGGCGGGGCAGTGGCGCTCGGCCACCCGCTCGGCTGCACCGGGGCGAAGTTGTCCACGCAACTTTTCAATGAAATGCGCCGCCGGAACCAAAAATACGGCATGGTGACGGCCTGCGTCGGGGGAGGGCAGGGGATTGCCGGGGTGTACGAATTGCTGAACTGAGGCAATGGAAATCAGACAGCTCGTTTGGCCTTTTCCCAAACCACAGATTGCCGCCCGGCCAGCAATCGGAGGAAGCCCCGATACATGGCGTAGTTCATCACACAGAAATAGTAGGGAACAAAGAACGCCTTGATTTTCAATTGTTTACGCTCGAAGAAATAGCCCAGGAGGGCGAAGAGGTAGAAAATAATCTGGGCGAAAAGCAAGGCTTTGAAAACCGTCGGGCCGTTCCAGGCGAGCAGGCAATTCAACCCAAAAATGACAGGCAATGCCAACGGTGCCAACGTCCAGCGGAGCAAGCGGTGCGAGACGTACTGAAAAGTCAGGGTGCCGTACCGGAGCGGGTTCAGCAGCCCCCGCAGCCGCCAGGCTGCCTGCAACGCACCCGCCGCAATCCTGATTTTTCGCTTCAATTCTTCCGAAATCGAGGCACTTGACGACTCCACGGCGTAGGCATCCGGCTCGTAGGCTATCCGAAAACCCCGCATGGCGATGCCCATCGTCATCACAAAATCTTCGATGAGCGTGTCCACTGGGACTGGGCGGTACAGTTCCGTGCGGATGGAAAAAAGCTCACCTGCCGCACCGACTGCGGTGAAAAGTTCCGAATCCCATTTTTTCAACAGCGATTCGTATTTCCAGTAAATCCCTTCCCCGGCACCACTGGCATCGCCGGTTTCGCCCATGGCAATTCGTTTTTCCCCGGCAACGGCACCCGTTTTCGGGTCGGCGTAGTGCCGCACGATATTGCGGATGGCCATTGGGTTCACGTCGGTGTTGGCATCGGTGAAAATCGTGACGGGCGTTTTCACGAAGGCCATCACCCGCTCCACGGCATCAATTTTTCCCCTGCGCCCGGTGCTGTGGAACAAGCGGACGGTCTGCCCGGGCAGGGTGGGGTAGCATTCCACGAGTTCAGGGGTGCGGTCGTCCGAGCCGTCGGTGACGAACCAAAAGGCGATTTTTCCCTTCGGGTAATCGAAAGCGAGGCAATTGCGGATTTTGGCTTCGATGTAATCCTGTTCGTTGTAGGCAGCGACGATGAAGGTGACTTCGGGCAGTTGATTTTCACCAAAAGAAACAACGGGGCGGGCAATTAGCTTGCGTTTGATTTTTATCAGGATAAAAAGCAGGGCACCATAACCGAGGTAAGCGTAAAAAACGACGAAAACCAGCAACCAGAAAATGAGGTACAACCAACTATTTTGCATGAGTTTTTTTCAATTGAGCAAGTAGTTTCAGGGCAGGGCAAAGCAATGAAAATTCTTACAAAACTTCTTTTGATTCGACTGGAATAAACTTTATACCATAATTTGCGGCACCACGCGCTGCGGGGTATTTTTTTTGCAGTGTATTCGGATTTCCTGGCTTGTCCCAACAATCCAAACATTCGGATCAACTTCCAATTTGCAAAACGGAACGTATGAAAATTGAAGACGAAATAAAGCAAAAAACCTTCACCCACGAATTCCACAAGCTACAAGTCAACCTGCTTTTCACTGCAGCCTGGCTTTCTTACCGCACCAACAATGCCCTGAAACCTTCAAAAATCACGGGGCAACAGTTCAACATCCTGCGAATCCTGCGGGGCCAGCACCCCGAACCGGCCAGTATCAAGGAATTGACAGAGCGCATGATCGACAAATCCTCCAACGCCTCCCGCTTGGTTGACAAACTGATTGAAAAAAAACTTGTCCTCAAATCCAAGAGCGGCGACGACAGCCGTCGGGCCGAAGTTATCATCTCTCCTCAAGGTCTGGAACTCCTGGAAAAAGCATCTGAAGTGGTCGATTTGGTAGCTCAACCATTGAACGAGAGCCTCACCGAACAGGAAGCCCGTGCCCTGAACGGGCTGCTTGATAAACTGCGAGGGTGATTTTTTTAGGAAAATTTTAAGAAAAACCGACTCAACCATCAAGGTGCAACAGCGTTCTCTGGCATGTATGTAGCTACATACAATTTATCTTTCATCATTAAAACGTATTAATTCATGAAAAAATCGTCCTCACTTCTCGCATTCATTTTAGGCGTTGTGGCCCTCGCAGGCCTTTCATTTACGACCAATCCGCCCAAATCCACTCTCCGGGTGGATACTATGAACAGCAACATTCAATGGAAAGCTTACAAAGTTACCGGTGAACATTCCGGTGTCGTCAACATCAAGTCCGGTTCACTGGAATACAACGACCAGGGTTTCTTCTCCGGCGGTTCTTTTGATATCGACATGACTACCATCAAAAATACCGATATGCAAGGCGACATGGCCGGCAAACTGGAAGGTCACCTGAAATCCGATGATTTCTTTGGGGTGGCTAAATACCCGATGGCTAAGTTTGTCATCACGAAGGTGGTACCCAGGGGTAAACCGGGCGAGTACAAAATCACCGGCAACCTGACCATCAAGCAGACGACCAAAGAAGTGAAATTCGATGCCAACCTGACGGAAGCCGACGGCGGTAAAATCATCGCCACAGGCGATATGAAAATCGACCGTTCCGACTTCGACGTTCGCTATGGCTCCGGCAGCTTCTTCGATGGCCTGGGCGACAAAACCATTTACGATGAGTTCGACCTGAAAGTGAAATTGGTGGCTGTGCGCTAATCAGTTTCCTGATAAAAGATTGAAAAAGAGGCAATTACGATTTCGTAGTTGCCTCTTTTTTTGTTGGGACTTGTCGGGATTACCGCAGCAACGACACCGTTCCCAACCTCGTCTGGTGTTCCGTCTGACCGTTGTTGAGGTAGTCGAAATCTATCCGGTAGGCGTACACGCCCACCGTTGCTTTTTTGTCCAAATATTCTCCGTCCCAGCCCGCTTCGGGATTCCCATTTTCAAAAACAATGTTGCCCCAGCGGTCGAAAACCCGCATTTCAAAATTGGAAATATCGCAACCGGGGAAGCCCCGGAACTCGTCGTTGAAGCCGTCGCCGTTCGGTGAAAAAACATTGGGTACGTACAGGCAAGCCTCGCAAGGCCGCAGCGACACTTCATCCTCAAAAACGCAGCCGTTTACGGTCACTTGCACACTGTACCCGCCGGGCATCACTGCTTTGAAATTAGGTTCGGTGGAGCCATCCTGCCATAGGTATTCCGCTCTCTCAAAACTTGCGTTCAACCAAATCCCCTCGCCTTCGCAGATGAAACTATAATCCGGCAGAACATTTTCAGGCCCAGGCTGGTAAATGGCAATGAGGGTGTCCGTGCGGTTGCATCCGCCCTGCGTCACCTCGGCCCACACTGTGCCAGGCGATGCGACGGTGAATCTGGCTTCCGTCGAACCATCTTGCCAGAGGTAGGTCGCTCCGGGCAGAGTCACGTCGAGCAAAACCGTTTGCCCCGCACACAAAAAACGGTCGTCGCCGAGGTCGAACGGGACCGTCGTGAAATCAACTTCGATGGTGTCACGGTACTCACAGCCATCCCTGCTCACCTCCACCCAAAAACTGCCGGGCTGTTGCACGGGCAGGGTGGCGGCGGTGCTGCCGTTTTCCCAAAAAACATCGGCACCTGGTATGCCGGGGTCGAGCACGAGGGTTTCACCGGCGCAGAGCGTGGTGTCGTTGCCGAGGCTCACGGGGGTTTCGGAGACGTAATCCACCAGCACCGAGTCCCGGCTTTTGCAGCCTTGTTTGTCGATTTCCACCCAGTACTCGCCGGGGCTGCTCACGAGGAAAACTGGCAGCGTGGAACCGTCCGGCCAGAGGTAGTTGACATTGGCCTGCTCCACGTCGAGGATGAGGCCCTGCCCGGCGCAGAGTATCGTGTCGTTCCCCAAGTCGATTTCGATGGAATCGGGCGAGAGGCGCACCACCCAGAGGTCCTGCTCGCCGTTGTTGCCATCGAGGTCGATGTCGTTGGAGGTGGAATAACCGGCACAGGCGTAGCCGCCCCCGGCCAGTTCGAGCAGGGCAAAAAAACGGTCGTCGAGGCTGCCGCCAAAGTTTTTCTCCCAAATGGTTTGTCCGTTCTCGTCCAAATTGACGAGCCAGGCATCCCTGCTGCCGTGGTTTCCGCCCACGTCGAAGTTGGAGGAAGCCGAAAGCCCGCCCACCAGCACACCGCCGGTGGAAGTGGGCGTGATGGCAAACGCACGGTCTTCCGTGGAGCCGCCGAGGTTGCGGCTCCAGACGAGGCCGCCTGTCGGCGAAATTTTCATGGCCCAGTAGTCGTAGCTGCCGTTGTTGGCGGGCAGGTTGCCACTGGCGGAGTTGCTGGTGCCTGCGATGACGGCCCCGGTGGGGGTCAGCGCAATGCCGTAGGCCCGTTCTTCACCAACGCCGCCGAAGTTTTTTTCCCAAACAAAATTGCCGGCCACGTCCAATTTGACAATCCAATAATCGTAAAACCCGGCGTTGCCGCCCACGTCTCCGTCGTTGGAAAACGAGGAGCCAGCGACCAGAAACCCACCGTCCGAAGTTTGCACGGCATCGAAGGCGTAATCGGCCAGGCTGCCGCCGAGGTTCCGTTGCCATTGCAGTGCGCCGGTGGCATTGATTTTAAAAACCCAGTAGTCAAAATCGCCTTCATTTTCAGTCAGGTCACCATCATCGGATTGCGAGTAGCCCGCCACGATGTAGCCGCCGTCGGCAGTAGGCTGAATGCTCTCTGCCCGGTCGTTCTGGCTGCCGCCGTAGGTTTTTTTCCAAACGATGTTGCCCACGGGGTCGATGCGCAGCATCCAGACATCCTCCACGCCATGATTCCCTGTCACTTGCCCGTCGAAGGAAACCGAACCGCCCGCCACGATGTAGCCGCCGTCGGGGGTTTGCAGCACCGCCGATGCGATGTCGTTGTCGCTGCCGCCGTAGTTGCGCTGCCACTCCAGTTCGCCGAGCGAGTCGAGTTTCACTACCCAGTAGTCGGCCTCGCCGAAGTTTTGGGTGAGGTCCTGGTCTTGCGAGCGGGCGTAACCGGCGAGGATAAAACCGCCGTCCGCCGTGCGCTGCATGTCATTGGCACCGTCGGATTTACTGCCACCGTAATGTTTCGACCAGTCGATGAACACACATTCTTTTTGTTGGGCAAAAACAAAGAGTGGCAAAAAGAGTAGTAAAATAACAGGCAATCGAGTAGCTGACAACATCATAAAAAAAAATTGATGGAATTATCGGAGAGCAAAAATACAGAGAAACCAATGCCTACCGTGTATTTCTGTCGGACCTGTCTCGTAACTTGCTATTTTGGCTCATGTCGGTTTTAAGTGAAGCCAAGGTATTCACTTTGAGAGGGCGGGTTATTCAACCCGCTGGTACGAATTCAAATCGGGTGGATTCAGAACTGACGGGATGAATAACCCGCCCTCTCAAGCGTTTTGCTTTTTTCACCTAAGAGCGGCATGAGCCACCATTTTGATACCCAACCGTCCGAAACAATCGTAAATCGGTCAATCGTAAATCCTTCAAACTACCTCCGCCACCACAAAAATGCTGCCCCCGACGAATATCAAATCGTCCGGCCCGGCGGCACGTCGGGCGGCAGCGAGCGCCCGACGAACGGAGGTGTAGGCTTTGCCCTTCAGGCCAAATTTGGCCGCAGTCTCCTGCAAGGTTTTTGCGTCTAAGCCTCGTGGGATGTTGGCCTTCGCAAAGTAAAACCGGGCATGGGCAGGCAACATGGACAGCACCTTGTCCGGTGATTTGTCGCTGACCATGCCAAAGACAAAGTGGAGTTTTTTGAAGGGAATCCGTTCCAGTCCGGCCATCGCCAGACGGATGCCGTCCTCGTTGTGGGCACTGTCGCAGAGGATGCGGGGCCGCTGGCCGATGAACTCCCACCGACCGAGGAAGCCGGTGAGCTTTTTCAGGTGAAACAAGCCGTGCCGAATGGCCTCCTCCAATCTTTCCGGGTCTCGGAGTTGTACAAAATTCGGAGCTACCACCTCCATCGTTTGCAGCACCGTGCAGAGGTTTTTTTGCTGGTAGTCGGCGAGGTGGTTGAGCGCAAGGTTTTCAAAAACTGTTTTTTTATCTTTCAAAACCCGGTAAACCACATGTGTATCGTCTTGCCGCTGGGGCAAAGCCACGAAATGTTCATCGGCAAACACAATCGGGCTGCTTTCCCGTTTTGCTTTTTCCAGAAAAACGGCCTTCGTCTCCGGGTGGGTCTCGCCGATAACGACAGGTACGCCGGGCTTGATGATGCCCGCTTTCTCTCCGGCGATGAGCGGAAGGGTATCCCCCAAAAACTGCTGGTGGTCGAAACCGATGTTGGTGATGACGCTCACGAGCGGCCTGATGACGTTGGTGGAGTCGAGCCGCCCGCCCAGGCCCGTTTCGATGATGGCGATGTCCACCCGTTGCGCAGCAAAATAATCGAACGCCAGCGCGACTGACCACTCAAAAAAAGACGGCTTCACCTCATCGGCAAAGTCCCGGTGCCTTTTGACAAAATCAATTACCGCCTGCTTCGGCACCATTTGCCCGTCGATTTTGATGCGCTCCCGGAAGTCCCGGTAGTGCGGCGAAGTGTACAGCCCCGTCCGGTAGCCTGCTGCGGTGAAGATGGCCGCCAGCAGGTACGCCGTCGAGCCTTTGCCGTTCGTGCCTGCAATGTGGATGGATGGAAACTTCGCCTGCGGCTGGCCCAAGTGGGCACAAAGCGCCAGGGTGTTGGTCAGGTCTTTTTTAAACGCCGCCGGGCCGATGCGCTGGAACATCGGCAACTGGGTGAAGAGATAGTCGAGGGTCTGTCGGTATTTCGATGTCAAGGCGGGAGGGTTTGGGAGCTTGAGGGCTTGAGGGCTTGAGGGCTTGAGGGTCTGAGGGTCTGAGGGTTTGAGAAAAGAAAATACCTCAAAAATATGTGGTCCTCAATTTCTCAAGCCCTCAGACCCTCAAGCCCTCAAGCCCTCAAGCCCTCAAATCCTCACTGTTCCATCATGGTGATGAAATCATACAGGACTTTGGCTGCATCGTTGCCGGCTTTCCCGTCGGAATCGCTGGCAGTGGTAAGTTTATTGCTTTTCAGCTTCGCCAACTTTCCTTTTTGCGTCTCCACCAATGCCTTCAAATTTTCGGTGACGAGGGCCTTCTCCTCGGTTTGTTTGATTTCCTTCTCCATCAGCTTCACCAACTCTGCCCGGATGTCGGACATGCTTTGCAGGTCGTTCTCCGCCCAGGCCGTTTCAAACCGGAACACGTAGTTTTTGAAATTGGCAATCTCCGCCTTCCGCATTTCCAGCAACTCCTCCGGCGAAGGCGTACGGGTAGGTTGTTGGGCAGTTGGTTGGGCGGTTTGTTGTGCAAATGTCAAAATCGGCATTGCCAGCAAAAAAAGAAAACAAATGGTATTCAACATCTTCATAAAAATCGTTTTTTGTGCATTAATTAAGGCGTGAGCCGCAAATCAGGAGATTTTTTTCCAATCCCTCCGTCCTTCCGTCTCACAACCATAAAAGAAAAGAGCGGCCAAAATTACGCCCTCTGGCGCTAACTGGCAACTGTTCCAATGTTTACCGAGAAACATTTCCCAACCTCCCTCACCGGGCCTGAACTTGACTACTACCTCGAACGGGCGTGGTACCGCATGGGGCAGAGCATTTTCACCTGCCATTTCCTGTTTTTCGACGACAACCTGTACTCGCCGGTCTGGTTGCGGTTGCCCCTGACCGGCTACCAGTTCCGAAAGGGCCTTCGCAAAATACTGGAACAAAACCGCCGCCGCTTCTGTACCGTCGTGCGCCGGGGCATCATTGACGAGGAAAAAGAAGACCTCTTCCAGCGGTACCGGGAAAACTTCAAAGGCAGCATCTCCGCCACCCTGAAAGACAGCCTGCTCGACGGCCAGGAAAGCAACATCTACAACATGCAGGAAATAGCCGTGTACGACGACGAACGCTTGGTAGCGTTCAGTTTTTTCGACCTCGGCACCACCAGCCTGGCCAGTATCAAAGGCGTGTTCGACCCATCGTACAGCAGCCTCAGCCTTGGTATCTACACCATGCTCGAAGAAATCCAGTACGGCATCGACCACGGCTTCCGGTACTTTTACCCCGGCTACGTCGTGCCGGGGGTAGCCCGTTTCGATTACAAACTGCGGATGGGAAAACCCGCCGAAGTGGAGTTTTTCGACTTGAAGTTTGAAAGTTGGGAACCTTACACCCGGTATTCGGTGGAGGAAGTGCCGGTCAACCTGCTGTCCGCCCGTTTGAACAGGGTTGCCCAGGCGCTCGTCCAGTCGGGCATCCCGGTGCAAATGCTCTTTTATCCGGCCTACGAAGCCAATATCTTCGGCTACCACAACGAGCGCTTCCTCGAAGCCCCGCTGTTTCTCACTCTCTTCTGCAACGTATTCCCCCGGCCCCGCTTCATCGTCTTCTACGACCTGTGGAAAGAAAAGTACGTCTTCACCCACTGCATGCCCCTCGAAGACCTCGGCTTCTACTTCGAGTACTCCATGCAGTTCGACAACCTCGAAGCCCGCCACTTCCTCGATTTCATCCTGACCAAAACCCAAATCATTGAAACGCAACACGCGGAAACCATCGTGCGCCTCGCCAACGAAATCGGCAAACTCATCAAGCCGCCGGGTGCGAGGGGAGTATTGAAGTAGGGGAGGGGGCTTAACTTACAACAAGCAGTGATAGCGTGGAGTCGAAGTTGCAAACTTCGACGAGCGGAGGACTGAAGAAGAGAGGCTGTATCAGGACGCTGAACGGTTCTTTTGTCTGCGTCTTGAACCCCTTGTCCGCATTGCTGCCCCTACCGCCCTTGTCAATATGCTTACCCTCGTAAGCCGAAATACAAGTGATTGGAGGAGGGTTGGGAGTACACGATGGAGGACATGGTGGACATCGTGTGGAAGTATGACGGGCAGCCGGTGACGGAAGTGCATATCGTAGGCGGGGTGCTAGGGGTGAGATACTACTTGCAGAACACTGGCCGACCGTCATCAGGCTAATTCTTCCTCTACCATGTACCGCTCCGCATCGAGTGCCGCCATGCAACCCGTGCCAGCAGCAGTGACGGCCTGGCGATAAATCCGGTCCTGCGCATCGCCACTGGCAAACACGCCCGGAACCTTCGTACGGGTGGAGCCGGGCAGGGTGATGAGGTAGCCGGTTTCGTCCATGTCGAGAAAACCCT
>JACRAN010000009.1 GCA_016234735.1 Bacteroidota bacterium | reverse complement strand
GTACATCGGACATGAAAGTGAAAGCCAGCGAGTAGAACAACGGATTGAAAATCAGCATGTTAGCACTGAAATTCAATGCACTATTTCCGATGCCCGACTTCCTTCCCAACCGATAAAAAGCGAGCATGGCAATGACGGCAGCCGCCAGGGTGGAAAGTCGCAGCCAGGTGAAACCGAACCCGCCGCCCAACTTGCAAAACAGGTAGCCCCAGCCGATTTGAAGCAAAATATTGGGCGCAAAAATGCCCTTGAATTCCAGCAGGTTTTGCTCGACGAGCGTTTTGACAGGGTAGGCATATTGCCAATCATCGTTCAGGGGAAAGTTGCCCGCCGGGTTGGTTAGCAGGACAGCTAAGGCGGCCGGGATGAAAATGGACAGCGATACACGGCAGTTTTTAAGCGTTTTTATCATTGGGTTTGCGCTTTCACAGTTTTGCCAAAGCTATCAAAACCGATGACAATATCCCCGAAAAAAGGAGCCCCCCTCCGACGAGGCGGAGAGAGGCCATCCCAAAAACTGCTCTTTAATTAAGCCCCAAAGCACATGGCCTTCAGACTTGTATTTTCAAAATTTTTGACTATCGGTTAAATGTCGGGGCATACTTCCCGCAACGGGTCAAAATTAGTAGCCACACCACAAGGGGCAGTACCATTTTTGATGTATTTTAAAAAATGGAATTACAAGAATAGAAAAAATATATCCTGCAAATTGCTGTGAGCTTGCTCCGGTTCAATTCGACAACGTGAAGGTGATGTCAGCAGCAGGATGTTGGAAAAAGGAAAGTACGCAGCATAAAATAAAAAGGATGAAAGCGATGGCTTCGTCAGAGTTGGGAGATTTCAGATTCGTTTTCATGGCGTGTGTGGATTTTTCAATAAAATAGTAGGCAAAAGCGCTTCCTCAGAGGTGTTCGTTTTTTTGGAATAAGCAAAGTCTTTTTATGATATGTTTGAACACACGTTTTAGTTCAGCACCTCCTTGTTTTTTTACCAAGAGAATGCAGGTATCCAGGAAAGCTGTGTTTTTTACCCATCGCTGCTTTGCACAAAGGCCATGCCATCCGCCGTGAAAAAAACAGCAGATGTCAGTTATTGGGACGTAGGTGAAATGTTGACCCGATTTTACCAGGAATCTTTCTTTGTACGCCTGCTGAACGGGCATGGATTGCAGCATTTTTTCAAGTCCGCTGCGGCCGTAAGTCTCGGGTTGGCAGTGACAGCTTTCGTCATTTTACAGTTTCAGCTTTGTGCGCAAGCAGGTCAAGTATTTTTTGGGCAATCAATTTTTCTTCCGTCCACATGATGAAATGGCCGCCGCCTTCCAGCATTTCGATGCCCACCAGGCGGCTGTTGGTCAACATTTTTTTGGCAAAACCGGCATTGCCCGCAGGCACCAGGTCATCCTTCGTGCCCTGCACCACCGTCACCGGGCAGGTGATTTTTCCCCAGAGCGGCAGCATTCCCTCCAACTCTTTTTTCAGGGGCAAAATCTCCTGGTTGCTCACCCGGAAAGCGGGCGGCACCATCCAACGGAGGCCCCACCAGTCGAACGGACGTGCCAGCCAGTACTTTGGCTCCAGCGCCGGGTCGATGGAACCTGCCACGATTACGAGGCCGTCCACCAGTTCCGGGAAATCCATCGCCATGCGGGCGATGAGCGGGCCACCGTAGCTGTGCCCGACCAGTACCGCTTTGCCGGTGCGGAACTTTTCGAGCAGAGGTTTCAGCATCCGGGCCTGCTGCTTGAGCGAACGCTCCGTTTCCCCGAAACCGGAGTAGCCGAAGCCGGGCCTGTCCACAGCGATGACGAGCGCCTGTCGGGTCAGGTTGGTGTCGGCTAAGTAGTCCAGCATGGCATCCGACGAGCCGGGCGACCCATGCACGAGCAGCACCAGCGGCAGCCCGTCCACCCCGGATCGGGTGAGGTGGAGGGTACGCCCCTCTGCCTCGATGCTGTCGAAAATGACCGCTGCCTGCCCTCGCTCGAGCAGGAACGCCCGCTGTGTTTCGTCGTTTTTCCTGAATTTCATGAACTCCATCTGGCAGGTGATGAACAGGCCAGAACAGAGCACGGCTGCGATGGCGTAGCGTTTTTTTATTTTCATGCGAGAGGTTTTCCAGAAAACACACGAGCAGGGAAATGTTTCCGGTTGTGCCGCAAAATTCCGTGAAAAACCCGAACAGCCGAAACCATTTCCCGTGAGGGGTAAAAAATGCAGGTTGAGGCGTTGTTTCCCCGAATGGCTTGTGTTCTAAAATCTATCTCGGCGGCGGCATTTCCAGGCCGTGCGATTCGAGGGTGGTCACACCGAACTGCGCCAAGTGGTGTACCACATGTTTGAAGTGAGACAGCCGCCACTCGTTGCCTGACAGCGGGCCGAACGTGACGTGGTTGGTCACGGCTTCGGGGTTTTGGGTAAAAAATTCTTGGAATTCCGCCCACGATTTCCAGAAAACCCCGATGGCTGTTTCGAGGTCGGGGAATTTCAGGGGCGGCAACTTTTCAGGGTCCATCAGGGCATTTTTGAAATTCCGGCTGATGGCCATGTTCGAATAAACGAACATCCGGTACTTCGGCAGCTTCTCGGCAGGCGTCGCCACCGGCACCGGCCACTTGCCCGCCGATGCCCTGAAAATCAGCGACAGATGCTCGATGGCATGTTGGGGCGACATCTGTCCCCACAACGGCTGGAGGTCGGGCGTGAGTTTTTTGAGCAAACCATCGAGTTGATTTTCGAAGAAACCGTTGGCTTGGGCGAGTGTCAATTCCTGCATGATGTGTTGGAGATTTTGATGAAATTTGTGGGCAAAGTTGCGCTTTGTGCGCCATTTTTCAACAAAAAAACTTTTTTGAAGATGAACCACCCGACTACTGCCACTGCCACCGATTTCACCCTCCGCCCCATCCGGCCCGAAGACAACGGGCAAACCGCCCGCCTCATCCGCACCGTGATGACCGAATTCGGCTGCGTCGGCGAAGGCTACTCCATCCTCGACCCCGAAGTGGACAACATGTACGAAGCCTACCACCACGGCCGGGCTGCGTTCTTCGTCATCACCCGCACCGGCAGCCCCGAAGTGCTCGGTTGCGGCGGCATCGGCCCACTTGCAGGCAGCGACGGCGGCACCTGCGAACTCAAAAAAATGTACTTCTACCCAGCACTGCGGGGGCATGGCTTCGGCCAAAAAATGGTCGCCACCTGCCTCGAAAAAGCCAGGGAACTCGGCTACCACCGCTGCTACCTCGAAACCGTCAGCCGCATGGAACAGGCCAACCGGCTCTACCAGAAAATGGGTTTTGAAAAAATCTGCTCGCCGATGGGAAGCACCGGGCATTGCGGTTGCGAAGCGTATTATGTGAGGGAGGTATGAGGTATGAGGTATGGAGGTTTGAGGTATTTTCAGGGAAGGCGTTTTTTTTCAATTTATCGCTATGAATTTGGATGACAAACTGAACAAAATCAAGCATTTGCGCTCACAGCAACTGGGCGAAAAGGCTGCTAATTCAGCAAGTGGGAAGATAGTGAAAGAGAAGAGTTTTGCTTTCGCCATCAGAGTAGTAAAACTGAGGCAATACCTGGCCCAAGAGAAAAAAGAATATTCCATGAGCAGCCAATTGCAGGATGCCGGAACTTCGATTGGGGCAAATATCCGGGAAGATTACAGGGGCGAAAGCGGCCCTGATTTCGTGCATAAATTGGGCATCAGTCTGAAAGAATGTGGGGAAAGTCAATACTGGATAGAGTTATTGTTTGCAACAGGATATCTGACTGAATCTGAATTTGAATCAATTTCCACCGATGCCCTCGAACTCGACAAAATCATCACCTCCATCATCCTCACCAAAAAACAAAACATGGCCAAAAAATAGGCTCCCTTCGACACATACCTCATACCTCCGACCTCATACCTCAATTACTGCCTCGGCGTGCTGTTGAACACCACAATGAACATCATCATCAATTTCATTTCAAAAGAAACCTCGTCGTTCAGTTCGTCCACGATGACCCAGTCGCGGGGGTCACGCTCGTAGTTGGTGTACATGGAGAAGTTGCCGGAGTCGGTGTCGCGCAGCAGCCACTCGTCCGCTTGGTTGGTCCACTTGGATTTGAGGGTGACGGACGTGGTGCCGTCGGAGATGCGCCACTCCCGAAAGTCCCGTGGCCACAGGGTGCGGGCGCTCACGATGAGGTTGTTGCCGCGCAGTTCCCACTCTTCGGGGTTGTCCTTCCACTTCATTTTGATGGTGCCGAACACCTCGCCGATGCGGTAGTCCCACTCCGACCAGTCGTCTTCCCGGATTTGCCAGCGGATTTTCAGTTCGCCTTCCTCCTCTTCCGCTGCCTCGTTTTCGGCGTAAAACCGCCACTCGATGAAGCTGTCGTCGTAGCGGGACGAAATGGCCGTCAGGTACTGCGCTTTCACAAAGAAAGGCAGCACGAAAAACAACACAGGCAGTAGCATATTTTTCATCGAAAAATGGATTTGCATATTTTTTGTCAAACGCACAGACCGGAACAACCGTACCCACGTCACGCAATTTTGGCTTTTTTCAGCATAAAAGAGAGAAATAAGTGTCGAATGTGACCACCGAAAAGTGAATTTTGCGGGTCGCACCCATCCAAACCGTTCATCGTTCAAAGTTCATCGTTCAGAAAAATGATTCTCTACAACGTCACCGTCAAAATAGACCGCAGCATCCACGAGGCGTGGCTCGACTGGATGCGCACCGAACACATCCCTGACGTGATGGCCACCGGCTTTTTCACCAAGCACCTCCTGGTGCGCCTGCTCGACCCGCCCGCCGACGAGGACGGCATCACCTACGCCGTGCAGTATTTTTGCAAAAACATCGAGGCACTGCGCCGCTACCAGGGCGAAGAAGCCCCCGCCCTCCAGGCCAAACATGCCGAGCGGTTCGGGGGCAAGTTCGTGGCCTTCCGCACCGTGTTGAAAATCGTGGAGTAGCCGCATTTACGAAAATCTTCGTCGTTCATTTCCCCCTGCCCGCCGACTGTGGCGGCTGCTCGTCCCGCCTGCCTTTCTTTTCATCGAATAAAATCCTGCCGCTCAAATAATCGGGCGTGTTTTGAAGTTACTTGGCGCATTGGCGTGCTGGCAATTTGGCGCGTTAGCCCCCAATACGCCAACAGGCTAACCACCCAAAGCGCCAGCTTCACCCGAAAATATTTGTCATCATGCACAAAATGAAAAAATTCTTCCTGTTCTGCTCCGGCGTGGACATGGCCATGCTGGAAAAATCCCCTTCCGACATCAACAAGTACATGGGCATCGGTGCCACCGTGTTTTTCACCGGCGTGCTGGCCTTCTTCTCGTCGGGCTATGCGCTGTACACCGTGTTCGACAGCTACTTCATGGCCATCGCCTTCGGCCTCGTGTGGGGGGTGATGATTTTCAACCTCGACCGCTACATCGTGATGAGCATGAAAAGCAACGGCAAGTGGTGGCGCGATGCATTCGTGGCCCTGCCCCGCCTCGTGATGGCCGTGCTGCTGGCACTCGTCATCTCCAAGCCGCTGGAATTGAAGATTTTTGAAAAAGAAATCAAGGCCGAACTCGTCACGATGGAGCAGGAGGTATTCAAAAAACAGGAAGACCACCTGAAGGAGCGCTTCCAGGTGCAAATCGACGAGCAGCGCCAGCAGATTGCCGCACTGAAAAACGAAATCACCGACAAAACCGCCGCCCGCGACACCCTCACCCGCATGGCCGTGCAGGAGGCCGACGGCACCGGCGGCTCCGGCAAGAAAAACCTCGGCCCCATCTACCGGGCCAAAAAGGCCGAAGCCGACAAGGCACAGGCCGAACTCGACAGCCTGCTGGCCACCGCCCTGCCGCTCATCCGGCAGAAGGAACGGGCCGTCGTGGCGCTCGACTCGACCGTGCAGGCCGGAATCGCCTCCCTCGCCCGCACCGAATACGACGGCATGGCCGCTCGCATGGAGGCACTCTCCCGGCTCTCGGCAGCCAGCCGGGCCATTTTCTACGCCGGCATTTTCATCATGCTGCTCTTCGTGGCCATCGAAACGGCCCCCATCATGGTCAAGCTCATCTCGTACCGCAGCCCCTACGACTACGTGCTGCACGAGTACGAGCATGTGTTCGAAATGGCCAACCTCGAAAAAACCACCCTGCTGGCCAGCGAGGTGAAAAACAAGCTGAAATACGAAACCGACACCGGCCTGCACCTGACCAACGCCCGCATCTCGCTGCAAAGGCAACTCATCGACCACAAGTTCAGGGAGAAACTGGAATCGCTGAAAAACAGGCCGTTTGATTGGAAGTTGGGAGAGGTTTGAGAAGTTTTTCCACTGGAGGTGCTGAGGAAGGAGGTGTGAGTTTGATATTGGAGCCGGTGTGTAAGTAGAGGCTTACACACCGGCTCCAATATTTAGTTTGATAGGTCGGTACAAACGGAAATCTAATCGGTTCAAGTATAAATTGTGTGCTACAAATTTTTTCTGAAATTAGTCTGCCTCTTGCATAAATAACTCACAATGTTATCTTTGCGATAGGATTAGCATTAAATTTTTGTTAGCGCAATTTAACAGATTTGAGAAGGGAATTTCTTTTGTTAAATTTTGTTTTCTTTCCTTCAATTTCTTTTTTTGTTTTGATACTACGAGAATACTTAAACTGAGGGGTAACCTCCTGAAGTTTTCAATCACAAAAACGGCAACAAGTTGGGATTGAGGAATCCTGTCAACATCTTTTCAAAGACTGACTACTAAATCCGTCATACCTCAAAAAGATTGGGAACTTTAAGAAAAATATTTTTCGAAGTATCCGGCAAAGCACTTGGGTTAGCCTGGTCTAACTTTAGACTGGTGCTAAAGTGGTGGATCACCTACGTAGGGGGAGCTTTCGGCTCATTATGGAGTTTCAAAACTAATGTTTTTGAAAAATACCCATTTGTCAGGATCTTGCTCGCTTTTTTTGTATTGGCATTTTCCCTATTTCTGCTCTTATTTCTTAGATTTTTCTTTATTGAAAGTTGGCGTAAATACATTCTTCTAAGAAGAGAAAGCATTTACGGTAATGCTATTGTTTTACTTAGCCAAAGTTTTTCCAAACTTCATTCACTAAGAAAAAAGAAAACATTAGAGAAAAAGGAAGTGAAAGATGTCCTTGAAGCATTCTGCGATAATCTTTCTGCGATTTATGAAAAGAAAACAAAATCCAAGTGTGGAGTTTCAATAAAAGTATTTTCCCAATGTTACTCAGACCTGAATTTTCAATCCGAAGTTTTTACATTGTGCAGGAATGAGAATACAAGAAGCAGGTACACAAACAGAGTAGAACCCATACATACAATCGCAAGGAATACTGGTTATCAGCGAATATTATCCAACTTTTATTCTGACAAAAAAGACCAGTTGTATTTCTTGTGTAACGATTTGCCTGGATACGGAGAATACGATAACTCAAGTTTCGACGTTTACCCGGCTTTACCAGATGATGCGAAGAGAGATGTTACTATCCGAAGAGATAAATGGCCTCTCGAGTACAAGAGTGAGTTAATTGTCGCACTTACTCCGATGGAACCCGAAAACGTAACTGAATTTCATGTTGTAGGGTTTTTGTGCATTGATTGCAAATTGGATAAAGGCGAGATTTTTGAAGAGAAGTACGATGTTGCCCTCGTAAGAGGCGTTGCAGATGGTGTTTACGACTTAATTAAAAATTATTTCTTCATTAAAACCCAGGAAGATGGAAGCCACAACTCTAGTCATCAAGAACCAAAAAGGGAAGAAGGTTCCCTTGATAGCGAAGCAAGAAGAAGACAAATTATACCTCACAAAAAAAGGAGACAACAGTCCTGAAGAGTACAAAAAAAAGGTAGTAATCTTTGTAATTGATAGAGAAAAATTGGAAGAATTCCAAGAAGATGAGGTGGGTGATGAAGATTATGAAAAAACAACATTTGGAAAAGCTGTTTCTAAAATTGTCGACCCTTTCTTTTCCTTATTCCATCAAATTATCCTTTAACAATCTGACTTTTAAATGTCAGCACTTTTGTTAAATAGATAGAGATTGTAATAATGAAAAAAACGGCCTCCCATCAGAGGCCGTTTTTTTGTCTAAAATCATCCACCCTCTGCGAGGCCCCACCCCGCCCTGTTTCGCTTCCCGGCGCTTCCTGATTTCCTCAAGTAATGCACAAGAGAAGTTCGTAACCTCCCCCTGCGCTTTGTGGCGCATTCCCTGACGTGCAAACACTCAACGTTCCGCTTCTCCCCAAAACCTTCCTATCTTTCCCCCAGAAAATCCTCGTCCATGAAAATCAACCACTTCCCGCTGTTCGTGCTCGTGTGCTGTCTTTTCACACAAAAAACGAGCGCCCAATCCTTCCTCTTCGGTGCCGACCTCTCCTACGTCAATGAGATGGAGGACTGCGGTGTGGTCTATCACGAAAACGGCACGGCCAAAGACCCCTACGAGATGTTCGCCGACCACAACTGCGGCCTCGTGCGGCTGCGGCTCTGGCACACCCCCTCGTGGTACGACAACCTGAACGCCGGCCACCGCTACTCCGACCTGGCCGATGTGCGCAAAAGCATCCTGCGGGCCAAGGCCGCCGGGATGCAGGTGCTGCTCGACTTCCACCTCTCCGACAACTGGGCCGACCCCTCCAAGCAGCGGGTGCCCGCCGCCTGGGAGGGCGTGGTGAACAACCTGCCGCTGCTCAAGGATTCGCTCTACAATTATATTTCCCAAACTCTGCTGTCGCTCAATGCCGACGGCCTGCTGCCCGACATGGTGCAAATCGGCAACGAAACCAACAAGGGCATCCTGCTCTCCCCGCAGGACGATGCCAGCGGCTGGGTGCTCGACTGGAACCGCAACAGCCAGTTGTTCAAGCGGGCCATCGAGGCCGTGCGGGACGTGGAAACCTCGACCGGGAAACCCGTCAAAGTGGCGCTGCACGTGGCAGGCCCCGCCGACACCGGCTGGCTGATGCAGGGTTTTTGGAGCAATGGCGTGACGGATTTCGATGTCATCGGCCTGTCGTACTACTGGGCCTGGCACAAGCCGACGGACATCGTCGATGCAGGCAACGTGGTCGCCCAACTCAAGCAGACCTACCCCGGCAAGGAGGTGATGGTGTTTGAAACGGGCTACATCTGGACGACGCAGGGCAACGACAACGCCGGGAACATCATCAGCGAAACCCACCCCGGTTACTCCCCCGCCAGTCCGCAAAACCAGAAACAGTGGCTCATCGACATGACGCAGGAGGTCATCAACCGGGGCGCTACGGGCGTGATTTACTGGGAACCTGCGTGGGTAAGTTCCCCCTGCTGGACGCAGTGGGGGCAAGGCTCGCACCAGGAGCATGCCACGTTTTTCGACTTCGACAACAACCTGCTGCCCGATGGCGGCATGTTCTGGATGACGCATGTTTACGCAGGCATTGACGGTGCGAAAGAAACGAAAGATGCCCGCTGGTTCGAAGCATTCCCCGACAGCAGCCACCGTTCGCTTCGGTTGGGCTTCGGGGGTTTCAAGCCGGGCCATGTTTTGAAAATCAATCTTTTGTCCAACGAAGGCAGGGTGCTTGCTTCGCAAAATTTGCCCGTGAGTGGCGGTGAAAAGCAGGAAACCAACTTCGGTTTACAGCAGCTTTCGGCAGGCGTTTACTTTGTGGCGGTGTACGAAAACGGCGAACCGGCGGCGATAAAAAAGATTTGGCTGAATCAACGTTAGACCGCCGGACGGTGTTCATACTAAACCTTCGAGGCCCATCGTTCAGGAAAAAAGGAAGCCCGGAAGCAAAATGCCGCCGGGCTTCTGTGTTCATAGTTTTTAACAGAAATACGCTTTGACGGGATACTTGTTGGGGCTTTTCAAAATGGTAATTTTGACGGGCCATACAGGAGCCATTGGGACGCACCGCTGCTGTTTCGGTAACACAAATTTTCCACACGCATATTCAAACCTTTGTAAACCACAGTTTTATGGACAAAATCAAAATCCTCTGGGCAGATGACGAAATCGACTTGCTCAAACCCCAATTGCTGTTTTTGGAAAAAAAAGGCTACGACGTAGTGACCGTCACCAACGGCCACGATGCGCTCGAAGAGTGCGATACGGCGAAGGATTTCGACGTGGTGTTTTTGGATGAAAGTATGCCCGGCCTCACCGGGCTGGAGACGCTTGCAAAAATCAAGGAAAACAACCCGTTGCTGCCGGTGGTGATGATTACGAAAAACGAGGCGGAGCACATCATGGAGGAGGCCATCGGCTCGCAGATTTCCGATTACCTCATCAAGCCGGTGAACCCCAACCAGATTTTGCTGACGCTGAAAAAAATCATCGACAACAAGCGCCTCGTGCGGGAAAAAACGACCTCCGACTACCAGCAGGATTTCCGCCAGTTGTCCATGCAAATCAACAGCGGGCCGAAGTTCGAGGAGTGGGTGGAGGTGTACCGCAAGCTCATCAATTGGGAGATAAAAATCGACCACTCGGAGTCGGTGGCGATGAGCGACATCCTCTCCACGCAAAAAAGCGAAGCCAACTCGGAGTTCTGCCGCTACGTCGCCAAGAACTATGAAAACTGGATCAACGACAACGCCGAAGCCCCGGTCATGTCGCACAACCTGATGCGGCGCAAGATTTTCCCGCATATCAGCGACGAGCGCCCGACGGTCATGCTGTTGCTCGACAACCTGCGTTTCGACCAGTGGAAAGTCATCGAACCCATCATTTCAGAACTGTTCCGGGTGGAGGAGGAGGACTATTTTTACAGCATTCTGCCGACGGCCACGCAGTACAGCCGCAATGCCATTTTCGCTGGACTGCTGCCGATGGACATCGAGCGCACCTTCCCGACCCTGTGGAAAAACGACACGGATGAAGGCGGCAAAAACCTCCACGAGGCCGATTTCCTCGAAGCCCAAATCAAGCGCACCATCCGCAAACCTGTGAAGTTCGACTACTTGAAAATCACGACCGTAGCCACTGCGAAAGAGCTTAACGACAACATTATCAATTATTTACGAAACGATTTTTCGGTCATTGTCTATAATTTCATCGACATGCTCTCCCACGCCCGCACGGAAATGGAGGTGCTGAAAGAACTGGCCGGCGACGAAAAAGCCTACCGCTCGCTCACCCGCTCCTGGTTCCTCAATTCGCCCCTGTGGACCGCCCTCCATAAAATTGCGGAGCGGGACGTACAGCTCATCGTCACCACCGACCACGGCACCATTCGGGTCAACAAACCTTCGAGGGTCGTCGGCGACAAGGAAACGACCACCAACCTGCGCTACAAAGTGGGGCGCAACCTCCAGTACGAGAAGCGGGACGTGCTCGATTTCCGGGACCCGAAACAGGCCGGGCTGCCCCGCCCGAACGTGAGTTCGACCTTCATTTTTGCCAAGGACGATGCGTTTTTCCTTTACCCGAACAACTACAACCACTACAACAATTATTACAAAAACACCTTCCAGCACGGCGGCATCTCGCTCGAAGAAATGATTTGCCCCATCGTGCGGCTGAGGTCAAAATAATAGAGGGTTTGAGTGCCTGAGTGCGTGAGAGTTTGAGGAAGTACATGACGTAACCCATACCTAACCTCCTCAAACCCTCACGCACTCAAACCCTCAAACCCTCCTAAAAATGGCACAACGCGTACCCTTCCTTTACATAGCCGATAGTGACCTCGGTGGCCGGGGCGTGTTCACCGGGCAGGTGCTGGAGGAGGGCGATTTGATTGAGATTTGTCCGGCCATTGTGTTGCCGGAAGCGGATCTGCCTGTGATTCACGGCACCCGCCTCCACGACTACTATTTCCTTTGGGGCGAAGGCCAAAAACAGTGCGCCATCGCCCTCGGCAATGGGTCGCTCTACAACCACTCCTACGAACCGAATGCGCAATACCTGCTTGATTATGAGCACGATACGATTGATTTTTACTGCCTGAAAACCATCCGGCCCGGTGAAGAAATCACGGTCAACTACAACGGCGAACCGGACAACCAAACGCCGGTTTGGTTTCACCAACCAAGGGAGGGGCGAACCCTCTGACCATTTTTTACGATGAAAAAACTATTCGTCCCAATATTCGGCCTGGTGCTTTTTTCCGCTTGCGAAAACGACATGAGCGAGGTGAACCGCCTGTTTTCAAAAGACGAAACACAGGTGGAGACGGCCACCGGCGTGGAGATGTTGTACAGCGATTCCGCCATTTTGAAACTCCGCATCGTCAGCCCGAAACTGGTGCGGCATTTGGACAAAAAAATGCCGTTCCAGGAATTTCCCGACGGCCTGACGGTGGAGTTTTTTACCGAAAACGGCCTTGAAGTGAGCGGCAGGCTCACCGCCAAGTACGCCGAGCGCTACGAAAACGACAACAAATTCATCGTGCGGGACAGTGTGGTGTGGACGGGCGGCGCAGGGGAGCGCCTCGAAACGGAAGAACTGATTTGGGAGGAGGAAACCGACCGGGTGCATACGACCAAGTTCGTCATCGTGCGCCGCCCCGACGAAATCATCTACGGCCACGGCTTCGAGTCCAACCAAAAATTTATGCAGTGGAAAATCCGGGCCATCGAAGGGCGCATCAAGGCGGGGGACATCACCAGGGAGCTTAGAAATTAGATTTTAGACGATAGATGAATAGATTGATTAGGTTATGCCCGTTACGCACGCCCAAAGGGGGTGCTGGCTTTTCACCATTTGAGAGGGCGGCTGGTTTTGGATGCCCTGGTGGGGCCTGGTCTGGTTGTATTCCATTTCCCAGAGCCTAAGCT
>JACRAN010000148.1 GCA_016234735.1 Bacteroidota bacterium | reverse complement strand
CGGTAGTTGTCAGCGCTTTTTAGAGCAAGTGCCTTGCCGCACAAATCGAAACAGGGCAAAGTGAGCAGATAAGTTTTCGCTTTTTCAAAAGCTTTGTCGTCCTTGAATCCACGCAACACTTCCGACAAGATGATGTCACCAATACCGATACGCTCGGTAGCCAACTTGCGGTCAAGCAGGTCGGTTTCATTGGATGTGACTCCGTTGAAATAGTCAATCCAAACGGTGGAGTCCACGATGGTCATGCGTCGGCTCGCATTTGGTCGAGGTCGCCTTCCCACTTCACCTTGCCTCGCAAGGTACGGATGCCCTCTTGGTTCACCATCTGGATGAGCAGTTCCAAGGCTTTTTCGACCACTTCCTTCTTCGTTTTCAACCCGCTCAAGTTCATGGCGGTCTGAATGAGTTGGTCATTTATCATGATGCTTGAAGTTCGCATTTCACAAAAGTTTAGGTTACAAAACTCGCTATTTTCCCTCAAACCAAAAAGCCCCGCCAGGTCTGCAACCTGCCGGGGCTTTTCGTTCCTCCAAACAGCAGTGCCTCACAATCCCGAGCTATCGGGAGTGGGAATGATAATGCTGATGATAATGGAAGATGGTAACATTGAGTTTTGCTTTTTTGCGGGGCGAAGGTAGTCAGATTTTGTTTCGGAGAAACTACTCACCTGCCTTTCTCAAAACTTCTTTTCTCAAATCTTCGGCAATTCAAAACTCGGCGGCCATTAGTTTTTCCAAGTACAGACCTACTTCGGGAATAACGCCTTTTTCCTTGGCTTCCAGCAGCAGGCCCAATGTGCCGATGAATGGAAGCTTTTGTGAAGCGGCCAATTTCCTGCCTTGTTTGTCGTCGAGCAGCAGCCTGCTGCCGGGCGATTCAACGGCAAGGGCGATGGCGCTTGCTTCCCCTGGGTCAACGAGTTTTTCAAAGTTAGTTTTCAGGGCTTGGTTTTGCACGGTTTTTACCAAAATCCAATTGGGAAGTACTGGATTAAACTCTCGTTCGACTTCTGGCGTGACCCAAACCTCATCGAAGATTTTGGAAAGCAATTCCATTTCGCCAATGTCGTAAAGCGCAATCAGGCAACTGGTATCGGAGATGATGATAGCGCTCACAAGGCGCTTATTTCTTCGACCGTTTCACCAAAAGCAGAAACATGGAATTTTCCCATTTGCCGAATTAAATCTGACTTGGGAATGCCAGTAAACTCGGCCGCTTGCCCCGCTGAAAGTATATCCTTTTCATAAAGCAAAGCGGCGAAGGCAATAGCGAATTGCTTTTTCTGTTCTTCGACACCCAAAGGCATGGAAGCAGCGCAGCGCTGGGCTTGCTGTAAGATTTCGATAAGCACTTCGGCGGGTAGTCTTGCCAATATCCCGGTTTTATCTTTTGAAACCCAATTTTTCAAGCCTTTCAGCACTTCTTCCGACTTCATCAGATTGCCTTCGGCAATGTCTTTTTCGGCATTTTCCAGCATTCGGTTCAGGAAAACTTCGCCATCAACTGCGGTATCGGCCACTTGGTAGGACTTCACCAACCCGATTTCCCGAAGCCATTCAAGCAATGGCAACAGTCGCTGTTGATTGGTTTTGTCAAAATTGAGTTGTACGGTCATTTGAAACAATTTGAGTAAACAAAACTACGAAATCCATTCAAAAGTTGCTCGTAATAAAACGAAAAGCCCCGGCAGGTTGCAGACCTGGCGGGGCTTTTCGTTCCTTCCAACCTGATATTGGTCAGATGGAAGATGTAACATGACTTGCTTTTTTTGCGGGGCGAGGGTGATTTTCTACTCCGGTTTTGCAGGTTTTTTGAAAATATCGTTCACTGAAATCTCGAAGCCGTCAATCACGGAGGCTGCCGAGCATAGGTCGGCTTGTTGGCAAACGGTCATTTTCCGCAGGCCTTTTCCGCCATACACATGCACCTCTTCGATTTGCGGGAAAACATGCCAAACCACCTCCACGCCCGCAGCCCGGTAGTCCTGCATTTTCTTGTGGACGAGGTTCATCTGGTCTTTGTTGGAAATGACTTCCACCACGAAGCGGGGCACTTGGTTTTCGTGGTAAGCCGTCTTATCAATTTGTTCCTCTGAAAGCCAAGAAATATCAGGACGGCGGTGGTTTCCTAAAAAGAAAATATCGCCCTCCGGCATCAGCATACCACTGGTTTTCCCCAAAGCCAACAGTTTATTGAACAAGTTGACCAAGTTTCTGACAATGTTGAATTGTTTGTAGTCCATAGTCCGTTTTGTTTTTTCGACCATGCCATCCACCCACTCGTATTTGAAGCTATCCTCACGGCTGAGGTATTTCCGTTGGAACTCCTCCCAAGAGATGCGCTTGGCCTCCTTTTGCTCAACAATAGGCGGCGAGCTGGGTTTTAAAGGCTTTTGCTGTGCGGCGGTTGCTACCATGACTTTCGTTTTTTTACAAAGATAACCTGTTTGTCCAAAACCAAAAAGCCCCGGCAAGCGCTCCCGCCTGTGCTTTTCACTTTTTTTCAATAAAACTCATCTTTGCCATCAAATCTTTCGTACTTGCCACAGTGAAAGACATCGCATCCATCCTCCTCCTGCTCGGCGCTGCGCAAGGCATCTTTTTCGGCCTCGTGCTGTTGGGCCTCCGCAAAGGCAATCAGCAAGCCAATCGCTGGCTGGCAGGGTTTCTCATTTGCTTTTCCTTGAGCATGGTCGGCACGGTGCTGTATGACCAGCGGTGGGTGGTGATGTGCCCGCATCTGGGGCTGGTGTCGGCACCGATAGGCACGGCACTGGGGTCCCTGCTGTTTCTTTACGTGAAATCGCTGGCGGAAAGGAACTACCAATTTCAGGGCTGGCAATGGCTGCACCTGCTGCCGGTGGTTGTTTCTTTGGGAATACTGGCGCCTTTTTATTTTTTGCCCTTGGAGGAAAAAAGAGTGGCCATGGAGGCCAGCTATTCAGGTTTCCCGGTTTTGTGGAAGGCCAATTTCATTTTCGCCACAATCGTTACCACTTGCTACCTCATCGCTACACTGGTGAAAATCACCCGGCACGAGCGGCATATCCGGCAGTTGTATTCCAACATGGAGCATAAATCGCTCGTGTGGGTACGCCATTTCCTGTTTGCCGGGGCTTCTACATTTTTTATCTGCATCATCATGTCGTTCTTCGACATTGCGGCCGCTGACACTATTTCCAACCTCATGTTCTCTGTGGTCATCTACGTGATGGGGTACCGGGCGCTGCGCCAGCCAGAGATTTTCGCTGGGCTACCGGAGCAAACCGTTGCCGAAACCGACGAGCCTGCCCTCGTTAAAATGCCCGTGAAATATGAAAAATCGGGCTTGACGGAGGAAAAAGCAAAGGCGCTGATGGCAAAGTTGGACGCCCTTTTCACCTGGGGAAAAATCTACCTCGACCCCGAACTCACCCTCCAGCAACTCGCCGACCGCCTCGGCGTCACGCCGCACCTGGTCTCCCAACTGCTCAACCAGCACAAGCAGCAGTCCTTTTTTGACTTCGTCAATGGCTGCCGGGTGGCGCATTTCAAAACTGCCGTGAACGACCCCGCCAACGCCCACCTTTCACTTCTCGGCATTGCCTTCGACAGCGGCTTCAACTCCAAGGCAGCTTTCAACGCTGTTTTCAAAAAAATGACGGGAACGACACCTTCGGCGTTCCGGGGCGAGGTTGCCCGATAAAACAAGCCCACTCCCGCCCTTTCAAGACGTCCTGAACTATCGGGCGAGGCGCAATACCCATGCCGTGACAGCAGTTTTGCCTCGTCAAATTTTTGGTTGATAAGGGTTGATGAAGTTGATGAGGGTTGATAGCCCCATCAACATTTATAAACCCTTATCAACCTTCATCAACCAAAATTATTCATAATGCAAAACTTGCTGGAAACATTGAACAACATTGCGCCTTTGCTCATCATCGGTAGCCTCGCCATTTTTATGACCGTCGAAAAATACCTGCCCTACTTCGAGCACGGCATGGGCCGGGGCAGGCAGCGCTGGCACAACGTCGGCATGATCGCCATCGCCTTCGTCGTGAATGCCGTGGTGGGCGGCCTCATCGCCCTGCCTGTGGTCTGGTCGGAGGCGAACAATTTTGGGCTCCTCCATCGGCTGTTGGGGCAGGGGCCATTGGCCATCATCCTCGGCATTTTCCTCATTGACCTTACCAACTACGCACTGCACGTGACCATGCACAAAGTGCCTGCCCTGTGGCGTATCCACCGAGTGCACCACGCCGACACGGAGATGGACGCCAGTAGCAGCCTGCGCCTGCACCCGTTCGAGTTGTTGCTGCAAATGGGCGTTCAGGCGCTGTTCCTGCCGCTGATGGGCGTCTCGATGGCGAGTTTTATTTTCTACTTCGTCCTTGCCCTGCCGTGGTTCGTACTGAACCACTCGAACATGAAGTTCCCCGCATGGTTCGAGCGCTGGGGCAGCCTGCTCATGTCCACCCCCGACTGGCACCGGGTTCACCACAGCAGCTACCAGCCGGAGACCGACTCGCACTACGGCTGCGTGTTCAGCGTCTGGGACCGGCTGTTTGGCACCACCAGCAAATTGGCGGTAGTCGAGCGGATACAGTTCGGGCTGAACAACTTTCGGGAGCCGGGCGAGCAGACGGTTTGGAAGCTGCTGAAGATGCCTTTCAGGAAGTGATTCGAACCGTTGCTGTCTATGATATTTTGCGACAATTCTCTCTGGAAAAATCCCCGTTCACATTCTTGGACGGGGATTTTTGCATTTCACGAAAGCCATTCCAAAACAGCTTGGCTGGCTTGAAATTTTGGTCAACTTGAATCTGTGCTTTCTTGATACATTTACCACCCGTTTTGAGCCTGCGCTGCCCAACTCAAAACTCACTAACTCAAAACTCATAACTACATGCCACCCATCTGGGGAATAGACCTCGGCGGCACCAAAATCGAGTGCGCTGTCATCGAAAGCCTTTCAAACAGAAACGTGCTGCTCCGCAAACGCCTACCGACGGAACAGGAGCAGGGCTATGAGCACATCCTTCAGCAGATCAAAAAACTGGTGGAGACGGTCGCCGCTGAGGTGGGCTACCTCCCCACCAAAATTGGCTTCGCAACGCCCGGCACCCTCGACCCCAAAACCCAGACGCTGAAAAACTCCAACACGGTCTGCCTCAACGGAATGCCGTTCAAACGGGACATGGAGGCCCTGCTCGGCCTGCCCATCGAAATTGCCAACGACGCCAACTGCTTCGCCCTGGCCGAGGCCAAATGGGGCGCTGCGCACGAGGTCATGCCCGATGCCGAGGTCGTGTGGGGCATCATCATGGGCACCGGCACGGGCAGCGGTATCGTGGTGAACGGCAGGGTGATCGGCGGCAAGCACGGCATCGGCGGCGAGTGGGGGCACAACTTCCTCGACGACAGCGCCTACCCCTGCTACTGCGGCAATTCAGGCTGCGTGGAGCAGGTGCTCTCCGGCCCGGCGCTCATGCGGTTTTACCACGGACTTACCGGCGTGGGCCGGAAACTGCCGGAAATCGTGCAGCGATACTACGCCGGGGGGGACGAAGCGGCTGTTCAAACGATGCAGCGGATGGTGCATTTTTTTGGAAAAGCGGCGGCCAACGTCATCAACCTCGTTGACCCCGATGTGGTCGTGATTGGCGGCGGATTGGGCAATATCGACCTGCTGTACACGGAGGGCGTAGAGGAGATTAAAAAATACATTTTCAACAGCGGCAAGTGCGAGACGCTGTTCCTGCGGCCAAAGCTGGGGGACAGTGCGGGGGTGTTCGGGGCGGCGCTGCTTTGTGCTTGATACCCAGACCTGTCAGCACTTCGAGTGCTGACAGGTCTCTCCTTCTAACAACTGCAATCAAAACTCAACGAAAATGAAAAGAAGAGACTTCCTAAAAAACGCCGCCGCCTTGGCTGGCGTGACACTCCTGCCCTCCTCCGTTTGGGCGTTCACAAAAAACGGAAAACTCCGGACGGCGCACATCGGCGTCGGGGGCATGGGGGCTTCGGACCTCGCATCCATCGCCTCCCACGGCAGGGTGGAGGTGACGGCCCTCTGCGATGTGGATTCAACCAATTTGGCGGCAGCCCAAAAGCTTTTTCCCAATGCAAAAACCTTCACGGACTACCGAAAACTGTTTGCGCAAATGGGCAACGCCATTGATGCGGTCATCGTCTCCACCCCCGACCATACCCATGCCCCGGCTTCGATGATGGCGATGGAAATGGGCAAGCCCGTCTATTGCCAAAAGCCGCTGACCCACCATGTGTCGGAGGCGAGGGCAATGCGCAAAATGGCGGAAGGCAATAACCTGATTACCCAAATGGGCATCCAAATCCACTCCTGGAAAGAGTACCGGGGCACTTCGCTGTTGATTCAATCGGGCATCATCGGCAAGGTGCATACCGTGCGGGCTTGGTCGAACAAAAACTGGGGCTACGACGGCCCAGCCCCGACGGGCAGCGACCCCGTTCCCTCGACTTTGGATTGGAACCTTTGGCTCGGCACTTCCCCGGAGCGCCCGTACAAGGACAAGATTTACCACCCCGGCCAATGGCGAAAATTGCTGGACTACGGCTGCGGAACGCTCGGCGACATGGGCGTGCATATCTTCGACACGCCCTACACGGCACTGCAACTCGACGTACCAAAAACGATTTGCTGCGAGTGCAGAAAACCCAACGGCTTTGCGCACCCGGAGCACAACGTGGTGACCTACAAATTTCCCGGTACGCAGTACACGGCGAAGATACTGAAATGGGTCTGGTACGATGGCACGGATGCACCCAAAAATGACAAGGAACTGGTGATGCCCGCTGGCGAAAAGCTGCCCGAACAAGGCTCCATGTTCATCGGTGAAAAAGGGAGGTTGCTGTTGCCGCATATCGGCTATCCAAAATTGATTGTTGATGGCAAATACGAACCAATAAATTTCCCGGAATTGGAAGCCGTGGACCACTATCACCAGTTTGTGGATGCCTGTTTGGGCAAGGCCGTGACCAGCGCCCCGTTCTCCTACGCAGCGAGGCTGACGGAGTCCATCCTGCTGGGCGTGGTGGCGAATCGTTTTCCTGGTAAGAAACTGCATTGGGACAACGAGGCATCAAAATTCTCGAAGGCCGAGGCCAACTTGCTACTGGATGCCAAGTACAGGTCATTTTGAAGCTTGTACACTGAAAATCCTTTCCGGTGATAGCCGCAGTGAATCACCGGAAAGGATTTCCGGTGTACACCAATGCCCCATCTTTCCTATTTTCGCAATTCCGTTCTAATCAACTCAATCAATTTTCTACTATGAAAAAATTAAACTTTCACCCGCTGTTGGCCATTCTTGTAGTTTTGCTCCCCCTCGCCGGGCAGGCGCAGAACGACAAATCAAAAAAGAAACCTATGGTTGCACCGAAAGAAACGAGCCAGGTACATTCGACCGACGGCTACATCCTCGACAAAAAAACACGCACGCTTTCGCCCACTGAAACATCGCCCCGACCGCTGACTTTCGACTACGAGTCGGTGCCTGGCGACCCACTCGGTGTGAAAATTTACACCCTCAAAAACGGCATGAAGCTCTACATGAGCATCAACGATGCCGAGCCTCGCATCCAGACGAACATGCCCGTGCGGGCTGGCTCCAAGCACGATCCGGAGGAGACGACCGGCCTCGCCCACTACCTCGAACACATGATGTTCAAGGGCACCGCCAACATTGGGTCGCTCGACTGGGGCACGGAAAAATTGATGCTGCAAAAAATCTCCGACCTCTACGAGCAACACCGCAACGAAACTGACCCGGAGAAACGCAAGCAGATTTATGCGCAAATCGACGAGACCTCCAACGCCGCCGCCAAGCTGGTGGCCGCCAACGAATACGACAAAATGGTGAGTTCGCTCGGTGCCCGTGGCACCAACGCCTACACCTGGGTGGAGCAAACGGTGTACGTCAACGACATCCCCACCAACGAACTGGAGCGCTGGATGCGGCTCGAAAGCGAGCGCTTCCGGGAGGTGGTGCTGCGCCTGTTCCACACGGAACTGGAGGCGGTGTACGAGGAGTTCAACATCAACCAGGACCGGGATTTCCGCAAGGTGAGCCAGGCCATCAACGAAACGCTGTTCCCCACCCACCCCTACGGCACGCAGACGACCATCGGCAAGGGCGAGCATTTGAAAAACCCGTCGCACGTCAAAATCCACGAGTATTTCAACACGTACTACAAGCCCAACAACATGGCCATCGTGCTGGCGGGCGACTTCGACCCGCAGCAGGCCATCGCCTGGGCGGAGAAATATTTCGGCACGTACCAGCCCGCCAACATCCCGAAATTCAGTTTTGAAAAACAGCCGGAACTGACGCAGGTGGTCCGCAAGGACGTATTCGGGCAGGAGGCTTCCTACGTGACGATGGCCTGGAAGGGCGGCGGTGCCAACTCCCCCGATGCCGACTACCTGACGCTGATTTCCCGCCTGATGTCCAATGGCCGGGCGGGCCTCATCGACCTCGACCTGTTGCAAAAACAGCAGGTACTCGAAGGCCGTGCTTCCACGACGGGCATGGAGGATTTCTCCATTTTCCAACTCTACGGCAAGCCCCGTGAGGGCCAAAACCTGGAGGACGTGGAGAAATTGTTGCTCGGCGAATTGGACAAAATCAAGCGGGGGCAGTTCGATGAGTGGTTGCTCGGTGCCTGCATCAAAGACCTGAAACTCAGTGAGATACGGGCCAACGAGAGCAACGGTGCCCGCGCGGGCCAGATGACGAATGCCTTCATTTTGGGCACCAAATGGGAGGACTACGTGAACCGCTTCGCCCGGCTGGAGAAGCTGACGAAGGCGGACATCGTGCGCTTCGCAAACGAGCGTTTCAAAGAAAACTACGTGGTGGTGTACAAACGCAACGGCGCTGACCCCACCGTTTTCAAAGTAGAAAAACCGTCCATCACGCCCGTGTCGGTGAACCGTGAGGAGACCTCCGATTTTACGGAAAAATTCCTGGCGGAGGAGTCGCCGAGATTAGAGCCGGTGTTCGTGGATTACCAGAAGGAAATCCAGACGAAAAAGCTGGCCAGCGGCGTGGAACTGGATTACATCAAAAACAAAAACAACCCGACGTTCATCCTCGACTACATCGTGGAAATGGGCAAGACCAGCGACAAGGAACTGGCCATGGCAATCAGCTACCTGCCCTACCTCGGCACTGACAAGTACACGCCCGACCAACTCAAGCAGGAGTTTTTCAAACTCGGCCTCGACTTCAACGTGAACGTGGGCGACGAGCGGGCCTACATCACGCTGGCCGGCCTCGACGAGTCGCTGGAGGAGGGCATCAAACTTTTCGAGCACATCCTGGCCAACGTGAAGGGCGACGAAAAAGCACTCTCTGGCCTCGTGGCCGACGAACTGCTGCGCCGGGAAAACGATAAGAAGAACAAGACAACGATTTTGCGCTCCGCAATGGCCAGCTACGCCCGCTACGGCAAGGAGTCGCCGTTCACCAACAACCTGACAGCCAGCGAGTTACATGCCCTCCAACCGGAGAATTTAGTGAAAAAAATCAAGGGGCTGACAGGCTACGACCACCGTGTTTTTTACTACGGGGCGAAGGAAAAAGACCAGGCGACGGCCCTCGTTGACAAGTACCACAAGGTGCCGGGCAAATTGCAGCCGGTGGTGCCCGGCCAGGAGTTCGGCGAGTTGGCCACCCCGCAGAACGAGGTGATTTTCGTTGATTTCCCGATGGTGCAGGCGGAGATTATGCTCATTTCCAAAGGCACGGAGACGTTCAATCTCGAAGAGTACGTGATGGCGGAGTTGTACAACACGTACTTCGGGTCGGGCCTGTCGAGCATCGTTTTTCAGGAAATCCGGGAGTCGAGGGCGCTGGCGTACTCGGCCAGCGTGGGCTACACCTCGCCGGGCAAGGAGGACGAGGCGCACTACCTGCGGGCCTACGTGGGCACCCAGGCCGACAAAATGCCGGATGCCATCAAGGCCATGCAGGAAATCATCGAAGACATGCCGGTGTCGGAGGGGCAAATCGAGCAGGCTGCCGAGAGCATCCAGAAGAAAATCGAGACGGGCCGCATCACGAAGGACAATATCTACTGGAGCTACCGCACCGCCAAAGACCGGGGCTTCGACCACGACCTCCGTAAGGACGTGTACGACAAAATGAAAATCGTGACACCGGACGACCTCCAGGCGTTCCAGCAAAAACATGTGAAGGGCCGCAACTACACCTTCCTGGTGCTGGGCAGCAAGGAAAGCGTGAACATGGAGTATTTGAAAAGCATCGGCAAAGTGACGGAACTGAGCCTGGACGAGGTGTTCGGGGAGAAGAAAACAAGCAAGCCGTAAGTGCTTGACTACGAGTTTTTTACGAAGAAAATTAACCTAATTTTTTTAAACAATCAAAAATCAAATATCATGAGTTTACGTCTCGGCGATATCGCCCCCAATTTCACAGCCCAGACCACCGAAGGCGAGATTGATTTCTACGACTACCTCGGCAACGGTTGGGGCATCCTGTTCTCCCACCCGGCGGATTTCACGCCGGTTTGCACGACCGAATTGGGCAAAACTGCCGCCTTGCAGGAGGAGTTTGCCAAACGCAACACGAAGGTGCTGGCTGTCAGCGTGGACCCGCTCGACAAGCACCGGGGCTGGGTCAACGACATCAACGAGACGCAGCACGTGACGGTGGGCTTCCCCATCATCGCCGACCCTGACCGCACGGTAGCCAACCTTTACGACATGATCCACCCGAACGCTTCGGAGACCTTCACCGTGCGTTCGCTGTTCATCATCGGGCCTGACCGGAAAGTGAAACTGATGATCACTTACCCGGCTTCCACCGGACGCAACTTCCACGAAGTGCTGCGGGTGCTCGACTCCCTGCAACTCACCGCCAATTACAGCGTGGCCACGCCTGCCGACTGGAAGCATGGCGAGGATGTCATCGTGGTGCCCGCCGTTTCGACGGAAGATGCCATCAAGAAATTCCCGAAAGGCGTGGAAATCGTGAAGCCGTACCTGCGCTACACGCCACAGCCGAACCTGGACTGAGATGCTCGAAAATTTTTGGAGGAATGGCAATCCTGGTGACGGGGTTGCCATTTTTTTTGGCTATGTTGGGCATGAAAAAGAGAAATCAGAAAGGTGCTATTTCAATAGTAAAACAAAAAAGCATGACACGCCTTTCCTCCAGTTTCTCTCCGATATTTGCAGTTCATGGAGACCATCACCGGCCATATCGAACGCATCACTTTCCAGAACGGCGAAAACGGCTGGACGGTGGCCCGCTTGCAGGAGCCGGGCAAGCTCGACCTGACCACCGTCGTCGGGACGATGACTTCGGTGCAGGTGGGCGAGTCGTTGCGGTGTGAGGGGAACTGGAAAAACGACCCGCAGTTCGGCTTCCAGTTCGTGGTGCAGCATTACGAGGTCACACAGCCCGCCACGATTCGGGGCATCCAGAAGTACCTGGCCAGCGGCATGATCAAGGGCATCGGCGAGCATTTTGCGGAGCAAATCGTGCTGCGCTACGGCGAAAAGACGCTGGATGTGATTGACCAGACACCCGATTTGCTCATGGAAATTGACGGCATCGGGCCGAAGCGCTTCGCAAAAATAACGGCGGGCTGGGCCGAGCAGAAGGCCATCCGGGAGGTGATGTCCTTCCTGATAACCAATGGAATCAGCCCGACCTACGCCCAAAAAGTGTTCAAGACCTACGGCGAGGAGAGCATCGCCGTGCTACAGGAAAACCCCTACCGCCTCGCCCGTGACATCTGGGGCATCGGCTTCAAGACCGCCGACAAGACGGCCCTCAAGCTCGGCATCCCGCACACGAGCGACATGCGCATTGATGCGGGGGTGGAGTACGTGCTGAACGAACTGAGCAACGACGGCCACACCTGCTACCCCGTGGACAAGTTCCTCGAACAGGCGCAGCAATTGCTGGAAGTGGACGCCAATCTCGTGGCCGCCCGCCTCGCCGCCATCGAGCAGGGGGAGCGCATCGTGACGGCCCCGCTGCCCATCGAGGGGGTGCTGACGGCCTGCGTCTGGCTCAAGGTTTTCCACGTCTGCGAGTTGGGAATCGGCAACGAAATGCGGCGCTTGCAGGGCGGCGAGTCGGCATTGCGGAGCGTAAAAACGGGCGAGGCGGTGGGCTGGGCGGAAAAGAAATTGGCCATTCAATTAGCTGACAACCAGCGCATTGCGGTAGCAAAAAGTTTGGGTGAAAAAGTGCATATCATCACGGGCGGGCCGGGCACGGGCAAGAGCACCATTACGAAGGTCATCCTCGCCATCACGAAAGAACTAACACAAAAAATCATGCTGGCTGCGCCAACGGGACGGGCCGCCAAGCGCATGTCCGAAATCACGGGCCTGAAGGCCAGCACCATCCACAGCCTGCTCGAATTTGATTTCAGTATCAACGGTTTCAAGCGCAACCGGGACAACCCGCTCGACTGCGACCTGCTCATCGTGGACGAGGCGAGCATGATTGACACGGTGCTGATGTTCAACCTGCTGAAGGCCGTGCCGACGACGGCGAGGCTGGTGCTGGTCGGTGACGTGGACCAGTTGCCGAGCGTGGGGGCGGGCAGCGTGCTACAGGATTTGATTTTGAGCGAAAAAATCCCGACGACGAGGCTGACCGAGATTTTCCGGCAGGCTGCCGCCAGCAAAATCATCGTCAACGCCCACCGAATAAACGCCGGCATGTTCCCCGACCTGAGCAACGACAAGGGCGGCGACTTTTTTTTCATGGAAGAAGAAGACCCCGACAAACTCACCGACCTCATCGTGAACCTCGTGGACAGCCGCCTGCCCAAGGCTTACGGCTTCGACTCTTTCGACGACATCCAGGTGCTGGCCCCCATGAACCGGGGCACCATCGGCAACCGCAACCTGAACGATATTTTGCAGAAAAAACTGAACCCCAGCTACGACCCGCTGGTGCGGATGGGCCGCAGCTTCCACGACGACGACAAGGTGATGCAAATCAAGAACAACTACGACAAGGACGTGTACAACGGCGACGTGGGCCGCATCAAAAAGATTGATAAATATGAACAGGAGGTCGTCGTGGTTTTCGATGGCCGGGAGGTTTTCTACGACTTCACCGAACTCGACGAACTGACGCTGGCCTACGCGGTGAGCATCCACAAATACCAGGGCAGCGAGTGCCCCTGCGTGGTGATGCCGCTGGTGATGGGCCACTACATGATGCTCTACCGCAACCTGATTTACACGGGCATCACGAGGGGCAAGAAGCTGGTCATCCTCGTCGGCTCGAAGAAGGCGATTGCGATGGCGGTGGGGAATGACAAGGCGGTGAGGCGGTTTACGGGGCTTTTGGAAGTGATGCGAGGGCAGTAACCGATTTCTATTGCGAAGAAAACCCTATTTTTGTGCATAAAAATTGCAATGCTAACAAAAAATTTAGTCTATACCAGCCTGCAAGACCTGCCAGAAGAGTTCGAATTGGACGACCTCGTTGATCGCCTTATTTTCATGCAAAAAATTAAAATTGGCATGGAGCAAACAGGTGAAGGCAAGGTTAAGACACATGAAGAAGTCAAACAAATGGTCACAAAATGGCGCAAACAACGTGGTCAGTCCAGGCAATAGACGACCTTTCCAGTATCGAAGCATACTTGAGCCTTTCTTCGCCACGGTACGCTGAACTGGTGGTTGACGAAATACTGGCTGGCGTTGAATTATTGGGAAATTTCCCTGAAATGGGGCGAGTAGTTCCAGAAATGGGAGTTCCTAATTTGCGGGAAATCATCGTGAAAAATTACCGGGTTGTGTACTACCTGAATTTTCAAGATGAGGTCGAAATCGTTACAATTCGCCATTCATCTCGGCCACTAAAAGACACTTCCAATCCTTTTGGTTAGACTTTTACCAAAAATCTTTCCACCACCCGCCCACAAGCCTCCTCCAACATCCCAAACACCTTTTCAAACCCATCATCATCCCAATAAGGATCCGGCACGGCCTGGTTCCTGCCGGGCGAGGCGAAGTTCATGATGAGCTGCACTTTTTCTTTCTGTTCTTTGGTGGCGGCGAGGCGGAGGACGTCCCGGTAGTTTTCGCTGTCCATCGCCAGGATGAGGTCGAAGCGGTCGAGGTCGTGCGGCTTCAGTTGACGGGCACGTTGGTTCGTGATGTCAATGCCGTACTGGCGGGCCGTGGCGATGGAGCGGCGGTCGGGCAGCTCCCCGACGTGCCAGGCACCCGTGCCCGCAGAATCGACCTGCCAGCCGAGGTCGAGTTCGTTGATTTTATGCTGCATGATGCCCTCGGCCAGCGGCGAGCGGCAAATGTTGCCGAGACAGACCATCAGGATTTTCATGTTCAAAAAGAGCTATTTAACCCAAGTTGAGAATATCGTCCCGATGGGACGACATCTTTGTAGGGTTTTGTTTTCCCGGGCTTCCGTTCCATCGGAACGGTATATTGCACTGAAGATATCGTTCCGATGGAACGGAAATCCATACTTTCCATAAGGGCTACAAAGATGTTGCTCCTACGGAGCATGGTCCTGAACCTTGGTTGTATACTAGCCAAACGACTCAAATCCGCATCTGGAAAAGGTTCTGCTGTGGAATAAAAAACCGTTCCACCGAGTCCATTTCAAACCTCGCCAATTCAAAAAACGTGCAACAATCTTCGCTGACTTCTCTCGTCTCGTAGGTAAACGGCAATGTCGTTGAAGGGTTTAGCCGCAGCTCGTAACTGGTATTTTCAGGGCCTGTCTCCCATCCAATTTCTTGGTCGGTGAAAAAATAGGCTGTGCTGTCAGTCAAAAATTGGAGTTCATGTTTCTTGTTGCCAGTGATAGAGAAAACCGAAATTTCGTCGGCTTGAAAAGTACCATTGGCCACCAAATCTTCTCCGCTATCTTTGTCCAGCAACTGAAAGGTGAACTCGTTTGGTGGCGTAAAACAATCAATATCATCACATTTGCCACATTGGAAATTCAATAGAAGCAGGCTGGCAAAAATTGTGAGGAGTAGTGCATTCTTTTTCATCGAAGGCATTTTATGAAGGTGGAAATTCAAGGCAAAAATAACGAACCTACTTGGCGTTTCATTGTCAACCCAATGGGCGGTGGCGGCGCTGTGCGCAAGCGTTGGCCCAAAATCGAGGCGCTGCTACGAGCTTCCGGCATTGCTTTCGATGCCGTTTTTACTGAAAGAAAATACCATGCCGCCGAGTTGGCCCTGCAGGCCATTGCCGAAGGCCGCCGTCACCTCGTCGCCGTGGGCGGCGACGGCACGGCGCACGAGGTCGTCAACGGCATCCTGCGCCAAACCACCTGCCCATCGGAGGAGGTCACGTTCACGCTGCTGCCAGTCGGCACTGGCAACGACTGGGTAAAAACGCACCGCATCCCGAAAAATCCCAAGCATTGGGTCGAATTTTTGAAAAACGGTACAACGGCCTTTCAAGACGTTGGCTGGCTAACTTATCACGAAAACGGCAGGGAACAAAAACGCTACTTCATCAACGTTGCTGGCTTGTCCTACGATGCCTACGTGGCCAAGCGGGCGGAGGCATACAAGATGCAGCTTTCGAGCACCATTTTCTACCTGTTCTTGATTTTCCGCTGCCTGTTCGAGTTCCGGGTGCCACGCATCCGGGTGGTCTTCGATGGCAAAACGGTCGAAAAGCTGCTCTACACCATCAACATCGGCATCTGCCGCTACTCCGGCGGCGGGTTGCAGCTCGTGCCACAGGCCATCCCCGACGACGGCAAGCTGGCGCTGACCCTCGCCGGGCATATCTCCAAGCTCGGTGTGTTGCTCATCACGCCGTTTTTTTATTCTGGAAAAATTGGTTGGCATCCGAAAGTTTCCATGTTCCAAGTGGAAGAAATTTTGGTGGAAAGCGCTGACAGTCAGGCGGTTCTGGTGGAGGCGGACGGGGAGTTTTTGGGCGAGGGGCCGGCGAAAGCCGGAGTTTTGAACGGGAAGCTGAAGGTTTTGAAAAACTGAGTTTTGCAGTTATTTTTGTGAAAATTCCAAATCATGACTTTCTTTCAATTTCTTCAAATTATAGGTGTTGTCATAGCCCTTGTGACCGTGGGTGTTGGCGTTTGGACATTTCGACGAAATGCCAAAGTCAAACGCGCAGAATGGCTGTATATCTTGTACCAAAAGTTTTATGAGAATGAGAACCTCAAATCGGTAAAGAGTGACCTTGTGTACCATCCTGGGAAATTTTACGTGATGAACCTACCCAACGAAGAGATTTCCAAGAATCCTGAGAAAATGCAATTTGTAGAAAAAGTGGATGATTTTCTGAACTTCTTTGAGTTCATTGGTTCACTTCACAGCATCAAGCAAATCAAAACGGAAGAAGTGGAGATGCTCTTCAAATATTACTTGGACAAGATAAAATCCAATAAACATTTGTCCAATTACTTAGTTGGCGATGGGTACGAAAACCTTGACAAGCTGCTTGGCGTTCTGGTAAAAAGCAAATGATTCTTTATGGAAAACCTTTTTGTTTACGGGACATTATTGAGGGATGCCAATCATCCAATGAACAGGTTGATCCGCCAGCAAGGTGTTTTTTTGGGCAATGCCACGTTCAAAGGCAAATTATTCTTAGTTGATTATTACCCTGGCTCCGTTCCTTCAAGCGTTGACGAGGATAAAGTCAAAGGAGAAGTCTATGCACTAAAAAATGCAAAAAAAGTATTTGATGCGCTGGACGAATTTGAAGAGTACAGGCCCGTTGAAGAAGAAAAATCAGAATTTATTCGCCGAAAAATAGATGTGAGGCTTGAAGATGGCGTCAATGTCAGTGCATGGGTTTACTTGTATAACTTTCCCACCAAGGGCCTGAAAGAAATTCCTTCTGGCGATTTTCGCACTTACCTTCAAGGTAAGAATCAAAAATTGCCCGAAGCTTTGAAGGGCTAAACCCCTGTCCCCCACCTCACCCCCTCCTCTATCGCCCGCTTCGCATCCACCTCCGCCGCCACGTTCGCCCCGCCGATAAGGGTCACGGCCATTCCCTTCGCCACCAGCGCATCGTACAAATCCCGAACGGAATTCTGCCCGGCGCAAATCACCACGTTGTCCACCGCCAGCAATTTGGGCCGACCCTCGTGGAGGATGTGCAGCCCCTCGTCGTCAATTTTGAGGTACTGCACTCCGCCCAACATCTTGACATTTTTCATTTTCAAACTGGCCCGATGAATCCAGCCCGTCGTTTTGCCCAAGCCTTCGCCGTGCTTGCCTTCGGAGCGTTTCAGCAAAAAAATCTCCCGTGCGGGCGGTTCCAGGTGCGGCGTGGCGATGGCACCCCGGTTGGCGTAGGTCATGTCAACGCCCCACTCAGACATGAAATTTCGGATTTCGGATTTCGGATTTCGGGAGTCACCGCCCTCTTCCGAAATCCGCAATCCGCAATCCGAAATCGAAAGGAACTCCGCAACATCAAACCCAATCCCCCCCGCCCCGATGATGGCGACGGACTTCCCGACTGGCTTTTTGCGGAGCAAACAATCCGAATAACCCAACACCTTCGGATGGTCTTCGCCGGGGATGCCAGCCTTGCGCCCAGCCACGCCTGTGGCAATGACGACCTCCGCAAAGCCTTGATTTTCAAGCAATTCCGCTGTCGCTTTCGTGTTCAAATGAAGCTGTACGCCCGTGATTTCAAGTTGTTTAATAAAATACCGCAGTGTCTCGTGGAACTCCTCCTTGCCGGGGATGCGCTTCGCCAGGTTGAACTGCCCGCCGATTTCGGCGCCCGCCTCGAACAGGTGGACCTCGTGGCCCCGTTTGGCGGCGGTCGTTGCGGCGGCCAGCCCGGCGGGGCCAGCGCCCACCACGGCGAGCTTCTTTTTTGTTGCGCTCCGCAAAACGGGCATCAGCGTCTCGTGGCAGGCCCGTGGGTTCACGAGGCAGGAGGCGGTTTTTCGCTTGAAGGTGTGGTCGAGGCAGGCTTGATTGCAGGCGATGCAGGTGTTGATTTCGTCGCTGCGGCCCTCGGCGGCTTTTTTCACAAAATCGGCATCGGCGAGGAAGGGGCGGGCCATGCTCACCATGTCGGCGCAGCCTTCGGCCAGCACCTGCTCGGCCACTTCGGGCATGTTGATGCGGTTGGTGGTGATGAGCGGGATGCCCACCTTGCCCATCAGCCGCTTCGTCACCCAGGCGAAGCCTGCCCGTGGCACCATCGTGGCGATGGTCGGCACACGGGCCTCGTGCCAGCCGATGCCCGTGTTGATGATGGTAGCACCTGCCATTTCGATTTGCTTCGCAAGGCGTTCCACCTCCTCCCAAGTGCTGCCGTCCTCCACGAGGTCGAGCATGGAGAGGCGGTAAATGATGATGAAATTGGGGCCGACGGCCTGCCGGATTTGCCGTGTGATTTCGATTGGGAAACGGGTGCGCTGCTCAAACGCTCCGCCCCATTCGTCGGTGCGCTTGTTGGTTTTGGCCACGATGAACTGGTTGATGAGGTAGCCCTCGCTGCCCATGATTTCCACGCCGTCGTAGCCAGCGTCCTGCGCCAGTTTTGCGCAGCGGACAAAGTCGGCGATGGTGCTTCGCACGCCCCAGCCCGTGAGCGCCCAAGGTTTGAACGGGGAGATTGGCGACTGAATTGCCGAAGGAGCAACTGCCAGCGGGTGGTAGCCGTAGCGCCCGGCGTGCAGTATTTGCATACAGATTTTGCCACCCTCAGCGTGTACGGCCTGTGTCACTTTTTGGTGCTCCGCAACGTGCGAGCCGTTGGTCATGCGAGCGGCGAAAGGCGCTACCCAGCCCTGCCGGTTGGGCGCTATGCCCCCCGTGACGATGAGGCCAACGCCGCCCCGTGCGCGCTCGGCGAAGTAGGCGGCCATGCGCTCAAAGCCGTTTTTGACCTCCTCCAGGCTCGTGTGCATACTGCCCATGAGCACCCGGTTGGGCAGGGTGGTGAAGCCGAGGTCGAGGGGGGCGAACAGGTGCGGGAAATTCATGAAATTGGAAATTAGAAATTGGGAAATTAGGGTGGCCAAAAATAGGCAACTGAGTGACAGGTCGGGCGGCAAAAAACTTTTGCCTTTGTACTTTTCCCTTTTTCCTTGAAATACTTTTCCACCTTTGTGAAACTTTCAAACTCATTTTATGAAAAATACCACCAAACTTTTTGTGCTGCTTGCTGTGATGGCGGCAAGCTGTGCCCCGAAAAAAGACAAGTACGAGGCGTTTGCCGATGACCTCTGCGTCTGCATGAGGCCGATGGCCGATTTTCAGAACGAACTGACAAAATTGTTTGAAGCAGGGAAGCAGGACGAGGTGATGGGCATGATGGAAAAAGGCCAGAAAATTGATGAAGACGGCCAGGCCTGCATCGCTGCGCTGGAAAAAAAGCATGGAAAAATCGAAGGGGAAGAGGAGGAAAACAAAGCGATGGAAGCCCTCCGCAAAGTGTGCCCCGACATCGTGGCGCTGATGGAGGAATCCGCTGCTCCGAATATGGCCCCGGAAGACATGATGGAAGACGGCGAGCCGGTTTTGGAAGCGCCAGTGCCTGCCGGTGAGGGCGAAAACGAGCAGTGATTTTTCCAGGTATTTTGAAAAAAAATAATCTCAAATAAAAAAGCCCGGTGGACTTGCGTTCACCGGGATTGATATTTCCTTGACGAATCTTACACCGTTCAAGGATTTTGCCTCCTATTTCCTATTCTTCCATTTTTCCAAATATCGTTCCAATTCCGTCTCGTCATATAATAAAACTTCACGCGGCTTACTTCCTTCCGCAGGCCCCACCACGCCTATCGCTTCCAATTGATCCATAATACGTCCGGCACGGTTGTAACCCAACTTCAAACGGCGCTGGATCATGGAGGTGGAACCATGCTGACTTTGCAAAACGAGGCGGGCCGCATCCATCAACATGTCGTCCATGTCGTTGGGTTCGAAGCTGCCCATTTCGCCCATTTCCTCGTCGTCGCCCTGGTATTCCGGCAGGTAAAATGGCTCCGGGTAGCCCCGCTGGTCGGAGATGAATTTTATCACCTGGTCCACCTCCGGCGTGTCCACGAAGGCGCATTGCAGGCGCACCATGTCGCCGCCCACCGAGAAGAGCATGTCGCCCCGGCCCACCAACTGCTCGGCACCGCTGGCATCGAGGATGGTGCGGGAGTCCACTTTTGCCGAAACTTTGTAGGCGATACGTGCCGAGAAGTTGGCCTTGATGACCCCCGTGATGATGTTCACGGACGGCCGCTGCGTGGCGATGATGAGGTGGATGCCCACCGCCCGTGCCAACTGCGCCAGGCGGCCAATCGGCAGTTCGATTTCCTTGCCCGCCGTCATGATGAGGTCGGCGAACTCGTCGATGACCAATATGATGAACGGCATGAACTGGTGGCCGGTGTTGGGGTTGAGCTTGCGGGACACGAATTTTTCGTTGTACTCACCGATATTGCGTACGTGCGCCTTTTTCATCAGGTCGTAGCGGGTCTCCATCTCAATAACGAGGGAGTTCAGCGTGTGTACCACTTTTTTGGTCTCTGTGGTGATGGGTTCCTCCTGTCCGGGCAGGAAGGCGAGGAAGTGGTTGAGCAAACGGGCGTAGGGGAACAACTCGACTTTCTTGGGGTCGATGAGCACCAGCTTGACCTGCGACGGGTGTTTTTTGTACAAAATGGAGAGCAGCACGGCGTTGATACCGACCGATTTGCCCTGACCGGTGGCCCCGGCGATGAGCAAGTGCGGCATTTTTGCCAAATCCACCACGAACACTTCGTTGCTGATGGATTTTCCGAGGGCGATGGGCAGGTCCATCTTCGAGCGCTTGAACTTCTCGGACATGAGCAACTCCTTCAGCGCCACGATTTGCTTGTTTTTGTTCGGCACCTCGATGCCGATGGTGCCCCTGCCGGGAATCGGTGCGATGATGCGGATGCCCAGCGCCGAGAGGCTGAGTGCGATGTCGTCCTCTAAGTTTTTTATCCTCGAAATGCGCACACCGGGGGCGGGCACGATTTCGTAGAGCGTCACCGTCGGGCCGATGGTTGCCCGTATTTTGACGATTTCGATTTTGTAGTTCAGCAGGGTTTCAACGATCTGGTCCTTGTTGGCTTCTAATTCTGCCCGGTCGATTTCCACTTTTTGGTCGGCGTAGTCGAAGAGCAGCGGCATGACGGGGTACTCGTAGGAGGACAGTTCGAGCGTGGAGTCGTAGGGTTCGCTGAAGTTCTGTGAGTCCTGGGTGGCTGCCATTTCGGGGAAAAGCGAGGGCTGCACCGGGATTTTCGAGGCGGGTATGGTGGAAATCTGCGAGAGCAACTCCTCCACCTCCGGCTCCTCGGTGCCCGGGCCTGTGATTTCAAAATCGGTGTCGCCCGGCTTGAGCGATGGCCGCTTCTCGCCGGCTGTTTTTTCCACCAATCTAAAATCCGTGTCGCCGTTCTCGTCCCCCTCGTTTTTGAGGGAATTTGGCCGATTCGGCTGCGGTTGTGCCGACTGGGCAGGCTGTGGTTTTCGTTGGCCATAGCGGCGGCTGAGGATGTCCCGGAACCAGAGCTTCGTTTCGTACCAGGCCGACTGGGGGGTCAGTTCGTTGAAATTGGGGTTGATGAACCACACGATGATGCCGATGAAAATGGCCAAAAACAACACCGCCATGCCCAACCCGCCCACGAACCCCGTCATCCAGGAGCTGACGGCTTCGCCAAATGCACCGCCCCACGGGAAGACGGCATCCCCAAAAATAAACTCCAGGAACACCGACGACAGCAACAAAATGACGATGGACTGGCGGAACAGCAGCCGGTGCGCCCGCAGCGGCACCCGTTTCACCATCGACCAGCCGAAAATGGCCACGAGGTACACGAGAATGAACGAGGGCAACCCGAAGCCCCACCAGAAAAAAGTGTTGGAGACGATGGCCCCCAGCCTGCCCAGCAGGTTCGATGCCTGGAAACCGTCGCTGAAAAGTTCGCCGTAGGTCTTGCTGTTCACGTCGTCGTAGTCGTCCGTCCAGGTGAACAGGTAGGACGCAAACGAAATAAAAAGGTAGGCCGCCACCATCAGCAGCAGAACGCCCATGAGTTTCGGTACGCGGTCGTCATTGCCTAATTTAAAAGAAAGCTGGTTCGGATTTTTTTTAGCTGCCATGCGCTCGATTGTTCAGTGGCACCGGCCACCGCAACTCCTACTCACAGGCTCCCCGGAAGTAGCCGCCAGCGGGTGGAACTGATTATTTGAAATCAAGAAATTAAACGCTTGATAATCAACGGGTTGCTTTTCCAATTTCAGTTAAACCCAGGCTGGTAGAGTTTTGATAAAAAAAAATTATAAGACCTGTGGCAAAGGTAGCTAATCCGGTTGTTATGGGGAAACGCAGTGGGCCTGTGTGGAAAAATATTGCGCTACATCATGCCTTCGTCTGCGAAGCTGAAATACCCGCCGTCGGCAATGATGAGGTGGTCAACGACGGGCAGGTTGAGCAATTCGCCCGCCTGTTTCAGTTTTCGGGTCAGGTCCACATCGGCCTGGCTGGGTTTCAGGGTGCCGGACGGGTGGTTGTGGCACAGGATGATGCACGATGCCAAGCCTTCGATGGCCTTTCGGAACACGATTTTTGCATCGATGATGGTGGCATTGACGCCGCCGATGCTCAGTTTTTCCTTGCCGATGACCTGTTTTTTGGTGTTCATCAGCAATATCCACGACTCCTCGTGCGGCAGGTCGAGCAGCAGCGGGGAGAGCAGGCGGTGGGCATCGCTGCTGCTCTTGATTTCGGGGCGCTCCGGCAGGTCGGAAGCCTGGCGGCGGCGGCCCAGTTCGAGCGAGGCGGCGATGGTGATGGCTTTGGCTTCGCCGATGCCCTTGAATTTCATCAACTCTGCGATGCTGCGTTTGCCGAGTTCGTTCAGGTTTTTCCCGACGGAATCAAGGATGCGCTGCGAGAGGCTCACGGCGGATTCGTTGCGGCTGCCGGAGCCGAGCAGGATGGCCAGCAGTTCGGCGTCGGAGAGGGAATGGCGGCCTTTGCCGAGGAGTTTTTCACGGGGGCGGTCGTCTTCGGCCCAGGCGGTGATGGGCAGGTTCTGGCTGGCGGGATAGTTTTCCATTGGCACAGGGTTGTTTGTTGGTGCTTGTTGGAGCGAACTTACGCCGCTGCCGACATTTTTCCAAACAAATGCCGCTCGTAAAAAAAACAGGGGCGGCAACTGCGTGTTTTTCAGTCACCGCCCCTTGAATCTTAGGTGCTTCAGTTTCAGGATTTTTCTAATAATTATTTGCCAGCCGCTTTGGCCACTGCTTTTTCCAGCTCCTCTTCGTCGCCGGGCACGTAGCCGTTGTGCTCGAAAACGATGATGCCGTTTTTGTTGGCAACCAGTGTTTGCGGGATGGTCTGGAAGTTGAAAGCGTTGCGCATCTCCTCCTCGTTGCCTGCAAAAATGGTGTAGGTCCAGCCTTTCGTTTCCACGGTGCCGGGCACTTTGGGCAGGGCACGCTGGTTGTCGATGGTGATGGCCAGCAGTTCCACGTTGTATTTTTCCTGCCACTCTTCGTAGTATTCCGCCACGGCATCCAGTTCTTTTTTGCAGGGGGAGCACCAGGTGGCCCAGAAGTCGATGATGATGGTTTTGCCGCTTTGTGCGGCGTAGTCTTTGAGGTTGACGGTCTTGCCGTCTAAGGTTTTCACGTTGACGTTGGGGACTTTTTTTTGCGCTGTCGCAACCATTGCGAAGCATAAAAAAAAGAAAATCGTAAATGTCGCTTGCTTCATATTTTCCTATTTTTATCTGGTTAAAAAGAAATTTGCGGGAGCCGTTTGGCTACCTTTGGCACTTGCTTTTTCAAGTGTGCAAAATTATCCCGAAATCCATACAATTACGCGCTGTTTAACAGATTAACCTGCCTTTAACGACATTTCGGGCAAAAGAAAACGAAACCAGTCCAACATGAATCCAAGATTTTGGCTACCAATGCTGCTTTTGACGCTTGCAGTACAATCGGTCACGGCGCAGGAGGCAAGCGAAACCAATACGGGCCGCCTCTCCGGCAACCTGGAGTTGAACGGCAACTTCTTCATGCGTGACTCCTCCATCGGAGCCATCAACACACCACAGTACGACCACCAACTGTTCGGGGCCGACTCGTGGCTCAACCTCAACTACCAGAACTGGGGCTTCGACATGGGCCTGCGTTTCGACATGTTCAACAACTCCAACCTGCTCCTCCCCAAAGGCTCGGTTTCCGGCATCGGCATCGGGCGCTGGTACATCAGCAAAAAAATCAACAAACTCGGCATCACCGGCGGCTACATCTACGACATCATCGGCAGCGGCATCATCTTCCGGGCCTACGAGGAGCGCCCCTTGGCCATCGACCAGGCGCTGCAAGGCATCCGCCTGAGCTACGACTTCACCGAAAACTGGAAAGTGAGGGCCTTCACCGGGCGGCAAAAACAGCAGTTCGACACCTACAACAGCGTGCTGCGGGGCATCGCCATCGATGGTTTCATCGGCAGCGATTCATCAAAAGTGACACTGGCACCTGGCTTCGGCCTGGTCGGGCGCACACTTGACGATGGTTCGATGAACAACCTCGCGGCCACCCTCAACACCTATCGGAAGGAAGATATTTTCGTTCCGAAATTCAACACCTACGCGTTTTCGTTTTACAACACGCTCACCGCCGGGCCGTTTTCGTGGTACGTGGAGGGGGCGTACAAAACGGCGGATGCCATCACCGACCCGTTCGAGGAGCGGGTGACGGTATCCGGCGACACGGTGCAGGGCCGGTACGTGCAGGGCGAAGGTTCGGTGCTGTACAGCAGCCTGAGCTACTCCGGCAAGGGCCTCGGCCTTTCGGTGGATGGCAAACGCACCGAGAAT
>JACRAN010000141.1 GCA_016234735.1 Bacteroidota bacterium | reverse complement strand
TTTGCGTGAAAAAACTTAGCGCCTTTGCGTGAAATCTTAGCGTCTTTGCGTGAAAAAACTTAGCGCCTTTGCGTGAAATCTTAGCGTCTTTGCGTGAAAAATCTACTTCGCAATATCTTTACTAAACCCCGCAATCACAAACCACGAGTCAATCCCAAGATTCGGCTCCCCAAAAATGAGGTTGGAGATGTGCCGGAAGCGGCATTTCAGGTCGAGGTTCAGGCCGTTGCCGCCGAGCTTTTGGTGAAGGCCTGCCGTGAAATTGTCGGAGAAAATAAAGCCCCGGTGCTGCTGCTTCGTCTCGACCGTGATGTAGTGCGGGCCGGAGCCAATGGCGGCGGTGAGGGCGGTGTTTTCAGACACGTTCAGGCGGTATTCGAAGCCGAGATTGGAGCCGAATTCCCACTCTTTTTTGCCCTTCGGTGAAAAATGCACCCAGACAAGCTGCGGCTCTAAGTAGATGAACAGGTCGTTCTTTTTTCCTTTCAGCAAGTTGGTGAAATTGTAGTAAAACAGCAGTTGGTAGGGCTTGTACTTGCGCCCCTCCTTCAGTGTTTCGTGGATGATGGGGATGCCGAGGTGGATGCCGACGGAGCGGGCGGTTTGGGCAGTGGTTTTTATCGAAAGAAACAGGAGGAGGGTGAAGATGGTGAGCCGCATCGGATGATTTTTGGGGCAAAGGACGGGAGAATTTTCGTGAAAATACCTTCCTGGCGTAATTGGAAAACGGATGAAACGGATGGAGCGGATTGGAACGGATTTGATTTTCTAAGGGATAAAAAAATCCGCTCCATCCGTTTCATCCGCGTTTCAATCAGGTTAAATTCCGCCCACTGAAAACCGTACCTTCGCCCCATGACTCCCTACCTCACCGAACGGGCGATGTACCCACCGCAAATCCACATGAAACCTTCGCCGTTGCTGGGGCTGGTAGTGGTCATCCCGTGCCACGATGAGGATTTCCTGCTGTTGAGCCTGATGTCGCTGCGGCGCTGCGACCGACCGCTTTGCGACGTGGAGGTCATCGTGGTGGTGAACGAAAGTGAGGATGCACTTGCCGCCGTTCGGGAGAAAAACCGCTCGACCTACGAGCAGGCGCAGCGCTGGTCGCAGGACAACTCCCAGCCCTGGTTGCGCTTCCATATCCTGCATGTTGACCATCTGCCGAAAAAACACGCCGGGGTCGGCCTCGCCCGCAAAATCGGGATGGACGAGGCTTGCTACCGCTTCGCAAAAATGGGCAACCAGCGGGGTGTCATCGCCTGTTTCGATGCCGATAGCCGCTGCGAGCGCAACTACTTGCAGGCCATCCACGCCCATTTCACCGAAAACCCACGGGCACAGGCCTGCGGCATCCGCTTCGAGCACCCGCTCTCCGGCCCCGACTTCCCCGATGAGGTTTACCACGCCATCACGCTGTACGAACTGCACCTGCGCTACTACGTGCTGGCGCAGCGCTGGTCGGGCATCCAGCACGCCGAGCAGACCATCGGGAGCAGCATGGCCGTGCGCTGCGACGCTTACCAGCAGCAGGGCGGCATGAACCGTCGGCAGGCGGGCGAAGATTTTTACTTCCTGCACAAGTTCATTCCGCTGGGCGGCTTCGCCGAAATAACGGCCACGAAGGTCATCCCTTCCCCTCGCCCGTCGCACCGGGTGCCGTTCGGTACGGGCCGGGCCGTGGTCGAGTTGCTGAAAAACGGCGGCAAATACCTCACGTACAATCCCCGCTGCTTTGAGGATTTGCAGGTTTTTCTAAGCCAAGAATTGCACGGGTTGCACGAATTGGAGGACGTGGAGATGCTGTACGCCCGCTTGCCGGAGAGCGTCAGTAGTTTTTTACGGCTCAACAATTTTGAAAAAAAATGGGTCGAAATCCAGTTGAACACGAGCACCGCCGAGGCGTTCCAGAAGCGTTTCTGGCGTTGGTTCGATGCGTTTTTGGTGATGAAATATGTGCATTTTGCGAGGGAAAACTACTACCTGGACGTGGCGGTGACGGTGGCGGCGGGGTGGTTGATGGGAAAGCTGGGATTGGAGATTGGGGAAGGGACGGCGAGGGGGATGCTGGAGCAGTTGCGAAACATCAAGCCTGTGCCGTGAGCATCATGCCTCAATATTTGATAATAGTTTTTGAAATTCAGCAATACCAATCACGGAAACTTTTGGGAATGGAACTTCTTTCAGCACGTTGAAATGGCGGTCTTCCGTCACCAAATAATCTGCATTGCAGGCGATTGCACAATCCACGAATTTGTTGTCGTCCGGGTCTTGGTGGATGATATTCCATTGAAAATATTTTGTGACAAATTCAACAAATCTGTGTTTTGAAAGAGCGTGAAGAGTCAATTCCATCGTTTCATTGCCCATGTGCCGCTCAATGACCTCCGCATACTCATTCAATATATCAGTGGTTACACAAAGTGTGAATTCGCCTTTTTCCAATGCCTTCCAAACCCAATAATAGGGAGATGAATCCGATACGGAGACCAGCAAAACATTGGTGTCGAGGACTATCTTCATTTAGTGAGTGTTGGCCAAAATCTTATACTTACTTCGCAGGTAGATATGGAGTCCGTTGGTGGGAATGCAGCATTTTTTCAAAATCCTCTGAAGTCCATTTTTTTTCGTCTGCAACTTTATTGGCTGCCTCAGTAGCCCTTCTAAAACGATAAGCTGTCAAAATATCTTTAATAACAAGCAATTCATCACTCGGCACATCTTCGGTGAACAACTGCAAAAGTTCCAATTGAACATTGCTGAATCGAGACTTTAAAACATCAGTTTCCATGCGTTTGATTTTTAAACGAAAAGCTAATTTTAGAGGCAAGTTAAAGGATTTTTGATGAAAAAAGTTCAAGAACTTGCTCACTTCCTCGCCGCCAACAAATACAGCACCGCCATCCGAATCGCCACGCCGTTTTCCACCTGCTGCAAAATGATGGAATGCTCCGAATCGGCCACGTCGCTGGTGATTTCCACGCCCCGGTTGATGGGGCCGGGGTGCATGATGATGATTTTCTTGCCGATGCTGTCCAGTAGTTCCCGGTTGATGCCGAAGTACTGCGCGTACTCCCGCAGCGATGGGAAATATTTGATGTCCTGCCGCTCCAACTGGATGCGCAGCACGTTGGCCACGTCGCACCATTCGAGGGTCTTGCGCACATCGTGCTCCACGCCGACGCCGAGTTGTGGCAGGTGCTTGGGGATGAGCGTCGGCGGGCCGCAGACCTTGACTTCGGCACCGAGTTTTTGCAAGCAAAAGATATTGCTGAGGGCCACCCGTGAGTGGGTGATGTCGCCGAAGATGGCGATTTTTTTGCCGGCCAGGTCGCCGAGTTGCTCCCGGATACTGAAGGCGTCGAGCAGCGCCTGAGTGGGGTGCTCGTGGGTGCCGTCGCCGGCGTTGATGATGTTGGCCTTGATGTTCCTTGCCAAAAATTGCGGAGCGCCGGGTGCCGGGTGGCGCATCACGATCATGTCCACTTTCATGGAGAGGACGTTGTTCACGGTGTCGAGCAGGGTCTCGCCTTTGCTGACGGAGGAGGCGCTGGCGGAGAAGTTCACGATGTCGGCGGAGAGGCGTTTTTCGGCCAACTCGAACGAGATGCGGGTGCGGGTGCTGTTCTCAAAAAACATGTTGGCCACCGTGATATCCCGCAGCGACGGCACTTTTTTGATGGGGCGGTTGATGACCTCCTTGAACTCGTCCGCCGTTTCGAAGATGAGTTGGATGTCGTCTTCGGTGAGGTATTTTATCCCAAGCAGGTGCTTCGTGCTGAGTTGTGCTTGCATATTCTTTGGGGGTTTGAGAGTTTGAGGGTTTGAGGGTTTGAGTGCAACCACGCCTCAAACCCTCAAACCCTCAAGCACTCAAACCCTCTTTTTGCGGAAACAATAAAACCTGGTCTTCACCCTCCACTTCCTGCCACTCGACCCGGACGTAGGCTTCGTCGAGCGCATCCACCCGGATGCCCGTGTAGTCGGCCTTGATGGGCAGGTCCCGGTTGAAGCGGCGGTCAACGAGTGTCAGCAATTCCACTTTCAGTGGGCGGCCAAAATCCTGCAAAGCCGACATGGCAGCCTGCACGGAGCGGCCCGTGTAGAGCACGTCGTCCATGAGCACCACTTTTTTGCCCTCGATGAGGAAGTCCATCTCCGTCACGCTAGCGCGGATGGGCTTGCTGCGATGGCGGAAGTCGTCCCGGTAAAAAGTGATGTCGAGCTTGCCGTTTTTGATGTTGGAAATGCCCGTGATTTCGAGCAGCCGCCGGTGTATCCTGCCGACGAGCGGCACCCCGCCCTGCTGGATGCCGATGAGGCAGGTGTTCTGGAAGGCGTCGTGGTTTTCAATCAATTGATGGCAAAGACGTTCGATGGTCAGCGCAAAGCGCTCGTTGGTAAGTATGACACGTCCGTTGCTCATGGCGGCAAAGGTAGAATTTTTTTAGTTCGGCAGTTTGTCAGTGGCAGGTGGCAGTTTCATCCTGATTCTTTCGTGCATCTCGTCTTTCCTCCGACTGTTTTTTATTGTCGAGGAAACTTCCATTGCTTTCGTTAAACTTAAATCGTAACCTTCTTTGGTGCCACTTTCCTTTTCTAAATCACTCAACATTAAGTATGTGTCAGTTATTAAAATCTTGTTTTCATCATTTTCAGATAAGTCTAATGAAAAAGCCTCATTGAAAGACTTTCTACCTAATTCCTCTTTTCCGTTGTTAAACAGAAAAATACCAAAACCACGCAAATTCATAACTCGAATTGGCGGTGAAATTGATTTGTCAATTGTTTTTTGCCAAAAGTATTCTGCTTTCGTTTGGTCACCAATTATTGAGTATGCTCCTGCCAAAATATTACAATCAATTT
>JACRAN010000142.1 GCA_016234735.1 Bacteroidota bacterium | reverse complement strand
GCGGGTGTACAGAGCGACGCCGCCTTCCAAGCCCTCGATGCCGTGGCCGACACGAAGGATTTTACCGACTACACCATCTCGCAGATTTTCACGGCCAACACCAGTTGGGGGCACAACATCGCCCTGTTCCGAAAGCGCTCGCCGGAGGGCCTCTGGCGCTGGCTCATGCACGACTACGACCGGGGTTTCACAATCGGCGAAGTGAACGGCACGGCAATGAACTGGGCGACCTCCACCACTGGCCCCGACTGGAGCAACGGCCCCTGGGCCACGCTTTTCCTTCGCAAAATGTTGGAAAACCCGGCCTTCAAGGAGCGGTTCATCACCCGATTCGCCGACCACCTCTACGTCACCTTCAACCCCGTGACCATCAGCCGCCGGGTGGACTACCACGCCAACTGGATTCGCCCGGAAATGCCCCGGCAAGTCGCCCGATGGGTCGGCACGACTTCCAGCTACGGCAACGCCATCCCATCCGTGGCTTTTTGGGAAAACGAGGTGGCCAAGCTCAAGCAGTTCGGGGTGCAGCGCAACTCCTTCATGTTCAACGACTTGAACAGCTTCTTCGGGCTGGCTGGCACGACCACGCTCAACCTCGAAGTCAGCGACCCGGCGCACGGCTTCATCCGATTGCACGAAATGAAAGTGCCGTCGCACCCCTGGACAGGGCGCTATTTCCAGAGCCGACCGTTTACCCTAACGGCGGAGGCCCGTCCCGGCTTCAATTTTGTCCGTTGGGAGAAAATGGGCAGCACACAGGGCATCATCCTGCCCACTGGCAGCGTCTGGAAATACAGCGACGCCACCACAGCACCGCCCGCCAACTGGAACCAGCCCGCCTTCAACGATGCGGGCTGGTCGAGTGGCCCAGCACAGCTCGGCTACGGCGATGGCGACGAGGCCACGGTGCTGAGTTACGGCAGCGATGCGAACAACAAGACGCCGAGCTACTATTTCCGGGCGACGTTCAGCGTGGCGAACCCGACCGCCGTCTCCGGCCTTTTGGCAAGGCTGAAAGCGGACGACGGGGCGGTCGTTTACCTCAACGGCAACGAAATCTGGCGGGTGAACATGCCCGCTGCGCCAGCCGTGATTTCCTTCGGAACATTTGCCCTCAGCACGGTGTCCGGCACGGGCGAAAACGCTTGGAACGAACTGCCGCTGGCCAACTCGGCTTTGGTTGCCGGGCAAAACTTGTTGGCCGTGGAAATCCACCAATTCGACGCCATCAGTTCTGACATCAGTTTTGATTTTGAGTTGCAAGGCACGACGGACGGGACGCCGGAAATCGTGGGGATTGAACTCGAACTGGAGGTGACGCTCGACGCCAATCCCCGCACCCTGCGGGCGGTCTTCGAAATTGACAGTGCATTTTGTGGCATACTGCCGGACACCATTTTCCAAAACCTGACGCTGACCGCCGCTTGCTCCCCGTACATTGCCGCAGGCGATGTGGTGCTGAAGCCCAACGCCACGCTGACCGTGCAGCCGGGCGTGGAAATCCAATTTGCCGAAGGGACCAGCCTCTGGGTACACGGCGACGTGCAGATGAACGGCTCGGCGGCTTCGGCGATCAGGCTCATCAATTACGGAAGCAACCAAACCTGGGGCGGCATTTTTTTGAAAAACGCCACCGCCACCTCTTCGCTTTCCTTCGTAAAAATGGAGAATGCTTCGGCGGGCCAGCACCGCTTCTATTTCCCGGCGGCCATCAGCGCCTACAACGCCGACCTGGACCTCGACCACCTCGACTTGACGGCGGTGACGGACAATCCCATCTTCGCCAGGTTCTCGGACGTGGTTCTGACGGATTCCAAGCTGAAATCCGTTGTGACGGGCGACTGTATCAACGTGAAACAAGGCTCCGCAAGGGTGGAAAACTGCGAGTTCGAGGGCGGCACCCAGCCCGATATGGACGCCATTGACTACGACGGCGTGGTGGGCGGCATCATCCGAAACAATACCATCCACGACTTCCGGGGCGACAAATGCGACGGCCTCGACATCGGCGAGCAGTGCCAGGATTTGCTCATCGAAAACAATTTCATCTACCACTGCTTCGACAAGGGCATTTCCGTCGGGCAGCAGTCGTCGGCCACGGTGCGCAATAACACCATCGCCTACACGAACATCGGCATTGCACTGAAAGACCAGAGCGAGGCCGATGTGGAGCATTGCACCTTTTTCGGCAACCAGCAGGGCGTGTCGGCCTACGAGAAGAACCCCGGCTACCTCGGCGGCACGGGCAGCATCACCGACTGCATCGTGAGCAATGCGGCGCTGGACGCCTACGTCTTTGGCGCCCATTCGGGCCTGACGCTGACCAATTGCCTCTCCGACCTCGACTCCATCAGCAGTCCCGGCACCTGGAACACCGACCCGAAGTTCGCCAATCCGACTTGGTACGATTTCAACCTGCTGCCCAACAGTCCCGCCATCGGCCTCGGCACGGGCGGCACGAACTTGGGGGCCAGTCCGCTGCCCAGCTACGACGGTCAGCCCCGCCTCATGTTCTCCGAAATCCTCTACGACGACACGCTGACCACCACGGGCGAGTTCCTCGAAATCTTCAATCCCGGCACAGCGCCCGTTGGCCTCGGAGGTTATTCGCTGGCCGCTGCGGTGGATTTCACCTTCCCCGCTGGCGCAACGATTGCCCCCGGTGGCACGGTGCTGGTCGCCAAGACGGCGGCCAATTTCCCCTCAGCGACCGTTCCAGTGTATGAATGGACGGACGGACGCTTGCGCAACGAGGGCGAGGTCGTCCACCTTTTCGACGCCAACGGCCTGCTGGTGGACTTCGTTCGCTACAACAACCACGTGCCCTGGCTGGAGGGCGATTCGCTGCTGGGCAGGTCCATCGAGCTGGTTTCCGGCTTGCTGGACAACCATTTTGCGACGAGTTGGAAGGCGAGCGAGGCGGTGGGCGGTTCACCGGGCGAGGTTTCTGAGCCTTCGGCTACGGCTACGGTGGTGAATGCCGTGCAAATGGTGGTTTATCCGAACCCGGCACATGAGGTGGTGAATGTGGCGGTGAAGGGGGATGCGGGGGCTTGTACGGTAAGGGTGGTGGATGGGATGGGGAGGGAGGTTTTGAGAGAAAATGTGAGCAATGGCGGGGGTTTGCGGCAAACCAAATTCTCGGTTTCGGCATTGGGTTCGGGGAATTATTTTGTAATTTTGAACGATGAAACGGGGAAGGTGCTTGGGGTGGAGAAGGTGGTTGTTCAATAAATATAATAGGCTTGGGGCCTGTAAGTTGGGTTTTGTCAGTAAACCTTAACTCATTATCTTTGGAATACCAATTTTTAAAATCATTTTCAAATGCAATCAAGCGCATTACAAAAAGCGGAGGCCTTGCTTTCGGAATTGAGCCCTGCCGATAAGGCGCAATTGATAAAATGGGCGTTCAATGACCTATCTGACGCTTCAGCAGGAATTGAAAAAACACCCGGAGTTTGTGGTGGGAGTGCCTGCATCGTGCGGACCCGAATCCCTGTTTGGTTGCTGGTCGAGGCGCAAAAGGCAGGTGCAAGCGACGCAGATTTGCTAAGGTCTTATCCAACGCTCAGGGCGGAAGACCTTGTGAATGCATGGGCCTATTATCGGGTGAACAAGCTTGAAATCGAAGCAGAAATACTCGAAAACGAAGCTGTTTGAGGCCATGACGAAACTCTACAGCAACGAAAATTTTGACTTACAGGTGGTCGGATTCCTTCGAGAACTTGGCCTTGATGTGCTCACCTCCAATGACGCTGGGAATTCCAATCGGCGCTATCCCGACGATAAAGTCCTTGTTTTTGCCAAGGCCGAACAGCGTGCAATACTGACATTTAATCGGAAAGATTTCTTCAAGCTGCACAAAGCATCAGGCGACCATCCTGGCATCATCGCATGTACCTACGACGCCAATTATGAAGCCCTTGCAAAGCGAATCGCAATTTCAATTGCTGAAAATGCTCCTTTGGATGGGAAGTTGGTGAGGGTGTATCGGCCTCATACAGGGTAAGTGCGGCGATTGGGGCGGCAGCCTGGAGGCGGCAACCAAAGGCCGTTTGAAAGCAGAGCTTTCAACGAACGGGGCCGTTTTTCAATAATCAGACCCAATGCCAGTGGGGGCAGACTTTGAGACACCGGCACCCCAAAAACACCCTTTTACATATCCTTTACAACCTTTTACAGGCAAAAACAGCTTCCTTCCTTCCCCGCCTGCATCTTTGCCCCATTGTTTCACCAACCAATAAAAGTCATGCAAATGTATCAGCTTGCTTTTCTGCTTTTCATGCAATCTTTCATGGCCTGTCAGCAGGTTCAGGAGAATGGTTTGCCAATGGCCGCCGACCTCGCCGTTGCATCCGTTGCCGGACAGGTTCCGGGGAAAGCTCCGGCATCAGCAACCAACATCATTTTTCAATCCGCAGACGGCGGGCAAACCTGGCAGGACATCAGTGCAGGGCTGCCCGCAGGCTTGCTGGCCGAGGGATTTTTGGCAGGCGATGGCGAGCTTTATTTGGGCACAGAACACGGCATGTACCGCAGCAGCACCACTTCCAAAGCCCTTGCTTGGGAAAAAGAGGCTTCCTTGGACGACCATAGCACCAATATTTCGGCTGGCTCGGCTGGGGTATTTGCCTACAACAACGGCGGCCATTTTTTCCAAAAACTGAAGGGCACGGGTGTTTGGTTGCCCATGTTCACGAACTTTCCAGGGTATTCGGTGCGCACCGTTTTTGAAACCAAATCCGGCACCGTTTTCATCGGCTGCGACAGTGGCATTTTCAAATCCTCCGACGGCGGTAAAACCTGGAAACACGTCTTCGAGGATGGTTGGGTGATACACATGGTGGAGTCGGGCGGTGTGCTAATCTGCACCAACCAGGGGGGTATCCTGCGCTCGACCGACGGCGGCGAGCATTGGGACGTGGTGCTGAGCGAAGGCGGCGTGGGCATCGCCGTGGAAGTCATTGAGGGCGGGTTCGCCGCCATCACCTACAACACCGAGTCGGAAACCAGAAGGGTACGCACCTCCACCGACGGCGGCAAAACCTGGCAGCCCATTGATGCGGGGCTTCCGCCTTCGTCGCTTATTTCTGGCATCAAACAATTGGGCGGATACTTCTTCTGCGGCCATCCTGACGGCATTTTCCGCTCCTCCGACCGGGGCAAAACTTGGGAACTGCTACTTCCCTCCATCGGGAAAAAGGTGTTCAATTTGTCCGTTTCGGGCAACGTGATTTATGCCGTGCCGAGGGATGGGGGGTGTTGAAAAACCCGGGCTGATTTTCGGGCATGATTTCCATCCATTTTTTCAAAAACCGGCAGCTTTAGCCGCTGGCCCAAGCTCTTCCCGTCAAAGAACGGCACTGCCGGTCAATAATGGGAACCAGCAGTGCCGTTTTTCAATTGCCAGGCCCAAGGCCAGCAGGTAAACGGTTATCACGTTTTTATCATCTTGCTTACCTGCATACGTCCATCAACATAAATTTCAACAAGATAAAAACCCCTTGGCAAAGTGGAGACATCCAGTTGGGTTTCACCGTGCATCGTTTTTTTCAATACTATTTCCCCTTCTAAATTATAAATCCTAACCGCCTTGCTATTTTCCGGAAGTACAACCGTATGGTTAGTAGGATTTGGGAATATATTGACCACCAAACCTTCGTTTTCAGGGGTTGAGGTTGATACTGGGCCTGCACAAGCTTGTTTGATAAACCGCAAATCTTTCGCGTTGAAATCTGTGCTAAAACGGTGTATTGCTCCAATTACAGCCACTTCTTCTAGGACGTAACTGCGCTGGATATTGGTCAGCGATAAAAGCACCGGCCAGTTTTGAGGATTAGCGATGACCATTGCAGCGATAACATTGGCCGTTACGACAAGGAAATTCTTCGCATTAAGGCATCCGTTGTTTTTCAACTCATTGAATAAACCAAGCGATTTGATGGCCGTAACGCCGGGCACCCGCATAAACCGTTGCGGGTACACCGGTGAAGACAACTGCAAATAAAACTGTGCGCAATTCCCTTTGTCAAGGAGGAATTGATAGTTGTTATACGCCTCGAGGTTGCCCGCAGCTCCGATATCAGCCGAATTGTCAAATATAGACATCGAGAATAGTATGGGCAAGGGGGTGTTTTCTATGACTAAAGGTAGTCCATAAGCGTTGTGCATGAGTCCCACTTTCCAATGAAGAAAAGAAGCAACCAATGTAGAAAAGAACCCTCCGTTCGAAAAGCCCTCTGCAGCCTGGGGTGTAGCCGGTGTCATCCAGCCGCGGTTGATGAAAGTATCCCGGATAGCCCGTACATTGGCGATATCCACATTGGTGACCGTATCGCCAGTATATTGCCAACGAATATATCCATCGCCGTCGGAATCCGTGTTTTTGGTTCTTTCCTCGCATTCCATGACGACGACAGCGAGCGTATCAGCCATGAGATAGTTGGCAAAAAGGCGTTGTTCAAGATTGCCATTCACCCAGTGTTCTGCTTCTCCACCGCCGCCGTGAAACAGCCAGACTACGCCTTTTGGTGGGCCTCCGGGCGGGAAATAATAGAAAACTTGCTGGATCGTGTCACGTCCCATAAGATGTTCTTCCGTAAAATCAGCGCCCGGCAACAGGTCTCGGGTATTCGCGGTAACGGTTACATTTTGAGTTGGCATGACCAGCCATGTGAGCCATTCGTCGGGCATTTGGAGGAAGGAAATTTCGCCCGTCCAATGGCTGAACGTTTTTGAAAACGGCCACTCGGCCGACCAGATATGTACGGTGTCGCCGGCTGCGTACTGACCGGAGCCATAGCCGTTCTGTACCGTAAGCTGATAGGTTTGGGCATTGGCAAAGGAAGCTGCAATTAGGATGCAGAGGGGGAGGAAGAGTAATTGTTTCATATTGACATATTTATGCGTCAAAACTTTACAAGTTTTATCGAGTCTGTCAGGTATTTTGGTCCTCTAACTTCTGTCAAGTTTGCCTTGCCAGCACAGGCGCCAAGGGGGAAGCAATACCTGCTTCTGTCAATTGCAAGATACCCGCAAATTGCAAAAGAGCATTTCAATCTGAGCCGATTTGCACTTTAGCAAACCCACCGCTAAATAAAACTTTTTCCACCATAGCACAAAAAATTCCCCCATAAAAAACTCAAAAAAAATAGCCGCCAACCTGCCAGGCAAGGCCCAACCCCGCTGGTTCATATCCCATGCAGGTTCAAGTCTCCTCCTGCCCTTATCCTGTCCCATCTTTTTGACCAGATTCGCCCATTCATCTAAATCAAAATGGCAATTGCGGACTTTGAAGACAGCAAGCGTGGCGGTCACCAAAGCAACCGGGGTGCTTCCATTATTCTTTGCCAAGTTAGTACCTTGCGTCAGGTTTTTTAAAAAACGGAACAACATGAAAAATATCCCGCACCGCTGCTGCACTTTGCTGATTGCCTTTTTTTGGGCGAACCTCCTTTTCGGCCAGACTTCCCAACCGGCCACTCAAAAAGACACCCTTTGCTACGAACTCCGCATTTATACGGCCTCGAAAGGCAAGTTGAACGACCTGCTGAAGCGCTTTCGCAACCATACCACCCAACTCTTTGAAAACCACGGCATGACCAACATGGGTTACTGGACGCCGTTGGACAACCCCGAAGAGAAACTTTACTACGTGCTCTCGTACCCGGACCGTGCGGCACGGGAAGCCTCCTGGGCAGCCTTCATGGCGGACACGACCTGGCAACGGGTCTGGAAGGAAAGCGAAGTGGACGGCAGCTTAGTGACCAAAGTGGAGAGCATCTTTTTGAAAACGACCGATTTCTCGCCCAATAATTTCACCGCCAACCCCGGCAGCGGCGTGTGGGAACTGCGGATTTACCATTGCACACCAAACAATTTGGTGAACCTGCTGGCCCGCTTCCGGGATTTCACCGTCCGGCGTTTCGAGCGCTACGGCATGACCAGCAAAATCTACTGGACACCCACCGATGCCGACCAGGGAGCCGACAACATGCTCTATTATTTCCTGACGCACCCCTCCGAAACCGCCGCCAAAGCGGCCTTCGACCAGTTCCGCAGCGACCCCGAATGGGTGAGCGTCCGCAAAGCCTCGGAGGTGAAAGGCGGCGGCTCGCTGACCACCTCCGTCGAGTCCATTTTCATGTACCCGACGGATTTTTCGAGGGCGAGGTAATTGTTTTCCTACCCAATCGGCAAAATCACCTTGTTCCTGGTCTCATTCAGCAATTCCGCCATGGCTAAGTAAATCGCCGAAGCGCCGCAAAGGATGCCTTCCCAACCGGCAATGGTGCCAATCAACGCCGAACCCGTCCAGTCCCGGATGGCCAGCAGGAAGAACAAAATCCACAGGCTGAGGAAAATGAACTGGAGCACCTTGTTTTTATTGAACGTGCCAATCCACATAAAAAAAGTGAAAACCCCCCACAGGAAAAGGAACCAGCCCATGTAGCCTTCGTCGGTGGCAGCGCCCTTCGCCCAGCCGAACTCCGGGAACAACCACAGCGCCACGAGCGTAATCCAGAAAAAGCCATAGGAAATGAAAGCCGTGGTGCCAAAGGTGTTGCCTTTCCTGAACTCCAGGATGCCGGCAATGACCTGAGCAATACCGCCGTAAAAAATGCCCATCGCCAGCATCATGGCGCTGACCGGGAAAAAACCTGCGTTGTGGATGTTGAGCAAAACCGTGGTCATGCCGAACCCCATGAGGCCCAACGGGGCAGGGTTTGATAATTTTGTGTCCATCTTGTTTCTAAAATTTTAGGTGAAGGGCGAAAGGTAAATGAATTTACGAAACAGTCCCAATTGGGAATTTTTGTGCATGGCATCACATCAGTAGTTGAAGGACCCTGCCGACCTGTAAAGAAAAAGCGCATTGGAATACCTAATACGCTTTTTTTTATCCCCTCACTTCTTCACTACACCACCCCGCCAATCCTCCCGCTCAATCCCGCCCCTTCTGCCCGCCAGTGAAGGGCTTGCGCTCCGGCCTGGGTGCGGGGGCCTGCTTCGGGGGTTTCAGTTTAGGCGGCTGCACTTTGGGTTTCTCGACCTGCGGACGGGGGGTCGTTTCCCGTTTGCTTTTCTCCCAGGCATCCTGATGGTGTTTCTGTGCCTGCTCCACTTTCCCCAAATCAATGGTCGGTTGCTTCCTCGGTTCCTCCTTCCGGGGGGCGGGTTTCACCGGCTCCTTGCGGGGCTGCATGTCCGGTTTTTTAGGCTCGGTGGGTTTTGCCATCGGTGGCTTGGGTTCCGTGCGGGGCTGTTCCTGCTTGCGTTCCACCGCTTTTGAAAGGTCAGGATATCGGCGGTTGTTTTTTTCCAAATACTGCTCCGGCGTGGCGGGCTTATCGGCGTGGGAGCGGTTGTATTTCTCCCGCTCTGTTTCAAATTTGCCGTATTCCCGGAAGGAATTGGCATCCGTCCGTGCCTTGTTCAGCCACTCGTCGGTGACCACCTCCCGGGTGCGCCCCTGCCAGTTTTTCACGTTGGTGGTGATGCTGCTGGAAGACGTGCGGTGGCCGTAGTAGTGGTTGACGTAATGCGAGGACAAATGCGGGTAGTAGTAGTGGTGCCACGGGTAGTAGAAATACCAATCGACGAACCAGTACGACGGCAGGTCGATGATGATGATGACATTGCCAGGCCCCTGGTAGAAACCCCAGTCGTACCAGTAAGGATAGGGCCGCCAACGCGGATACGGGTACCAGTGCGGATACCCGAACCAATACGGGTAATTGTAATAGTAATAAGCGTACTCCACGACGGTTTCGTAGCGGTCCCTCCCGTTATAATAGAGGTCGTCGTCGTAATCGTAGTATGCGTCATCGTAGCCGTACTCCTCGGTGTAGTCCTTGGCGGCTTGTTCCAGTTCTTCCTTCGCCGCTGGGTCTTCTTCCATGCTTTTGTTCCATTCCTCCAGTTCTTTGGCCCGTGCTTCGGCCACCACGATGCCGAGCGAGTCCATCTGTTGCATCAGCCAGGCGGGGTGCTGGCGGTAGAGGTCGCCCACGAGCACCGTGAGGCGGATGTTGTCGGTGAGCAGGGTCAGCACCTCCGGCAGGTCCACCAATTGCTGCAAAGCGTCCCTCGTCGGTTGGGCGTAGGTGGCCAACAGGTCGTTATACGCGGCCGACCACTGTCCGTTGAGGCGATGCACCTCCGTGAGCAACGGGTAGTAATCCGCGGACACTTCCCTCGCACGGGGAATGATTTCCTTCGGAAAATCCTGCACCGCCACGTCGAAGTCGATGCCCCACTTCTGGCCGCCCTCTACGATGGCTGCCACCAGTCCCGGATACCTCGTCAGGTCCCAGACTTTCTCCTGGGTTGCCTTCGGGTAGTTTTCCAGCAGGCTTTTAAAGGTGGCACTGGTTTTCCCTTGCAGGCTTTCCAGCTTGATGAGTGCTTCGGGGTATTTCGCTGCTTCCAGAATGGCCACCCTCGTCGGGGCCGGGTACAGGGCCAATGCTTCCACGCTTTTTTGCTCTTCTTCCAGCAATTGCGCCAGCAGGGCTTTTTCCGTTTGGGCAAAAACGAGCAACGGCAGCACCAACCAACCCAGCATGGCCAGAGATTTCAAATAACGTTTCATGGCTTTTGATTTTATGTAAAAAAAGGTTTTTCGGGGTTTTCGGCCTTGGGCAATCTTTTGGGATTCAACTCCAACCTTTATCTTGCCCACCCTTCATCTCCCTGCGAAGTTCAAGGATTTCAAAATGATTTTCAATGATTGCTGTCAAGGGAAAAGGTGATTTTGGTCAGGCCGTAAAGAGAAAAGCAAAAAAAAAAAAACGAGCGCTCCCGGAATACCCGGCAGCACTCGTTCCATTTTCACCAATCCTGTAATGGACGGCCCCGTAAATCGTCAATCGTCCACCGTCTCCTCACAAGGACAGCAGCGGTACTCCTGCGATTTTTCCAGCAGTTCGATCTGCTTTTTCAGCAGGTCGTTTTCCAATTGCTTGCGTTCCAGTTCCAGCTTGATGGCCGTTTCCAGCGCCGGTTCGCAGACTTCACATTCGTCGAGGCAGCCGCGCACGAGCACCCCGGCAGTGGGCAGTGAAGTGGTGGCACTGAACGACAGTTCCGTCCTCGTCTGCTCGCTCACCTTGCGGGTCTTGGCATCCAGCAGGCCGATTTTCACCAAGTCGTTATCGGCTTTTGCCAGGGCGGACAATTTGGTGGCCTCCGAAATGGGCTTGGCCTGTTGCAGCACCAACGGTTGCGCCAGCAGAAGGCCCCTCGTCGCAGAGAAGTTGCCGACGCTGGCAGTCAGGTTCAGGTTGGAAACGACGCTCGTTTTGGCGATTTCTTCCTTCTCCAAACGCTTGGAATCGGTGGCCAGCACCCCTGCCGGGATCACCGACAGCCCGCCTTTGGGCAAGTACGGCCTGACGACCACTTTCGAGTCGGCAGCGGGGTCGATGATGCGGTTCTCGATGCGCTCCACCGTGAACTTGACCGTCTGTTGCTGGTCGAGTTGGTAAAAATAGTAGGTGACGGCATGGCAGCGGTTCGGGTTGGAGAAGCTGCGGGACGACGACTCGAAATGGTCTTCCGATTCGCCCTCGTCGTGGCTGCGGGAGTTCACCTCGCCCACCGACACGGTGTTCACGATGCGGGTCGCCTGCACGCTGCGGTTGTGCGAGGATTCCGCATGTTGTTTCAGGTTCCTCGAAAAATCGTGTACGCTGCTGGCGTTGCTGAAATTGCCGCTCACCTCCACGGAAGGCCCGCCGAAGATGGCCCCAATCAGGCCGCCCCCTGCCTCGAAGTCGGTGGAGGTGTTGGAGGAGGATTTGGAACTGGCATCACGGCTGCTTTCCGACACGCTCAGGTCGCTCATGAAACGCTCCATGGACGACATGTAATACTGGTCTTCGTAGCTCTGTTCGTGGCGGTAGCTGAGTTTGCTCTCGCTGTCGAAGGTGAAGCGGTTGCGGCGGTCGGCGGTGGACAGGCGCACCTTTTCGCCGGGCAGCAGGGTGGTCGAGTACGCCAGTTTGCCGAGGGCAAGCGGGCCTCTGCACGTTTCCAGCCGGACGTGGATGAGTGTTTCCACCTCCACCTGGCGGGTCTGGTTGCCTTCCCGCACGTCCACCGTTCGGCGGAGTCGGTAGTGGTAGTCGAGGGCGTTGCAGCGGTCGCCGTCCGTTACATCGGGGCAGCAGGGTACTGCCAGTTGGTTGTCGGAATGCTTTTCTGTTTTCATTGAAATAAAAAATTGAGGGTGAATGGTATCGGAACCCTGCAACGCCAAAGGATTCCGGGTTTCAAAGATTGCAGATGGAAGGCGTTGCATCTCACTCGTTCATGTGATAAAAAGAAGATTTGTTACGGGAGGTGGGATTTATTTTTGGGCTGCGCAACCTTTCCCGCATTTGGCACACCTGAGAGCGGGGCGTGTTGGCGTGTTGGCGTGTTGGCGTGTTGGCGTGTTGGCGTGTTGGCGTGTTGGCGTGTT
>JACRAN010000140.1 GCA_016234735.1 Bacteroidota bacterium | reverse complement strand
TTGATGGCATACTCCCGAAGTTGGATTTGGAATTTAGTCTCCACCGTTGAAGTGTCGGTGCTTGGCTTCGCAATGTCGTAGTTTGCACTGCCGTCGGCCAGCACGATGACGTTGATTTCCGGCTTGTCGAGGGTGACGGATTTGATTTCGAGCGGCACTTTCCCGAAGTCCCAGGCCGACCAGAAATCGACCGTGATGGCGAACGATTCGCCGCCGATGAGTTTCACCCCTTCGAACTCTTCGATGCCCGTGACCGAGTAGTTTTCCAGCCCGATGCTCACGTTGGGGAAACTTTTGAGCAGCGAAACATCCACGTTTTCAAAGTCCACTTTGGCGTTCAGGTTGTCGTTGGCCGCCTGCTTTACGGCGGCGATGATGTCGTCCCTGAATAAAAAAGGCACAGCAATGAGCGCCCCGATGACCAGCAGGAAGAAGATACCGATGCCAATAAAAATGCGCTTGAACAACTTTTTCTTTGTCATAAAAACCAAGTTTGAGACAGGTGATGCTTCTGATTTGGAGGATTTCACAATCCAGTTCTATTTAATCGTAAGAAGCCTGGTTTTGTTTTGTCAAAGAGATAAAATCCGTCGGCAAAGTTGGCGGGTGTGGTTAATTTGTGAAAATCCGTGAAATTCGTGGCGAAAGCAAACCAACGGAACATGCAAATACCTGAAAAAGGCACCCTTCCCGCTGAAATCCTCGCCGAAATGCAGGCGGCCCAGACAGGCGACACGCCCTGGCTGGAAGGCAAAACCTGGAGCCTCCAATACTACGTGGACGACGAGCACCACGAGTTGTTGAAGGCCGCCTTCGGCCAGTATTTTTCCAACAACTACATCAACCCGTTCCTGTTCCCCAGCCTGTTGAAGATGGAAAAAGAAGTGGTCGGCATGGCCGCCAACCTGCTGCACGGCGACGAAAACACGGTCGGAACGATGACTTCCGGCGGCACGGAAAGCATCCTGCTGGCGATGTACGCCTGCCGGGAATGGGCCAGGAAGCACAAGCCTTCCATCAAAAAACCGGAAATCGTAGCGCCCCGTACCATCCATCCGGCCTTCGACAAGGCGGCGCACTACTTCGGCCTGACGCTGAAAAAAGCGCCTGTTTTTGAAAACATGGAAGCAGATGTGGCGGCGATGGAGCGGCTCATTTCAAAAAACACCATCCTGCTGGCAGCATCTGCACCCTCCTTCGCCAACGGCGTACTCGACCCGATTCCCGACATCGGAAAGCTGGCCGGGCGGCATGGTTTGCTGCTGCACGTGGATGCCTGCGTGGGTGGGTTCATGCTGCCCTGGGTGGAGAAATTGGGTCGAAAACTGCCGGCCTGGGACTTCCGGGTGCCGGAGGTAACTTCCATGTCAGCAGACCTGCACAAGTTCGGGTTCGGGGCGAAGGGTGCCTCCGTCGTGCTGTACCGGGACGTACAACTCTTTGAAAACCAGATTTTTATCACGACCGAATACAGCGGGGGCATCTTCGCAACCGCCACCATGTTGGGCACCCGGCCCGGTGGGCCGATTGCTGCGGCCTGGGCAGGTTTGCAGCACCTGGGGCAGGAGGGTTTTTTGAAAAATGCCCGTGACATGCTGGCCGCTACCGACCGCCTGCGGGCCGGCCTGGAAGCCCAGCCGGAGATTTTCATCATTGGCAACCCGTGCATGAACGTGCTCTCGTTTGCCACCCGCCACAACCGTCCAGACCTCTTCGCCGTCGCCGATTTCCTGGAAAAAAAAGGCTGGGTGGTGGACCGGCAGCAGTTGCCCAACAGCATCCACTTGACCGTTTTCCCCTACAACATCCCCGTCATCGACAATTACGTGGCCGATGTGCGGACAGCGCTCGATTGGGCGAAGGCGCACCCGGAGGCGAGCGGCGAAGGCAACGCCGCCCTGTACGGCCTGTTGGCCAGGCTCCCGCTGCGGGGCATGGTGAAGGACAACATTCGCAGACTTTTCGTGGAAACTTATGCTGGGAAAAGCGCCAGAACCGATCCTGATTTTGAAGAAAAAACCGAATCCGTCGAACAGCGAAAAAGCTGGATGGGTCGGCTCAATCGGCTGCTTGCATGGTGGGAACGGAATTTAAAGCGTTGAAAAACAGGCGATTAGATTTCAATTTACTTCGATTTCTTGTTGTACCAGGCAATCGCCAGTCTGATTTTATCGTAAGCGACCTCCTCCTTCAGCGCATCGAAAATCTCCTTCAACTTGTACGGCGGCTCCAGTCCGGGCAGGGTTTCCACCACCCGTTGGATTTCGGCTTTGCTTACAAACTTCCAGATGTCGATGGGTTCGCCCTTCTCGAACAGGTAGGCGAAGTGCGAAAAAACCGTCACCGGGCTGATGCTTCGTTGCGCAGCAATCTCATCGACGCTCAAACCTTGCTGGAGCAAGCGGTACGTTTCGAGGTACGTCGAGCCGGTGATGCGGATGCCCTCGTCCTTTTTCTCCAGCAAAAACTCCCGGATTGCATCGAGGAACCGGCGGCCAAATTCCGCCAGTTTCTGCTCCCCCACCCCGCTGATTTTGGAGAGGTCGGCCTCGGTGGCCGGGCGTTCGGCGGCCATTTCCTCCAGCGTTGCATCCCCGAAAATGATGTACGGTGGCACATTTTTTTCCCTCGAAATATCGAGGCGTAGCTGGCGCAAATGCTCGAACAACTCGTCCCGCACCCGCTGCCGTTCGGCCTGCCGCCTGGGCCGGGTCGGCGTTTTCGCCTCCTCTTCTTCCTGTCGTTTGCGCAGCGTTTCCGCCAGCACGAGCTGCACTTTCTGGCCGTTGAAAAGCACGGCATGGCTCGCAGGGGTGAGTTTCACCTTGCTGTGGTCGTCGTAGGCAATTTCTACAAGTCCCTGATTTACAAGCTGTTCCAAGTAAAAAAACCAATCCTCCTGCCGCACGTCCCTGCCTGCGCCGTAAGTTTTGATTTTGTCAAAACCATTGGACACCACCCCGTAGCTTTTCGAGCCTCGCAGCACGTCCACGAGCATCCCAGTGCCCACTTGCTCCGCCAACCGGCTCACCGCCGACAGTGCTTTTTGAGTGAGGACCGTCCCGTCGAAATATTGTGGCGGGTTCTTGCACACGTCGCAGTTGCCGCAGTTTTCGAGCCTGTTTTCGTTGAAATAATTGAGCAGAATCTTGCGGCGGCAGATGAGCGAAGTGGCGTACTGGTGCATCCGTTCCAGCTTCGCCAACTGGATTTCCCGTTGCTGGCTGTCGCCCTGCGTGATGAAATCCCGCAAGGTCACGAGGTCGCCGACCGAGTAAAAAAGCAGCGTGTCGGCATCGGCACCGTCGCGCCCGGAGCGCCCGATTTC
>JACRAN010000139.1 GCA_016234735.1 Bacteroidota bacterium | reverse complement strand
TGAAACGGATTTGAACGGATTTTTTTTGAAATCTGTGAAAATCAATCTGAATCCGTTCAATCCGTGTCCCATCCTCCTCGCGTGAAATCCGAAATCGCAAATCCGAAATCCGAAATCAGAACACCGCCGCCACCTGTGCCCGCCCCACGTGTACCAACTTCGCCTCGCCTGTTTTTCGACCTTCGTAAGTGATGCCAGCACGTATGTTTTTTGCCACCTGACGGTCGAGTGTGAGGTTCCAGATGAAGTTCTTCCCGTTTTGCAGGCCTTGCAAAAAAGCGAAGCCGACCGACGAATTGGCCTGCCCCTCGAATTCGATTTTTACAAGAGAAAACTCCGACCGGATGCTCGTGGTGGCACTCTGGTTGAAGGTCATTTCCCATTTGATGTCGTTGGTACGGGCGTTTTCGCCGGACGTACCGAGTTGATTTTCAGCACGTTCGTACCGCCAGGTGAGGCCAGTGCGGAAACTGTTCGATGGCTGCCAGGTCAGTTGTGGCTTGGCCTCCCACGACTCGATGCGGTAGCGCTTGCTTTCGAACTGCTCCGACCCCTGCTCGTCGGTGCCGAGGCTGAACGCCGTTTGGAAACTCAGCGAGCGGGTCACGTTCCAGCGGGTTTTGAAAAACTGCTCCTGCTGCCTTCGGCTCTCGAACCCGGTGGTTTGCACCAGCTTGTTCTGGTTGTCGGACATGCCGAGTTGCAGGTCGTACTTCGGGTCGGCCCGATTGAAAAACAGCGTGTTGTACATGCTCGAACGGGTGCTCACGAGTGCCGTGTCGGCCACGTCGAGTTGGAACGGGTTCCAGGGGCTGATGCCGTCCAACTGGCGCACCTTGCGGGTGATTTGCAGGCTGCTCTGCGTAGAAAATTTACCCAAAAACCGTTTTGCCCCGGTCGCATTGAACCACACGGCCTTCGGCTCCAGCCGCAGGCTCTGGTTGAAGGTCACGTTGTTCGTGCGGATGAAATCGTCGGTGAACACTGTCACCCGAACCGCGTTGGCCACATCCTGGAACGGGGCGATTTCCACCTCGTCGAACTGCACCTTGCCGTCGCTGTTGCGGTCGGTCCACTGGTGGGTGCCCTCCCCGGCGGGCACTTGCAGGTAGGTGAACTCGACCTTGCGCTCCTGCCCGGAGCCGATTTCGTAGCTCGTGGTGCTTTGGGCCACACCACGCAGCAGGTTCAGCGTGTAGTCGAGGCGGCCCAGGTAGGTGTCGGAGGGGTCGAGTTTGGAGAGCGAAGTGTCGCGGATGGCGAGTTGCCGCCAGGTGAAATTCCAACCGAGTTGGGAGTTGCGGCTCTGCTGCCAGTTGCCGTTCAGGTTGAGTTCGTCGGCGAGGGTGGAGGCGGTGAACTGCTCGCCGTCGGGGGCGTGGTCGAGGCGGCGGAGGTAGCTGGTCCTAAAGTTAAAGCGCTCATTTTCAGGGCTTTCGATGAAAATTTTCACCAAGTCATAAAAAAAACTGGCCTTGTTCAGCGTGTCGGGCAGTGCGGTTTGGGCGGTTTTGGTGAAACGGCTGTTCCGCTCCCGCTCGCCGTAGATGCCGGCCTTCCAGAACACGGTGCCCGTGCTGTCGCGCAGGAACGGCATGGTGAAACTGGCCTTCGGCCTGAAAAATTCGCTCCGCTCCAGCGGGCTTCGGGTGGTCAAAAAATCGCCCTGCGCCCACACGTCGAAGCCGTTTTTTTGGAAGGCATATTTTGAAAAATGCTTCACGCCAGTGTACAGCGTGTCCCGGAAGAAGCCGCTGAAATTGTACTGCCAACTGCCCGCCTTCGGCGACCGCAGCGTGAACCCGCCATTGAACAGGTGCTCGTCCGAGCGCCGTCCCGTGATGCTCACGTCGTTTGCCCCCTGGTTCACGTTCCAATCACGGGTGAATTCGGCAGGACGGTACGGGTTCAGTTCCTTGAATTTTCGCTGGGTGAATTCGTAGTTGGCCTCCAATTCGATTTCGGATTTCGGATTTCGGATTTCGGTGTTGCCTGTCTGAACGTTTTGTTTTGAGCCTCCGATTTTGAATACTTGTTTGGCTCCAACGGTCGCAGCCAGTCCGGCGTTGTCGCCATCGTTGATGGGGGAGAGGCGGTTCTGGTCGAAATTGCTCAGGCCCACCTCGGCCCGCAGCTTCGTTTTTGCCGAAGGCGACCACTCGCCGCCTGCCGTGTAGAGTTGCTGGCGGTTGGGGGCCACGAGCCGCCGGATGGGTTCGTACTCGCCCTGCGGCTGTCCGGTGGCGGGGTCGGGGGCTACCCAGCGATAGACCCGGCCATTGGCGGGCGTTTCGGTGTCGAGGACGTAGTTGCCGTTGCCGGGACCGACGAGCGAGAAACCCGCCGAGTACTTCGCCAACGCTTGGTCAGCGCTGAAAATCAGCACGTTAGGATACGTGATGCCGTCAATGGTCGTGTCCCGCAGTTCGTACAGCACCCGGAAGGCGCTGAACTCCTCCACCGTGTCGATGGCACTCACGACGGCGTTGAGCGAGCTGTCCCCGGCATTGCGGAGCGCCTCTAATTCCGGTTGCGAGAAGTCGTCGTCGATGGGCTGCTTGCCGTCCTGCTCGGCGTAGGTGTGGAGGTAGAGGCGGTATTTTTCGCTCCGCAATTCGGTGTTCAGGGCGTAGAGCGAGCGCTGGTAGTCCTGCACGTTGTAGTCGAATTCGACAACGATGCGCCGGTCCTTCGTGATGAGACGGCGGTTGGTGAAGCTGAGGTGACTGGCGTTGTAGTCGATGACGTAGTCGGCATCGAGGCCCCGCTGCATGAGTTGGCCATCCACAAACACTTTCTCCGTGCCGGCCAGCACGATGATGAACCGCTCGCCCTCCGCCCCTTCGAGGCGGTACGGCCCCTGGTTGCCCTCCTGGGCGGCGATGGTGTTGCGGGCGAATTTGCCTCTCGCAATTGCGACACTTGCACGGGTATCCAATTTCGGATTTCGGATTGCGGATTGCGGATTGCGAGGATTGGGCTGTCCACCGCCGACTGCCCACTGCCGACTAAAAGTAGCTCCTTGCAGTTTTTTGAAATAATTCATGAAATAGCTGTTCGGGCGGGCCAGTTCGTAGTCACCGGCGATGAGCTTGTTCCGGTCTTTGGATACCTGGATGAAAATCTTGTCGAACTCCCGCAACTGCTGCGTGTTGCCCTCCGGCTGGAGCGGGATGTTGTTGTCGGTGATGGCGGCGAGGATTTCGAGGTCGCCGAGGGTGCCCGCCATTTGCAGGTTGAACTGTGAGTTGAGCACGAGGCTCTGGTTGTTGCCGAAGGAAAGCCCACGGGTGTAGTTGCCGTTGTAGTCGAGGCCCCGCTGCGGCAGCAGGGGGCGCTGCTCCTCGGCGTAGGGGTCGTAGCGGTAGCCGATAAGTTGGTCGCCGGGGTTTTTCAAAATGGACGTGTCGAGGCGGGCGAGCGGGGCGGTGAGGTTGAAGGGCAATACCCGATACCTCAGATTTACGATTGACGATTGATGATTTACGATTGCGGTGTCGAAGCGGATGTGGTTGTTTTTCAGGGTAAAAAACTGCGGGGAGATGCGCTGGCCGGTGGCAGCATCGACGACTTCGACGGAACCGGGGACGACGGTGAGCGTGTCGAGCAACTGCGGGATGGTGAGCACGGGCAGGGTCTTGCTGCGCAAGTTCGAGATTTGCGCAGCAACGACAGCGGGCAGCACCGCTAAACAAAAAATGTACAAGGTTTCTCTCATCCAGCCTGCGGTTGAGTTTGGGTTTGTAAACGCAAATTAAGGGACTTTATGCCGCTGGGGGGGGTTTTGTGTGTGGGCGGTTGTTCGAGGCAGTAGCGACGACCAAACGCTTCTGACAAACGATCGCCATCATCTGACAGCCTTTGGCGAATATGGTTTTAGTGAACTGGCTGGCGCGCCCGATGATTTCCGCCAAAATGGTAAACGATATGCTGACGGCTTCCCCGGCCCCGAAGTCGAAGATTGGGAACGGGGGTGGCAGGGCAGGTGTGAGCTTTTTTTTTTTCCGGTTTTTAAAGGAAGGGGAGGCACTCGGCTCCTTCTTCCTTTGTTTTGTGGGGTGAAATTGCGAGGTTTGTTATGGCTTTTTGTGAGCTGGAGGTCGGTACTTTGGTTGGTTTACGACGGGAGCGTAACGAGTGGGGATTAAGGGGTGCCAAAACCCTGACTATACCTGGCATTGCCAATATCCGGATCGCGGCCAACAAAATTGCATCAACAAAATGAACTCGAAAGAACCATGAATGAGTACATGATTGAATTGATAATAACGGCCGTAATTGAAATCACAAAATGAAACTAAAAATCTTCGCCATCTTGATGCTCACCGCCACCGCCTGCAACCAGAAAACAGTCAGCATCGTGCCCGGAACCCAAGCCAAGAACGACACCGTCGCACGGGAAAAAGTCACAGTTTTCACTACCGCCGATAGCACCCAATTTCGCCTCACGCACACCGAAACCCTTACCTTTTCTCCTTTTGGGCAGCCGTTTGAAAACCAGCCCTGCGTCTTCGTTGACCCCTCGAAGACTTTCCAAACTTTCGTGGGCATCGGCGGCGCACTCACCGATGCGTCGGCGGAGACCTTCGCCAAATTGCCACCGAACAAGCAACAGGAATTGCTGCAAGCCTATTTTGATGAGGAAAAAGGCATCGGCTACACCGTCGCCCGGGCGAACATCAACAGTTGCGATTTTTCGAGCGACATGTACACCTACGTCAGCGAGGGCGACTGGGAGTTGCGGACGTTCAACATTGCGCACGACGAGCGCTTCAAAATCCCTTTTATCAAAAAGGCAATGGCGGCGGCGGACGGAAAACTGGATTTTTTCGTCAGCCCGTGGAGCCCGCCGGCTTGGATGAAAGACAACAACTCGATGCTGCAAGGCGGCAAATTGAAACCGGAATTTTACGATTCGTGGGCGAATTACTATGTGAAATTCATCCAGGCATACGAAAAACTCGGCATTCCGGTGTGGGGGCTTTCGGTGCAAAACGAGCCGATGGCAAAGCAGACTTGGGAATCCTGCATTTACACGGCGCAAGAGGAGACCGATTTCATCAAAAACCACCTCGGACCTACGTTGGAAAAAAACGGGCTTTCCGACAAAAAACTCATCGCCTGGGACCACAACCGCGACCTGCTTTACCAACGAGCTTCCACGTACCTGAGCGACCCGGAAGCCGCCAAATACATCTGGGGCATCGGTTTCCACTGGTACGAAATCTGGAACGGCGGGCGGCAGTACGAAAATGTGAAGCGCGTGACGGAGGCTTTCCCCGGTAAAAACCTGTTGCTCACCGAGGCTTGCAACTATCCTTTTTCGTGGGCTACTTTCAACGATTGGGCATGGGGCGAGCAGTACGGCGAAAACATGATTCACGACTTCAACAACGGCGCTGTAGCCTGGACGGATTGGAACATACTTCTCGACGAAACGGGCGGACCCAACCATGTCAGGAATTTTTGTTTTGCCCCCGTACACGCCAAAACACAGGAAGGCACGCTGCACTACATGAATTCGTATTTCTACATCGGGCATTTTTCAAAATTCATCCGTCCCGGTGCTCGGCGCATCGTCAGTTCGTCCAGTCGGGCACAGTTGCTCACCACTGCTTTCCTGAACCCCGACGGCAGCATCGCCGTGGTGGTGATGAACCCCACCCGTGAAAAAATCGGCTACCGGATGTACCTCGCCGGGCAGGCGGTCGAGACGGTGAGTTTACCGCACTCGATTGCAACACTGCTGTTTTAATACGATGCCACATTGGTAATGAAAATCACGGCAGCAGGAGGACGAAAAATCTCGGTGGGCACCAGAGCCGCCTGAGCCTGTCGCTGGAGCGTCCGATGATTTCCGCTAAAATGGTAAACGATATGCTGACGGCTTCCCCGGCCCCGAAGTCGAAGAGCGGGAACGGGGGCGGAGCGGGTGTTCAGCGCCGTCACTTGCGGCTTTAAAAGCAGGTCCCCCTTCCCTCACAAATTCCACCAGTACGTCAGTTTCAGCACCAGCGCCCGGTTGCGCACCTCTGTGAAGTCCGACAGGTAGTTGTCGGTGTAAACGATGAAGAGGTCGGAGGCGGGGCTGTAGCGCCATTGGAGGCGGAGGTTGAGGTTCACGTTTTTCGTCTGGTTGTTGTACTGGAGGAAGTTGGTAAAAAACAGCCGGTTCGTCACCGTCACGTCGATGCGGGGGCCGATGAGCCAGATGTCGTGGCTCGTGTTTTTCAGCGCTTCCGGCAGGCGTTCGTCGGTCTGGAATTCGATGCGGTTGAGTTGTACCGCCAGGTTCAGGGCCACGTAGGGCTGGAAGCGGTAGCCCGCCTCGCCGCCCAACCGCAGGCGGGTGCCGTCGGCGAGGTAGCCGCCATAGCGGGTGCTCACCGACCAGGTGAAGCGGCTCTGCGGCTTCGAGAAGATGTCCATGCCGAAGCTGTTCCAGTCGTGCTGGGTGCCGGTGGCGAGCGTGTCCGTGGGGTGGGTGGGGTTCACGGGGTCGAAGGGGCCGGTCAGTTCGAGGTAGTTGTGCGCCGTCCAGAAGAGGAAATCGGTGCGGTCATGCAGGGTGGCTTTGTAAAACAGCACCAGTTCGTTTTCCAATCGCCGCATGTTTTCATCGAAATAAAATTCCAAAATCGTGCTGGGGCCATGACTGAGCAGCCACGAGGATTTCGGAAAAAACAGCCGACCGCCCGTCGGCAGCAGGTGGTTGAAACCGTTGCGGGGCACGAAGTGGTCGATGCCCGTGCGGGGCACGTACCCCGTTTCCGCCCGGAAGTTTTGGCCGACATTTTCAAACCGCACGTTGAAGTTCCATTCCCTGGCCGTGTATGCCAGGTTGCCCGCCAGTATCCGGTCTTTGCCGCTCAGACCGGGGCTGTACGATTGCAGGTACAGCAGTTTGCCCGTCCAGAGGTTGTTTTGCGAAGCTAAGTTGTACTCGAAACCGAGGTTGCGGTTGTACTCCCGGATGGCGACGGTGTCCGTCACCGAACCGTAGTCGAAGGTCTGTTTGTTGACAAAAATGGCCGACACGTTCGAGCGGGCGAACACCCTGCGTTGCAACGAGAACACGCCGAAATTCTGCGCCGGAGTGCCCTGGCCGTCGTCGTCCGTCTGCATGTCCATCAGGCCGATGCGCCAGTTTTTGTTGAGCTTTCCGCTCAGGCGGGCACCGTAGCGGATGGGTGCCGACAGCCCGATGCGGCGGGAGAAAAACGGCCGGATGGTGGAGTAGCCGAAGTTGCCGAAGAGGTCGGCGTTTTCGAGGAAAAACTGCCGCCGTTCCGGAAAAAACAGCTCGAAGCGGTCGAGGTTGGTCTGCTGCACGTCCACCTCCACCTGCGAGAAGTCGGGGTTCACCGTCAGGTCGAGGTTCAGCGAGGAGGTCAGCGCTACCTTCGCATCCACGCCGATTTCTTTCCGGTAATCAGTGCCCGTGTTGTGCTCGTAGTCCTTGCTCCCGCCGCCGAGGGCGTAGGGGATGACGGAGATGTTGGCCCCGGTGCGAGGCGGTGTCTCGTCCCACACCAGCACACCGGTGTAGGCCAGCGAAGCGGTCGGGAACTGCCGGGGCACGGGTGCCCAGGCCGATTTCTCCGTGGTTTTCAGGTCGTTTCGGCTGAAATTGACCCCCCACTGGCGGATGCCCTGCTTGTAACGCAGCGTTTTGAACGGCACGGCCATTTCAAAAACCCAGTAGTCGTCGTTGCCCTGCACGGCGGACACCCACTTGTTTTCCCAACTCAGGTCGGCCTTGCCGCCCTCGTAGAGCAGGCCGTCCCAGGGAGCGCCCTGGGCGTTGGAGCCGAAGGTGAAGCCGTTCGTCTGGTCATCGAAGGGGTCGAGGAAGAAGATGAAGTTGTCGTTTTTCACGAAGTTGAAATCCCGGCGCAGCGATTCCACCATGTACGGGCCTTCCTTGCCTTCGTAATTGACGGCCAGCAGGTACACGTTCTGGTCGTCGTAGAGCATCCGCACCTCCGTGCGCAGCATGGCCTTGCCGGTGTCCATCGGCAGCACTTGGTGGAAACCGGTGGCGAGGTCGGCCTGCTGCCAGGCGGCATCGTCAGGCAACCCGTCCACGTTGATGGCCGCCGTGGCCCGGTGGATGTGGTATTCGAAAGCGGCGTTTTTCTTTTGGGCAAATGCGAGGGCGCTCACCAGCAGGAGCGGCAGCAGCAGGCAGGATTGGATGCGGTTTGGCACGGTGATTTTGTTTCGGGCGAAGATAGGCGGCAGTGCGGGTTTTGCATGTGTGGGGTGGATTTTGTTTTTATGTGAAATCCACTCCTCATATTTTTTGTTTGGTTTGAAGGTCTTTAAATCATCGCTAACGACGGCGTTCACAGCCGCAACCCTTTTCACATTCCTGCAAGGTGTTGAAAGGCACGGTGCCGCCACAGCCGCCATAGATGAATTGCTTACAGCGCTTTTCAGCTTGGTCGTAGTAGTATCTGGGGAGATAGGCGAGGCAATGACCGGGGTCGGGGCGCAGGTTGCATCTGTTGATGGCGAGGCTGCCTATTTCCCGTTGAGAAGGGAGTATTCCATGCTGAAAATTTTTGAAACCCAGGAATTCCTTGTTGTTTTTTGCTTGAATAGGTAGGTTCATTTTGATAGTTGTTAAAGTGAAAAGAATCAGGGATGAAGGATTTTTATTCACAAACTATTTCAGCCCCGTTGTCGTAAACCGGAAACTTGTGACTGCTGTATCTGTCTAAGCCATGTAAGACGGCCTCAAAGTAGCATACATGTCAAAACAGCGTTTACTGCTTCTCAACAACAACAATTGGGATATAAGATGCAACGATATTGAATCTACACCATGGAGCGGTTGGTTTAATAGCTATGAAGTCAATAAAAAAACGGGCACCATTTTTAAGACAACAAAGAAACCCATAATAAACTGTCTTGCAACTTTGATTAGCTTGGTCTAACAGGTCGCAATATTTATTGCGGTAAAAGTCATCCATACAATCCTGAATGTCATCAAACCCACCACTATGCGGATTTGTATGGATGTCATCTATAGGGCCATGAGAAGGGATTTTTTCGACTATTATTCCAGTCAAATCACTTATTTCCACAGAGATTTGCGAACCCCGCTTAATTAAGTAAGTTTTGAAAATTGATGAGGAGTTGGCATCCTTGGCGTTGAGCGAGTGCAATCCAATTAATATATTGGTATCACGGCTACCTAACCTGACTTGGTTACTGATTGTTTTATTTATGAGTACAGCGGTCAATAATGAATCAGTTTCAGAAACATCAAAATTGAAAGACGCCTCAATTTTTTGCTCTTTTGCAAATTTTAGCAATGCCTGCTTTGCATTTTCAATTTTTGAGCTTTTTTGGGGTTGCCCACAACCGAAAAGAAAGCAACAAACGGTTAATGAGATGAAGGTTGAATTTTTCATAAGTACATGAAGTTGCATTGATGTTGAATGATTGTTTACTTTCTGAAAAAAATTTAAGCGGCTTCTAGTGCTGCAGTCTCCAGGTTGCGAATCATTTCGTTGCACTGTGCACAAGCCAACCCGCCCCGCTGCCGAAACCAGCGGCATTGGTAACGAATGGGGCAGGGCCGCAATTCTGCCTCTTCAGGCTTGTCCATCATTTCGATGACCCTGCCTATCAGCCCGCACTCGTGTTCTCCTTTGCTCCAATGTGAGCAGCCGGACTTGGCACAGTTTCCGGCGAAGCGGAAGCGTTTTTCTGGGTCCCTGCCTTTATAGGCTTCTTCTACAAAGGATTCATCTATTTCGATGGTCGCCTTGAGGTAGTCAATGAAGCCACCGGCGTTGACGACGCCGTAAAGCTGTGCTCCCGGTTTGCAGACGTAGCTGGGACAGAGCAAGTTTTGTGGGGCTTCTGTTCGGCTGTCTTTTTGATTTTTCATAAAATTCAGGTTAAATGCCCTTGCGAGCTGGTCGCAGCAAGGCTCGCAAGGGCAGGATAAGCAAGCTATTTGAGCTGTTCCAACGAGCGCCTCCTAAACCGGTCGAAATCCTCAATCCAGATGCCAGGCAGGGGTCGAAGCCAATCGGGCAATTTGAATTTAGGGTTCAGTTCCAGCTTTCGGTTGATAACTAGGTCGCCCTGGTTGTCAACCTTTGCCAACTCCCGCATGACAACTTCCTTGATGCCGCTATCAATGCGCTTGAGTTGCTCGTCGCTGAGGTTGACACCGTCTAGCGATACCGCAAACACGGCGTCTTCTTGACTTTTTTTCATAATTCAAAAATTTTAAGGTGAAAAAAATGAGGTGAAAGTTTAGCGTAGCAATCCTTTAACCTCGGTAGAGCGGGAAAAGGTTTTTCGGAACGCCCTTGGCTACGGAACCACTTGCCGCAAGATGCAGACTTGCAAGTACTGGTTTTTTCGCCCATGCCACCATACGACACTTGGTCGTCGACTGCATTTATGGTCCGGTCGCAATGTACGTGTACGTTACTTCCGCGTCTTGTTGAACTTTCATCTGAACCCTTGCATAAACCACACTGCCTCCACCCACTGTGACAGTTTTTAGGTTTTCTCCATCAAGGGTCTTCTGTTGGCTGTTCCACCCAAAGGGCCAGCCGTCCCCATAGCGGACTTTTACCTTGGCGCCGGCGGGACGCAAAAATCTACAGCTGAAATTAGCATTCCAACCCGATTCCAGCGTTCGCCAGTCTCCTGCTTTTACGAATTTGGTGCGTTGAATCTCTGCCATGACGGTTATTTTCTATGATGGTCAATTAAGCCTGATTCTGCCCTCAATATTCAGAGGGTCAAGGGACGTGCTGATATGCAGGTGTCAGTTTGGACGTTTACACCAGCAAGGTCCTCTAAGACATCTTCAAAGCTCCGCTAACACAGCCGGAAATCCCTTCAATCCCCTTCGTGCATTGGCAAGGCCTCGAATGGCAAGTGGGGCGGAACAATGCCGCACGGATGCCAATGGATATGGGTGATTTGCCAGTTACAAATAATATGGCCGGTTTGGTAAAAAGTGCAGATCCGTTTGCGACAAATATGCAACCGTTTGCCTTGCTGACAGGGTCCAAGAGAGCAATTGAGTTGCAGCGGTTGAACGCCGCTGCTTAACGAAAGCATCGTTGAAGATGCACCCCGGTCGTTACCGGGATGGGGGATTGGTAATTTCATGATGAAAAAGTTTTAAACCCTTGCCCACCATCCTTTGGCTTGGGGGCAAAGGCATGAATTGCACTTGCAAGTATGCGAGATGCGAGAAATATTAGAACCTTAGTTTGGTCTTCAATGCAGATGACTCATGCCCTACAAGAAAACTGGCACCAGGAATTCGGGTGTCCATTTGACACACAATTTGAATAGCAATTCCCGTCAAGCACATCGGGATATCCAAAAATCTGGATGAGTCGTGTAATCCCAAATCTTCTCAGGTTAATTGCTTGGGGAAGAACGCCATCCCGGTTCGCTTCGGGAGCGTGGTTTGAAAATGAAGGAAACACTGCGTTGGCAGTTTGAACTGGTAGTTTCATAATTGAAATTTTTTTTTTCCAACCCTGAGCAGCCAGCGACCTGAAAACACCATGAAAAAAAAATTCATGGCATTTGCAAGTCGCTGACTTGCAAAAACTGGCGAACCTTTAAGATACATAACGGCATGCACAATTCGCAGCCTTGCAACAACAATTGGTTGATTTTGAAACTTGCATCCTGAACGATCCCTACCTCACCTATGACTTGGATACATCGCATGTGAATTGGCACTTCCATAAAGTGCATTCGCCATGCCAGTCCCAAGCAAAACAAAGGCAAAACAAGGAACATGGCCCTATTCTCACGCTAAGACCGACAGGGAAGGACTGTTGTGATTGAAGCTGCTGTGGTTGAATTCCGCTTGTAAGGGTACTCGCCCTTAAAGATGCCTTCCGTTGATTACCGGGATGAATGATTGGTAGTTTCATGATTGAAATGATTATGCAAATTCATGCAACCCAGCGACTTGGAAGCACCATGAAAGATTGCTCATGGCACTTACAAGCCGAGGGCTTGCAAGAAGTCGGAAACTAAATGGTGACTTGAAAATATGTCAATTAATTATTTCCTGGCAATCCAATTGAACCTGAGCCACCAGTGATACCACAGGGGTGATAACTATAATGTGTGTAATTAGGCCGTATAGTACCATCCAGATAATATTTATATCCATTATGACATTCGTGCAAACGCCAACCATGAATACACGGGCCCAACGAACATGATTGTGGTTGAATTGAAGCTGAAAAGCACTCTAAACTTGGAATTCTGCTTATAGCACCAAGATGAAGATTCGGAGTTTTCATTTTTCTAAATTTTTAAATGATAAATTAAGATTCTTTATCTAACAAACCACCCCCTCACCGCCCCCACCATCACCGGGCACACATCGCTCACGTCAATCGTGAAGCGGTAGCACTTCCTCGCCCGGACAAGCTGTTTTTCCGGGTCGAAGAAGCACAGCACCACGTCCCAGCAGTCGGAGTCCATGCGACAGACGGCGCTGCGCTCCACCTCAACGGTGTCGAGCTGCATATTGTCCTTGAGGGCTTCCGAGAAGATGCCGGCGGCGTTCAGGGCGTTGGTGGCGGCGTAGTTGATGGCCCGGTCTTGTGGTGAAGTACCGAGGTTTTGCAGTTCGTGATAGATGCGTTCCAGGAAATTGGCGATGGCCGATTTCTGTTGTTCGTAGGCTCGTTTGTCGGCGTCCTTGGCGGGCGGGGTGCCGAGCACCGAGGTCAGCAAGGCGGCGACGTTCCAGTTGTACATGCAACGCAGTTCCGGCACGATGACCGGCACGACCTGCCCGCTCATCAGCCTAACCTGCCCGGCGATGATACCCGGTACGGAGATGCGGTCGGCACCGGACTTGAGTTGGTCGCCGAGGAACTCCTGCAAGCGCTTGTAACCATCAGCGGCGTAAGGGCCGTAGGGCATGACGGCGTAAATGGGCGTGGCGTTCAGGTTCAGCGTCCAAGTGACGGCGGTAGCTTCCCAAGGGTTCTTCCCAAGGTATTTCAGCAATTGGGTGGCATCGTATGGATTGCCGCCTTCGATGTGCTGGGAGAGGCTGTCCCGCCTCGCTTCGGAGACCAGGTCGAAGCCCAAGGTGCCGAGGGCATAGACCATCTGTGCGGGTTGTGCGGCTTTTTTCGAGCCGCACGAGCAGGATTCATCGCCGCCGCAGGAAGGCAGGACGCCTTGCTGCGGGGCCGTGTTTTTCAGAACGGTGGGTGGCAGGCTGGTTTCGGCAAATACGCCCGAAGGGATGACGCCGTTGGTAGCCAACTCCTTCACTGACGAAGACGGCGGTTCTGAAACAAAGGCAGGATCTTGATTTGGATGGAGTATTTCCATGTTGCGATTTTTATCAGGATGAATAAATGAATACGCTTTTTTGGCATTGAGCCGCCCTTTGAGCAAGCGTTGGCAGGCAAGTGTTTGCCAATCCTTGCAGCCGTCGGCGGTGTCCAGCAGGGCTTTTCGCACTGCTTCTGGGTCTGGTTTTTTGCCCCGCTTTATTTGAATGCTCAACAACAAAGCGGCGATGCCGCTGACAATAGGGGCAGCGAAGCTGGTACCCGTCCGCAAGCCCACATCGCTTTCTCCGATTGCCCCCGGAATATTTTCACCTGGTGCCAGGATGCCTTGCACCCGATAGTGTGCGCCCCAATTGCTGAATTCGAGCGGGTCGCCCTTGCCGTTCATTCCACCGACGACCAGTACCGAGGGCAATGCGCCAGGGATGTGCAGGCAAGCACACCCATCGTTTCCGGCAGCAGTAACAATCAATACATTCCTTGCCGCACATTGCTGGATGGCTTTTGCAAGCAAGGGATGCGCTGCCCCGCTGTTGTTCAACTCTCCGCCGCTGATATTAATAATATGTGCCCCGGCATCGGCTGCCTGGATTATAGTGCGAGCGAGGTCGAGTTGCGAGCAGGGTGTGACGTTGCCCGATGCATCGTCGAAGAACACAGGCAGGCTCAAACCTTTGCAACGGGGCGCAATGCCTTTCACCTCGCTGCCGTGCTGCCCAAAAATAATGCTGGCGATGTGTGTGCCATGATGCGAGGAAACCCCTTTTCTCCCGTTGGGGATGCCGGTGTGGGTTTCCAATATTTCAAAGTTCGCTCCCGACAGAACGGGATGTTTTATATTAACCTTGCCGTCTATAATTGCCACGCAAACGGAAGTATCGCCCTTTGTCTCATTCCACAGCCAAGTCAAGTCGGGAATGATGTCGTGGATTTGCCTTGCCGTGGGTGCCATGCGGGGTCTGGTTTGTCTGAATTTAGTTGCAATATTCGGTCGGTTCCGATAACCCGGTTATCACACATGTTCCAACCTTTATCACACATGTTCCAATCTCTCCTGCCAAGCCCCCGGGCAACCCCGAACACCTATAGGAATCGCCTCGCAAAATATCGCTTGCTCCCAAGCCCCACCTCCACCGCCACTTGACTAATGCTCCGTCATGGCAGATCCGACTTGGAGAAAACACGAAAAGGCATTCATCACTTCCAGTGCCGAGAGCAGATCAAATGCTCCTGACCATACTATGGTGGCTCACCTCGATATGGGACGCTACAGCGTCAACACTGAGGAACATGCCCGCATGGGCCGAGTTGCCATACTGGTTGAGGACGGTCTGGAAACGGTCGTTGATATAAAAGTGCAATTGCCAGAATGGGCGGTAATAGATGTTTTGACGGGCGTCCATCATCGGAGCGCCGGTCGCCATGCCAATTTGCTCATGGGCGGCATTGTGCCAGCGCTCGATAGCTTGTGAAAAGGTCCGCAATTCAGCCAAAGTATTGACCCCCGCAGTAGCAGGTGGCGCTCCTGCCACGCCCATGGCCGTTAATTGCGCAGCAGTATATGGAACGACCGGGACCGCCAGGCTTGAATTTACATTTGCCCTAAAATCCCTTACTACCCTGAAATGGAAAAGCAGGAACCCATAAGTGCGCGGTGCGCCACTGTGCCAATTGGCGTGGATTGGGCTTAGCCCATCCAAATATCCTAGTGGATTGCCCACCGTGCTGCTTGCAAGGGCGATGAGTTGGCTGCGAACAGTTGCATGTGCCATTTGATTTATTTTTAAAAGGTGAAAAAATTGAATTGTTCAATTACTTGCCAAGGCGGTTATTGCACACCCGTATCCATCTGGCCCTCGAATGTTCCCTTGTTTCCCGGAACTCCCTGGGGCAGCAGGCAAACACCTCCCGGAACCGCCGGGTGAAGTAGCCTATGTTGTGAAATCCCACCTCCTCTGATACATCGCAAATGCCCCACTCCGGTTCTGTCCGCAGCAGTTTGGTGGTCTTTTCCAGTCGTTTTTGGCGCACGTATTCTGTGATGGACATGCCGGTAAAAGGATACTGCAATATTCAGCCAGTTTTCAAGAACAGGTTTTCACGTATGTTCCAACCTTCATCACAAATGTTCCAACCTCTCCCGCCAGGCCCCCGGGCAACACCCAAACACTTCCTTGAACCTTACTGTAAAATAACTCTGGTTCCCAAACCCCACCTCTTGTGCCACCTGGCTCACACTCCATTCCGGCTGCTCCCGCAGCAACTCAGCGGCTTTTTCCAGGCGCTTGTTGCGGACGTATTCGGTGGTGGACATGCCGACCGTCCGGTCGAGCTTGCGGTGCAGGTCGGTGCGGCTCATGCCGACGAGGCGGAGCAATCTTTTAACGTTGAGCGAGGCATCCGACAGGTGCGCTTCGATACAGCCATCGAGGTTTTGGACAAAAGTGTCGGGAGGAGGAAGGGTTCGGGTGAGTGTCGTCATGGTTTTTGCTGCCATTTTGATGGTGGCTGCTCAAATCTCCGGTTTCCTGCAAAAACATGATACACCCAATTCACGAAGCGCTGGTTTGGGTTAACGAAGGGCGGTTTTCAGTTAACGAAGGATAAAAAAAAGTTGCCTGTTGCCGTTCCCTCCGCAAGTTTTTCCAGGCAGGCGCGTCATTTTGGGATATACGTGCTAACACTGTCACTGCATTTCTTGTAAATTGCCTCTTTCTTTTCCTGCCTGAACGATAGCACACCTGCTGCTGTGCGACAGCCGCCGCATCGTGAACAACCAAAGCCCGTGTACTGAAAAATATCGGCTGCAACCAAAAGAAAACCTGTGCCACGCTTGGCTCCCGGATTTAATTTTTATACCTTTCGGCAGCCATCCGAGGCAATTTTTCACGCTGCATCCCGCACACATTTTAAAGGCAAAAAACAAACACTTCCTTCCCCCGGCAACCATGTCACCAAAACGGAAGGAGCCATGCGGAGTGTGTTTTATCTTACCACTGTGCCCGCCCTGTCAAGGCATCCAAAAAAATGGGCACCCGCAATCACAGCGGTAGTTGCGCTGATTTTTGCGGCCCAACTCCTGCCTGCCCAAACGTCTCCCCAGCCCTCCGGCTACCTTCGCCTCCAATCTTTTCTCTACGACGCCGACGGCATCCAGCCGCGCCAGCAGCGCTTTTCCTACGCCGTGTCGGGCAGCCTTGCCTTGAGTTGGGACAAATTCCGCCTGCCGCTCAGTTTCATTTTCAGCGACCGGCACCAGCCGTACCGGCAGGCTTTCAACCGCTTCGGCATCGCCCCGGAATGGGCGTGGGGCAAGGCGCAGCTCGGCTACGGCAACCTCCAGTTTTCGCCCTTCACACTGGCCGGCGTCACCTTCCTCGGCGGCGGCTTCGACATCAACCCCGGCAAGCTGCGCCTCGGCGCAATGGCGGGGCGGCTCAACCGCGCCGTGCGGGAAGACTCGCTCGCCACCGGCAGGCAGCAGACGCCCTCCTTCGCCCGCATGGGCTACGCCGTGAAGCTGGGCGTGGGCAACCCGAAAAACTTCTTCGACCTTGTTTTTTTCAAGGCCAAGGACGACGAAAACTCCCTGTCCGGCTACAACGGATTGCGCTTGCAGCCGAAGGAAAACATGGCGCTCGGTGCCATCTCCCGCTTTCTTTTTGCTGAAAAATGGGCGCTCGAACTCGATGCCGCCGCCAGTGCCTATACCCGCGACCTGCGGGCGGAGGAGACCAGCGTGGACGAGCTGGACTTCCTCAAATCCTTCTTCCCCGCCCGCCTCTCCACAACCCTGCTGACGGCGGGGCAGGCCGCGTTCGGCTACCAAACCCGCGACCTGGGTCTGAAGCTCCAGTACCGCCGCGTCGAGCCGGGCTACCAGACCATGGGCGCCTATTTTTTCCAAACCGACGTGGAAAACCTGACGCTGAACACCCGCTTCAACGCCTGGCAGCGCAAGCTGCGCTTCCTCGGCAGCCTCGGCCTGCAGCGCGACAACCTGCTCGACCAGCGCTACGCCACCAGCCACCGGCTCATCGGCTCGCTGCGCATTTCCGCACAGCCCAGCCAGAAATACGGGGTGGATTTTGCCTGGTTCAACTACGGCATCCAGCAGCAACGACCGCCCGGCGCGGTCAGCGACACCCTGCTGTTCTCGCAGGTGAACCGCAGCTTTTTGCTGTCCAACCGCCTTACTTTTTTGAAAACCGCCACCCTGCAAAACTTCGTTTTGACTGCGAACTTCCAGCAGGTCAGCTTCGAGCAGGGCAGCGCGTTCGACCCGCGCTCCACGCTCATTTTTTCCGGTAATTTAAACTACTTTCTCTCGTGGCTGGCAAGCGGCTGGGGGCTTTCCGCCAACCTGAATTTGCTGCGCTCGGAGCAAGAGGCGCTGGCAGCGTCCTCGTGGGCGGGGCTGACGTTGGGGCTGAACAAGAATTTCCCCAAAACAGGCATTTCCACCGGATGCAGCGCCTCGCTGACGCGGGGCTTCGAGGCGGAGGAGAAAAGGGCCGACACCTGGATGTTCACGGCTTTCGGCTCGGCAAAGCTGGCGAAGCGGCACAGCCTGTTCGTGAACCTGAGCTATTTGAAAAACGACTCCCCCGCGCTGTTCAACGGGCTGCCGGGCTTCTCGGAGTTCCGGGGCAATGCGGGGGTGAACCTCATTTTATCAGGAAAAAAGACCTGAACAGCAGTTTAGATTTTGGTACCAAAAATCGTATTGCCATGAAAAAACATTTTTTCCTCAGTTCGACAGGGCTGCTTTTTGCTACCCTTTTCCTCCTATGCTTTGCTGCCTGCACCGTGCCCGCTGCCTATCTCGACCCGACCCTGGGAGGAGAAAGTGGGAGGGTGATGCCGGTCGAAGGCAGGAACAAGGCGTTCAATCAAAAACTAAGCTTTGGTCCTTACCACTCCGGCAAGGTGAAGCGGGGTTGGACGACCACTACGACGAGCAGCGTGAGCGGCATTTCGGAGGTTCAACATGAAAAAAAGAAATTCAGCTTCATGCTCAACGACGGTTCCGGCAATGCCTCCGAAGTGCGCCTGGCAAGCAACCTCAGCACGAGCGACCTCGTGATTTTTGAGGATAATTTTCGAATAAGAATGGATGGAGAAGATGTTTTTGCAGGCGTCATTTCCTTGAAGGACAAAGGCGGGGACTGGGATTTTGCGATGACCAACCTGAACAAAATCGTGGTCTTCGACCCCGCCAAGGGGCAATTGACCAACGGCAAGGAAACCATTCACATCGAGGAGGAGCGCCGCCTCGCCGACGGCACAAGAACCATTGCCGGCTACACCGGTTTCAACTTCCTGCTCGACGACAAATTAGTTGGCTCGGTGGACTTGATTGACAGAAAAGGAAAGGTCACGCTTTCCAATTCCCTGTCTGGTGAGCAACAATTTGTCCTGGCAAATGCGGCGGCGGCGCTTTTGCTTTGGAAAGGTGCTGAATAGTTAAAAATTTTCAACCATGAAACAGTCTCCACTTTTATCCAAGCGGACAAAAAATGACATTTTTAAAAAAAATGACATTTTTCGCAACCTCGCGGCAGCCGCCATGCTGCTTGCCCTGCCCGCCACGCTGCCTGCCCAGACCGAGCCGGTGAACGCCATCCTCCAACTGTTGCCGCCCTACTCGCCCTACCTGAGCGACTACACGAGCCAGCCCAACCGCATGGTGCTCACCCTCGTCAACCTCTCGCCGCAGCCGCTCTCGGCGAGCCTGCTGGCAACGGTGCAGGGCGACAACGGCGTGAGCGCTTTCACGCAGCCGAGCTACCGCCCGCCGCAGCCCATCTTCTTGCAGCCGAACAGCACGGCGACCTTCACCGGGGCAACGCTGGCGCCCTTTTTCGACCTCGACCAGGTGGAGTTTGTCAACGTGGACTTGCAGCAAATCGAGCACTCCGGGCTGCTGCCGGAAGGCACCTACTTCGTGTGCATCCAAGTGGTGGACTACAACTCCGGGCAACCGCTCTCGCCACCGGCACCGGCGGGGTGCAGCAATCCCTTCCCTGTGCAGTTCCTGGAGCCGCCCATCATCACCTCCCCCATCTGCGGCGATTCGCTCGACCTGCCGGAAGGGCAGCCCCTCGTTTTCACCTGGACCACGCCGCCGGGCGCGCCGCCGCAGGTGATGTACAATTTCCGCTTGGTGGAGGTGTTTCCTGAAAGCGGCCCCGCCGCCCACGCCCTCGTTTCCGCCACCACGCCGCCACTGACGGAAGCCGCCCTGGCAAATAACGTGCTCGTGTGGACGAGCGCCTACCCGCCCTTGCAGGGGGGCACGACTTACGCCTTCGAGGTACAGGCGTTCGACCCCGTCGGGGGGCTGCTGTTCAACAACGACGGCAAAAGCGAGCCTTGCACGGTGACCAAAAGACCCGGCATCACCGTGGCGGGCGGCGGGCCCACCACGCCGTCGGGCCCCGGCGTCACCACCACCGTCACCGAGGGCGGCTGCGAGTGCCTTTGCGACGTGTTGATGAAATTGGTAAAAAAAGAGGGCGCAAAATGGACCTACACGGCAGAGGCAAAAGGCGAGTGCAAGGGATTGCTCGGCACGGGAAGCACGAGGGTCCAGTGCGAGGCGAAGAAGCCCATTTCGCTGAAATGGCATGTCGGCGAGGGCAGCACCAAGGGCCTGGCTGAAATAGATGGAGCATCGGACGGGGGAACCTGCGTGGTAAATATCAAGGGCACGGGGCATTTCACCCTCTACGCCTGCGCCACGGTGACTTGCACGGACGGCAGCGAATGCACCTGCTGCACCGCCGCCGAGGAGACCGTGCCGCCCGGCACGACGACGGAAGGCTGCGTGATGGGAATCCGGCTGAACTCGAACCCGCAACTGGGCGGCAAGCTCGACCCCAAGTTTATCAAAAAATACGTCATCGAGCGCGACGCCTTCATCCCGCTCGGCGCTACGGGCAAGGACTACGACCTGCTGCGCTGGACCTGTCTGCCCGACAAGGGCTGCGGCGAAGGCGAGAGCTTCCGGGAGGAGCCGCTGGAGGGACGGGTGAAGTTTCTCTGGCGAATCAAGGACGGCGAGGGCGCTTTCGAGCAATTGGGGTGCCTGCCTTCGGCAAAGGCGCTCGACGGCGACCACGTCATTTTTCAGCCGCCATTCGTGCCTTTGCCGGTGAAAAATGCGGACACCACTTTGAAGACCACCATCGAGCTAATCACCATGGACGACGGCTCCAACGTGCCCGACGACGATGCGAAGCAAACGATTGAGATTTTTACAAAAAGAGAAAAGAAGCAGCCCGACTACTACACGGTGGAGGTGAAGCCGGGCGCCACCCCCGCCATCCCCGTCGCACCGGCCAAGAAATCCGGCGACGGGCCTTGCAAGGCAATGGGACCCGACTGGAAGGAGGAGGACGACCTCAAGCCCGCCGCCATCTCGTTGCCCGGCGTGGACGACAAGGACAAAATGGTGCTGGGGCAATGGATTCAATTGGAGGCGGAAAACATCAAGGACCCCGACGTGGCGCGGTTGAAATGCGTCCATGCAAAGGCGGCTTGCAGCTCCGCCACCAACCCTTCGTATCAGGACGGCGTGTGGTGGCGCTGGAAGATTTTGCCGAGCAAGGAGACAAAAGACCTGGGCAAGTTCATCTCCCGCGGCGACGGCAAGACCACCGACGGGCGCTTCATCCTGTACGAAGCCCCCGCCACCCTGCCCGCCGGCAAGGACATGGTGGAAATCACCGTCGAGTGCGAGGTTTACAACCCCGAAACCTTGCAGGCGCACGACAAGTCAGGAAAGAAAAGCACCCTCACCCTGAAAATTTACCGCCCCGGCATCCGAATGGATTTCCCGGAAGAAACCTGGCTGCCCGAAGACACCAACGACGTGCAGCTGCGCTCCTGGCTCGCCTGGAAACCGGGCAAGGTCTGGAGCGATACGGCTTTGGCGCACCAGTGCCGCATCCACCACTTCGAGCTGCTGGAAGTGTCGAAGGAAAAAGGCATCTGCGGCAACGACCCGCACCCCGACGACAAGCCCAACAAGTGCCGTGACCTTTTCCTGAAAAACGAGGACGAACACGAGGCTTGGGAAGACCCCAAGCACGAGGCTACGGACAGTTGCAAGATGAAAGACCTGTTCGTCAAAGCCCGCTCCTGGCGCTCGCTCAAGGAATATTCCCTTCGGGTGAACTCCCAGGACTTCGGCAGCTACGGCTTCCTGAAATCGCACACGACGCTGGTGCCCGGCAAGGATTTTCCCCTGCCCAAATACGAGGAGCCGCCGAGGGAGGACTTTGACTTTGGCAAAAAATTCACCGACAACCGCGCCTCCATCCCCCTCGACAAAGACTTGAACCACATCGCCGACGGGGGCTGGGAGGTGGAACCCCGCAAGCGCCTAATCCTCACCCCGCCCTACCCGCCTCAAACCGATGGCGACGACCAACCCAAAGGCGACGACTCGAAGGGCGACGGCCTGACCGTCTATGAGGAGTACCGGGGCTTCATGCTGGGCGTGAAAACCGCCGCGCACCTCCGCACCGACCCCCGCAAAAAGGACCTCTTCATCTTCAACGAAGACGACCTGCCGACCGATTATTTCGAGGCAGGCTCGGAGCTGGTCATCCATTTTATCACCGAAAAGCAGTTTTGGAAAAAAGAGAACCGGGCCATCACTTTCAACAAAACCTCGCACAGCCTCGACCGCCCACAGCGCGGGCTGTACCTCAACGACGGCGGCTCGCACGGCACCCTGCACGGCATCGCCCAAAGCCTGACGGGTTGCCCCGCCCCGCCTTACTGGATTAAGGAGGTGACCGTCTATAAAACAAGCATCGGGGGCGCGTACAAGGAACCCGAATTGACCAAAAAAATGAGCCAGGTGACCGCCCACGAACTGGGGCATTCCATCAACGTCTATCACCACGGCGAGCGGGACCTGGGTAATCTTCGAAGCGGCGACATGGTTTGCGTCATGCGCTACACCAAGACCAAGGAACCCATCGGCTCCACCTTCTGCACAGCCCTCGATGGCAACCCGAAAAACAAGACCTACGGGGCGGCTTACACGGGCACGCCCGCCGCGTACAACCGGGGGAAATGCAAGCTGCAATTCCGCCTGACCAACCTCGACGGGTACCCGCAGCGCTACCACGACTGCAAGAAGTTGAAGGAGGATGAGGATTGAGGGATGAGGGATGAGGGATGAGGGGAAAATTGTAAGTGTTTATGCCTCGTCATCGTCTCCCCGACCCCAAAATCCAGCTTTCATCATCAAAAACCTGGCGTCATGAAACAGCACAAATTTTGGGCATGGCTAATCGCCCTCCTGGTGCCGGCGGCGGCAACCGGGCAAGCTCATTTTCACTGCTCCCTACAAGTCAACAACGAGCGGGAAGCCGTCGTCTGGCACGACGAGGCGGTGACGTTCAGCCTCTCCATGCGCAACTACGAGGCATGGGAAGACGCCCGCTACAACCGCTCGGTGGACGGGCAGTTGCAAGCGGTGGACGACCAATTGGCAAAAAAGGAAATCAGCGCCGAAGCGCACCGCCGGGAGCGGGAGGAACTGGAAAAGCTGCGCCGCCGCGTCCGCGCCGACACCTTGGGCAGCGCCGTCAACCCCTGGCAGCAGCAGGTGAAATTCCAGGCCCGCCTCAAGGCAACGGGAGAAACGGTGAAGCTGCCGGTGTTCCCGTTTTCGGCGGCTTTCACCTCGCCGGTCGCCGTGCTGGACGGGGAGGGCTGGTACTCGCAGGACTTTGGCATCCGCCCGGAACAGTTGGCGGCAATGAAGCCGGGCGAGTACGACATCAGCGTTTCGCTGGCGGGCGAGTCGTCCAATGCTGTGAAATTGGTCGTCCGGGAGCAAAAAATGCCGCCCGAAGTTGCCGCCTCCGAAGCCATGCGGCTGAAGCTGGGGCGGTTTTTCCTGGCTGCTAAAGAATTGGGGGAAGCGGCAAATTACACTGCTCAAATTTTGCTGGCCAACCCCAATTCACTCGACGGGTCATCGCTCCAGGGCGAAATTTTACTGGCGCAGGGAAAATACCTGGATGCCCTTTTCCAACTGAACCGGGCGCTGGAAATATTCAACCAGACTGCCGACACGCAGGAGGAGCCGGAGCACTTGCTGGAATTGATTGAACGGGCGAGGGAAAAACGAGGCAACTGAGCGCAATTCACCACCAACGCCAAGCGCTAATTTTCAAAAAAAAACAGCCCGGCCCAAACAACCCCGGAACAGCTACCTTTGCCCCACAAAACACACCGCTCCATGAAAAATATTGCAGTCGCTTTTGCCCTGCTGCCCACACTGACCGCACCCGCGTTTGCCCAGCATCAATCGGTCTTCCCGGCGCTCACCGGCGATGAACTTTTGGACAATCTGGTGACTGATTTCAAACCCACCAGCCTCTTGCCGCAGGCGGCAGCCCGCGATACTTTGTTCGGCAAAATTTACCGCTACCACGACAGCCTGACCTGCGTGTACACCGGCTACCGGATTTACTTAGATGCCAACGAAGACCCCACGCAGGCGGCGTTTGCGAAGGGCATCAACACGGAGCACACTTTCCCGCAAAGCCTCGGTGCCACCGGCGTTGCCGAGGGCGACATGCACCACCTGTACCCTACCCGGGAGGATGCGAATGCGGCCAGGGGCAACTCGCCTTTCGCCGAAATCGCCGACAACCAGACCGAGGAATGGTACTACCTCGGTCAGCAGACGACTTCGGTGCCGGGCAGCAACATCGACCTGTACAGCGAATGGGAAAACGGCTTCTTCGAGCCACGGGAAGACCACAAGGGCAATGTGGCACGGGCCATGTTTTACTTCTACACGATGTACAAGGCGCAGGCCGACCTCGCCAATTCGACCTTCTTCGAGTCGCAGCGCCCGACCCTCTGCGCCTGGCACTTCCTCGACCCGGTGGACGGTGCCGAGTGGGACCGGACATGGCGCATCGCCCCGTACCAGAGTGGCAAACCGAACCCGTTCGTGCTCGACTGCACCCTGCCGGAGCGCTGCTACTGCGAGGAGTTTGCGCTCGCCTGTACCCCCGTCGGCGTATTGGAACAGACTGAAAATGAATGGTTTACATTGGAACAAAACGCCCCGAACCCGTTCCGGGAAGCGACGGTTTTCCGCTACACCCTGCACCGGCCCGGCGAGGTGCGGCTCGAAGTGTTCAACGCCCTCGGCGAAAAAACGGACGTGGTGGAATTTGGCTGGCAGGCAGCGGGTGGGCAGTCGTTTTTTTGGGTAAAAAATGTGGAAACGGCTCCAGGAATCAGTTTTTTCAGGCTGGTTTTCACGAACGGAAACAACGTCAGCACAGCAACAGGAAAAATGGCCATCCTCCCCTGAAAAAAGACAAAAAAACCGTGCAAAATCCGTGTCCAATCCATCCAAATCCGTGTCCAATCCTGCCATAAAAAAAATAGCCGAACCCTCGTGGAGGCTCGGCTATAAGTATCGCTAACTGATAGAATTTTTTGGCAGGGGGTTTCCTCGAAATCAATCCAATTCGAACGTGCCGGAACCGGCAAAGTAGCCCTTGTTGTAGATTTCAACGTTGTACTTGCCTTTTTGGAACGGCATGTTCGGGCTCCAGACGAAGCAAAGCTGCGTCTCGTCGTTGGCATATTCGTATTCCTTGACCTGCGTGTAGCGCACTTCCTCGCCGGTTTTGCTGTTCACGGTGGCACCGCTGCCGAGGTCGTCGATGGCCAGCGTCTCGCCTTTCGGGCTGATGATGCGGATGAAAAACTTCTCCGTGCCGGGCTGCACCACATCGTTGGCGATGGTGGTGAAGCAAACCTTGAGTTGGTCAATTCGCTTGGCGCTGTTTTTTTCAGCGGTTTTGCCGCTTTTGCGGAGCTTCATGCCGGACACTTTGATGTCCTTCACTTTGATAACGGAGCCGACCTGCACGGATTTTGAGAGTTCATCCCGCTCGTTCACCAATTGCGCTTTGACCGTGCCAAGCGTCTCATTTTCAGCCACTTTGCTTTGCAGGGTGTAGCTCAGGCTGTCCTTTTCGCTCAACAATATCCTGTTTTCTTCGGTCAGGTGGTCCTGGTCAGCCTTCAGTTGCTCAATCTGGGCGATGTACTCGCTGACCTTGGCCCTGAGTCCGGCGATTTCGTTCCGGGCAGCGTCCAATTTGCGTTTGTCACGCAGCAGTTCGCTGATTTGATTTTTCTGAGCTACCAATTCGGCCTTCTGCTGGTCGATGAGGGCATTGATTTGCTCATTCTCCCCCTTCAGGCTCTCCAATTCGGCAATCGCCTGGTTGAACTGGTTCTCCAATTCTGTTTTCAGTTTATCCGCTTCTTCGAGTTCGGCGACTTTTTGTTCCAGTTGACGGGTCGTGCTCATGCTCTCGTAGGTGAGCCAAGCCACGGTACCCAACAGCAGCAGGCCCAGCGTGATGGCTACCGGCAGCAGGTAATTGCTGGAACCGGATTTTTTAGGGCTGGTAGTTGTTGGAGGGGGAGTGGTTGGCTGCTGGGGTTGCTGGCCGGGTTGATTTGACTGATGTGGTAACATTTCTCCTGAATTTAGTTTGCTCAATTTGTGTTTCAAAAAAATCATGTTGATGATTTCGTTGGGATAAGGTGTTCGCAGAAAAAAATGTTCGGAAAAACGTTGCCGCCAACTCGGGGCATCCGATTTAGGAGGCAAATATTTTTTCGTAAAGCATTAACTATCAATCATTTATTGTAATAGCGAAGCTAAACGGTTTCAAAATAATTTTATTTGAAAACCAACTTTGGTCGGGTAGCCGCTGAAAAATTTTAGCAGCAAACTTTCTTACCTTTGCCGCCCCGCACCCGCGGGATTTTTCTGAAAAACAACACATTCGACCATGTTCACCATTCATCCCTATCTCAAAATAGCGCTGACCATCGTGCTGGTTGTCGGCGGCGCTGCCATGATGGCCACGCTTCCCTGGGGCTACGGCCTGCCTGTCCTCATCATCGGCTTAATCCTGCTGGCCTCCTACATCCTGCTCGGCACCATCCAGTATTCGGCGAAGGTGATGCAAAACGGCACCAACTACCTCGAAGCCGAGAAGTGGCTCAACCTCACCCTCAACCCCAAGTGGCTCTACGTCACCAACCGCGCCTACTACTACATGATGAAGGGCACCATCGCCCAGGGCCTCAACCGCACCGACGAGGCCGAGCAATGGCTGCAAAAAGCCCAAACCATCAAGCTGCCCACCGACAACGAGCGGGCTGCCGTGCAACTGCAACTGGCGGGCATTGCCATGCAGCGCCAGAAGGTGAACGTCGCCAAAAATTACCTGAAAAACCTCAAAGAATTGAACGTGACCGAGCAATCGCTCAAAGACCAGATCAAGCAGTTCGACAAAGCCATTGACCAGCAGGGCCAGATGAAAATGGCCCAACGCATGGGCATGGTGCAGAAAGGCGGTATTCCGCTCAATCCCCGCTCCAAGCGCCGCAGGCCGAAGATGCGGTAGTGAAATGAAGAAAGTAGAACGCTAAGTTTAGAAAGCAATATGAATTAAAGTCGAGATGATTTTTTGTTACGCACCCTTTTCAATTTCACAATTTTCAATGCCTCGCCTCCCCGCCCATTTTTACACCCGTGAAGATGTCGTGAAGGTAGCCAAAGACCTCCTCGGCAAGTACCTCGTCACCTGCTTCGACGGCCAACTGGCCTCCGGCAAAATCGTGGAAACGGAAGCCTACCGGGCACCCGAAGACCGGGCCAGCCACGCCTGGAGCAACCGCCGTACCCCCCGCACCGAAATCATGTTTGCCGAAGGAGGTCGGGCTTATGTTTACCTTTGCTACGGTGTTCACCACCTCTTCAACGTGGTCACCGGGCCGGGTGGCATGGCACACGCCGTGCTCGTCCGGGCAGTAGAACCTGCTGAAAATGTGGAAGTTATGCTCCGTCGGCGCAACCTCCGACATTCCGTCCGAAACCTGACCGCCGGGCCTGGCGCACTCACGCAGGCGCTCGGTATCCGCTCCGGGCACAGCGGCCTGAGCCTCCTCGACCCTGCCGGGCCGGTTTGGCTGGAAGACCGTGGCGAACCGGTTTTTGAAAAAAACATCATCGCCAGCCCGCGCGTGGGCGTGGCGTATGCCGGGGAATGTGCGCACTGGCCCTGGCGTTTCAGGGTGGAAGGTTCTGCCTGGACCAGCCCGGCCAAGTGACTTGTACCGGCGACTTCAGTCGCCGGATAGCGGCGACTGAAGTCGCCGGTACAATTTGAAAAATGCAAACAGAAAATAACAGCCCGCTGCATGTCCTCATCATCGTCAACAGCCTGTTCGAGTGGTCGCAGAATTTCATCACCAGGGAACTGACGGAACTCAACGGGCAGGGCACACAATTGCACATCGCCGCCCGCAAAATCGTCCACCGGGAAGATTTGACCGAAAAAGAAAAAGAACTCTACCCCAGGGCCATTCGCCTCCCTGACAATCCGTTCTGGCCAGGCAGTCTGGCGAAACATTTCAAAACAGCCCTCCGCTATCCGAGAGGTTACAGTCGGGCATGGGGCACCTTGTTTGCTTTGAAACACGAACGATTTTCAAAATTCTTCCGTAGCATCATCTGCCTCTTCCGGGCGGCGGCTGTGGCAGAGGAGGTCGTTTCAAAAAAAATCAACCTCATCCACGCCCACTTCCTCACGGCACCGGGCGACACGGCCCTCCATCTTTCCAAAATCACCGGCATCCCCTTCGG
>JACRAN010000136.1 GCA_016234735.1 Bacteroidota bacterium | reverse complement strand
TTTTTGTCCACTGCAAAATATTCGGCGGCAGTGAGCGCCATGTCGGGCACGAGCAGGCGCTCCACCGGCGGGTCTTCCGTTGTGTTCACAAAACTGATGATGCGGTGCAGCACCCCGGCGTTTTCAAAAATATCCTTGAAAAAGAGGTAGTCGTCGTTGGTTAGCCCCATGCCGCCAAGGATGATCTTGTCAGCCTCCGCCCGCAGGGCCACCATGGCCATCACCTGGTTGAAAGGCTGGTCGGGGTCGGCGAAGAAGGGGATTTTCTGCCCGGTCACCAAGCTGTTGTTCAGGTCAATGCCAGCGATGCCGGTGGCGATCAGCTCTGACGGCTGTTTGCGCCGGACGGGGTTCACCGAAGGGCCGCCGATATCCCGGTCTTCGCCAGCTATCTTTGGGCCGCCATCAATGGGGTCGCCGAAGGCATTGAAGAAGCGCCCGGCAAGTTCGTCGCTCACTTTCAGCGAGGGTGGTTTTCCTGAAAAAACGACCTCCGCATTGGTGCGGATGCCCTCCGTGCCGGAGAACACTTGCAGGGTGACGTTGTCGCCGACTATCTTCACCACCTGAGCAGGGCGGCCGTCCACCATCGCCAGTTCTTCGTAGCCTACGTCCGTAGCTTTCACGGTGCAGGTGGCCTTGGTGATCTGGCCGATTTTTGTGTAAATGCGTTGCAGCGCTTTTGTTTCCATTAAAATTGATATGTTCTACCTCCCAGATTTCGCTTCGAAAATCGTCGTAATCAGCGGGAAGCAATTATTTGTACTTTGAGCCATTAGCTGTTGGCCGTTGGCTTTTCTGCCAATCACAAATGGCCAACAGCCAACAGCGTGAATTACACTTCCACTCCAGTTCTTTCCTCCATGATTTCCATCAATTCGGCATGGAACTGCCCGAACTGCTCCGACTCGTATTTAGAGTAGTTCATCTGCCTGAGTTTATCAATGATTCTTTTGTAAAAAGGCTGCACCGCTTCGAAGCTGTCGAAGCTGAACGGTGCATCCACGATTTCAAGGATTTTATCCACCAGGTACCGTTGCCGGTGGAGGGGTGTGCGTGAATCAACTGAGTCGAAAGCGTCTTGCTGTAGCAGCACAGCATCCACAACTTCCGATTTCCAGAACGTGAGGTGGTAGTCCACCGACACGCTGTCGTCGCCGAGGATGTTGATTTGTTCGGCGGCTTCCTTGCCCCTTATCAAGATGTTTTTCAGGCGGTTCACCTTGCCTATCCAATCGGGGGAAATGGCCTCGGCCAGCGTTTTTTGCAGTTCCGGGTATTCCAGGTATTTCGAGTAGCTGTCAATGGGGTCAATGGCGGGGTAGCGCTTGCTGTCTGCCCGCTGTTGCGAAAGGGCGTAGAAACAGCGGGTCGCTTTTTTTGTCGCCTCGGTCACGGGTTCCTTGAGGTTGCCGCCCGCTGGCGACACCGTGCCTATGAAGGTGATGGAGCCTGTTTTGCCATTGGTTAGAAAAACGAAACCCGCCCGTGAATAAAAATTGGAAACGATGGCCGGCAGGTCCATCGGAAAGGCATCGGGGCCGGGGAGTTCTTCCATCCGGTTCGACATTTCACGCAACGCTTGTGCCCAGCGGGAAGTGGAGTCGGCGAGCATCAGCACTTTGTGGCCCATGGAGCGGTAGTACTCGGCGATGGTCATGGCCGAATAAACGGAGGCTTCCCGTGCGGCCACCGGCATGTTCGAGGTGTTGGCGATGATGGTGGTGCGCTCCATGAGTTTGCGGCCTGTCCAGGGGTCTTCGAGTTCGGGGAATTCCTTGAAAAGCTCGACCACCTCGTTCGCCCGTTCGCCACAGGCGGCCATGATGACGATGTCGGCCTCTGCCTGCTTGGAAATGGCCTGTTGCATGACCGTCTTGCCGCTGCCGAAGGGGCCGGGAATAAACCCGGTGCCCCCCTCCACCATGGGGTTCAGGGTGTCAATGATGCGGACCCCGGTTTCGAGCAGCTTGAAAGGCCGGGGCTTGCTTCGGTAGGCTTTGATTGCTTTTTTTACCGGCCAGCGCTGTACCATGGTCACTTTCGTTTGATTGTTGTTTTCATCCGAAAGAATGGCAATCGTTTCATCAGGAAGGTATTGGCCAGCTTCGCTGACAGATTTCACGGTGTAGCGCCCTTCCATTATAAAAGGTACCATGATGCGGTGGGCGATGCTGTTTTCATCTACTTCGCCCAGCCAATCCCCGGCAGTAACATGGTCGCCGGGCTTGGCGATGGGCTTGAAGTCCCATTTCTTTTTTAGGTTGAGGGTAGGGGTGTACTCACCTCTTTTCAGGAAGACGCCAGTCATGGTGTCGAGGTCGTTCAAGAGGCCGTCGTAATTGCGGGAGAGGAGGCCGGGGCCAAGGTTGACCTCCAGCATGTGCCCGGTAAACTCCACGTCCGAGTTGGGCCTAAGCCCGCGAGTGCTCTCAAAAACCTGAACATAAGCCAGGTTGCCCATCGCTTTGATGACCTCAGCCATCAGCCGCACACCTTTATGGATGATGTAACAAATTTCATTTTGAGCAAAAGGCCCATCCGCCTGCACGATGACCAGGTTGGCGATGATGCTTGTTACCTTTCCACTTGTTGCTTTCTCTTGTTCGCTGCTCATATTTGGAATTCTTTTGAAAAATCAAAACTGTGTTCCATTGCCCCGATTTTTTGCCTGAAAATATCTTTCCCATCCGCTGCGTCGAGGGCTGCCCATCGCTCAAAGCTGATGAGTTTTAAAAGAAACCCCAGGATTTTGTCAATGGTAAAATAATTAAAGGTGTTCAGTTCCTCGATTTGCGCCCATTTAAGCTGGGTGATGCTGCGTTCCCGTTCGAGGATATCGGTTTGTTCCTCCACTTTTAGCAGTTTTTCGATATAGGGGTACTCGTTCAAGAGGCCGAAATCCCGGGCATGGCTTTTCTGGATGGCAGACGTCACTTCGTTTTGGCCGATAAGTTGCCCCTCGAGCGAAATGCCATGCCTTCGGGCACTGATGGCCGCCAACAAGTTTTTCAGGTCCCGGTCGAAGGTGAACCATTCTTTCAGAAAACCTTCCGTGTGCTCGATAACGTGCTGGAAAAAAACCTGGGTGAGTTGGTTTTCCCAACTCATGCCGTTGACAATTGGGGTGTCTTCCCGGAATGCGTGGTAAAAAACAAGCATGTAGGCAGGCAGGCCGATGGCAGGGTCTTCCATTCCTTGTTGCAGTTGTTCGGGTGAAAAATTGCCCATAACATCCCACGGCTCGTCTTTCTTTTGCAAGAGGTTGAGCAGGTTCTGGTTGTCGAAACGCAGGAACAGCATTTCCACCAGCTTGAAATCTTCGGGGTGGAGGAATTGCCGCAATTCCTCCTTGAAGCCGGCAACCTTCAGAGAGACTTTGCTCTGTCCGATGATGATGTCTGGCAAACCTGCGACGAGGTAGTGGTATTCCCGTTTTGTGTTCATTTGTTCCCGAAAAGCAGTTGGATGGTTTTGGGCCGGAGGTACTCCTGAAAAAGGTTGTCAAAATCCTTTTCAGTAAAAGAAACCACGTAGCTGCCGTCGTCGGGGCCGATGCGGAAGCCGTTGCCAATGCTTTTGCTGAATTGAAGTTCTATTCCTTTGTTTAACTGCTTTTTTAGTTCCGATTTCAGGTATTGGTCAATATTTTCTTGGGCCTTCTCCGGCAGTATCAGGGACAGGTTAGCGTCGGAGGTATGGCCGTTTTCGCTCCAGTTTTTCACGGCGAGTTCGATGATGACTTTCAAAAAATCTTTGTCATTAAAGGCATCATTCATCGGCACTGTATTGGCCCGAAAAGTAATAATGTTGGCAATCTCCTGTTTTAATCCGCTGATAGCCTGGCGGGCCGAAAGGCGGATCTCGGATTGGACGTTCTCTCTCAATTCTTCCGATTCACGCTGTGCATGTTCCAAGATGTTTCGAGCTTTTTGCTCGGCTCCGGTTACAATTGCATCTGCCTTTTCCCGGGCTTCCGCAAGGATGGTCGAGGCTTCTTCTTGGGCCTTGACCACACCCTCCTCATAGATTTTATTAGTGAGCAATTGTAATTTGTTCTCCATGATAATTTCTATTGCTTTATGGAATTCTTGTTTAGTTCAAAAAATTTCGTAAAAGTATATGTTGGGTTAGCGACTCACAAGATTTTTCTCATTAAATAATGATGATTTTAGTCAAATGAAAAAAAATGGGATGAACGAAATGATTACTTCAGGGCGGGAACAATCA
>JACRAN010000135.1 GCA_016234735.1 Bacteroidota bacterium | reverse complement strand
GACAATTTTCAAAAGGTTGTGGCTTTTCGCAAACCCCGTTTCAAGTGCCGCTATCGCTCAACACTTGAAACTACTGGTGTGGCGGATTTGCGCAGATTCGTTTCAAAAAAATCCGTTCCAATCCGCCGCATCCGTGTCATCCGCGTTCCAATCCTCAGTAGTTTCAAGTGTTGAGCGATAGCGGCACTTGAAACGAGTTTCCTGATTTGCAATACTTCTTTGACAATTTTCAAAAGGTTGTGGCTTTTCGCAAACCCCGTTTCAAGTGCCGCTATCGCTCAACACTTGAAACTACTGGTACTTCAGTCAAGCAAAAAAAATCCGTTCCAATCCGCCCCATCCGCGTCATCCGCGTTCCAATCCTCCTCGCGCAGAAGTTCAGTTGGCGAAAACCATCTGCTTCGCTCCCACCACTTTCCCGTCCACCACGAGGCTGTACGTGAGCACACCGCTCATGTTGTAGCCGTGTTCGTAAATCACCTCGTTCATCCCCAGTTCAAGTTTCACGGGCAAGCGTTTCACCTCCCTGCCAGCGGCATCGGAAATCAGCACGAGTGCCTCCCGATAGTCCGGCAGTTCCAGCACCCGGAAGCCGATGTAGGTCGCTTCGTCGAAGGGGTTCGGGCGGTTTTGCAGCAACTCGAACGGGCTTGGCTTTGGCTCGTTCACCGACTCCCCGGCAGCATTCACCACGAGCGGCAGCACCTCCCGTGTGAACAGGCTCTCGATGCCGTCCGCATCCACGGCGGCGGCGCTGACGATGACAGTGGCAGCGGGTTTGGGCAGCGTCACGCTCGTTTGGTTGACCGTGAAAATCGTGTCGAAATCGTTGCCGGAGGTGCGGTAAAAAATGCGGTACTCGCCGTAGTTCAGCGGGTCGGTGATGGTCACGTAGATGGAATCCCCGAAGCGGGTGGCCGCAAAATCCGGCGAGACCGGCCCGATGGCGGCCATGGCAGCGCCCGTGCCGTTGATGACGGCGTTGCGGGCGAGGTAGTTGAAATCAACAAAAAAGCTGTCGATGACCACGTCGCCATTGGTGTCCACGCCGAGGATGTCTTTGGAAGTGTGCTGGCGGTCGTTGTAGTTGGGGTTGCTGACCCCGGCATCGCCGTGTTCGTTGGCGGAGGTGAAGCGCATGGCGGTGAAGCCCCGTTGCCGAAAGGGGATGTGGTCGCCGCCCCGCCCGGTGCGGTCTTCGGCGGACATGACCGTGATGGTCATGGGCACCTGCACCTGGCCCAGCAATTCTTCCTGGTACTGGAGTTTTAGGAAACGCACGAGTTGCTTGTGCGGAGAATTGAACCCGCCGGACGAGAACAACCGCACTTGTGTGCTGTCGATATTGTTCAGGCCGGGGCACGATGGCGGCGACGAAGTTTCGCCGCAGGCAATGCCGCCAACGATATCGTTGTTGAGCACCGCCCTGACGGGAATGCCCTTGTTTTTGGCGTACAATGCGAACGCATCCGCCCCGTACAACCCCTGCTCCTCTGCGATGGTGGCCATGAAAACGATGGTGCGTTCGAAGGAAAACTGGCTCATCACCCGTGCCAATTCGAGCACCAGCGCCGTACCGCTGCCGTTGTCCTCCATGCCTTCGGCAAGGCAGGCGGTGTCGCAAAGCACTGCGCAGCGGCTGTCGATATGAGCTTCGATGAGGATGACACCGTGTGCGGACGTGTCGATGCCAGGCAGCACGGCGAAGATGTTGCGGTGCTGCCCGACGCTGCAAATGTTTTGGTCGAACTGGAGGTACGACGGCACTAACCGCCCGTTGGTTTCCACGCCGATTTGCTGGAACCGCTGATAGACCCAGCGCCGGGCCGCCCCGATGCCCCGGTTGGCGGCGACGGTGTCGGAGCCGGAGTTGCGGTTTTCAAAAGTGCGCAGTTTGAGCAGGTAGGATTTCAGCGAATCCGGTGAAACCAGGTTTTGGATGCCGCTGGTGATGGCATCCGGGTCGCTGATGACCACTGGGGGTGTGTAGTCCGCCGGGTCGTAGTTGCCCAACATGATGGCTTCGGCAGTGGCGTTGGTGGACAGGAGGTTGGTTTGACCGAAAGAAAAAATGGCGGCGAAGCACCAGAGGAGGGAGGTAAAAAATGTTCTCATTTTGATGAAGTTTTTGCAGTGAAAGAAGTTCGATGCGGTCAAATTTAGCAAAAACTCAGGTCGATGAAAAATTTTAGATGGAGAAGGTTGATTTTTCAACCTTCTCGGTTTTCACTACTTCTTCGGCCGCTCGTACTGGCAGCAGGCGTGGAGGCTTTCGTACATTGCATCATCATGCTCAAAACACCCACAGCACCACCGTTTCGGCGAACAGCGTAATCAGCAGGATGGACAAAATGTCCAGCCACAGGCCCGCCCGCACCATGTCGAAAACCTTGAGGTGGCCGCTGCCGAAAACGATGGCGTTGGGTGGCGTGGCCATCGGAAGCATGAAGCCGCAACTGGCCGCCAGCGTCACCGGCACTGCCAGATGGATGGGTTCAAAACCTGCGCCCTGCGCAATGCCGCTCACCACGGGCAGGAAAACCACCACCAGTGCCACGTTCGACATAAGCTCCGAAAGCAGTAGAGTTGCAGTCGTGAGGGCCAGCACGAACAGCACCCGGTTGGTTTGATTGCCGTGAAACGCATTGCCGATGAGGTCGATGATGCCGGTTTTGTAAAGCCCGTCGGCCAGTGCCAGCCCGCCGCCGAACAGCAGCAGGATGCCCCAGGGCATCTTCGAGGTGGTGCCCCAGTCGAGCAGGAAAATGCCGTTTTTGAAATCGACCGGGATGACGAACAGCGCAATGGCGGCGATGATGGCCACCACCTCGTCCGAGATTTTCAGGCCGGGAAACGCCTGTCTCAAAAAACCGCTCGAAACCCACAGCGCCACCACCACCATGAACAGCCAGAAGACCCGTTTCTCGGCGACGGAAGGCTTGCCGAGGGCGGCCAGTTCCCCCTGAATCAACTCCCTCGCCCCTTCGAACCTGCCGAGGCGGTTGGGGAACAGGAGTTTCACATTGATGAAATAAGTGGCCAGCACAAGCAGCACCATCAGTGGTACGCCCACTATCATCCAGTCGAAAAAATTGATGGCGTAACCATGATTTTTCTCCATGTACCCTTTGAAAACCACGTTCGGCGGGGTGCCGATGAGGGTGGCCATGCCGCCGATGCTTGCGGCGTAGGCGATGCCGAGCATGATGGTTTTGGAGAAATTGGCCATACCCTTCGCTGGCAGTGGGTTGGTGGCCACGAGGTTGTTTTCCACCAGCAGGGTGATGACGGAGAGGGCGATGGGCAGCATCATGATGGTGGTGGCGGTGTTGCTGATCCACATGCTCATTACGGCGGTGGCAATCATAAAACCCAGCACGATGCCGTTAGCATTGGTGCCGGTCAGGTGGACGATGGTGAGGGCGATGCGGCGGTGGAGGTTCCATTTTTCCATGGCCAGTGCCAGGAGGAAACCACCGAGGAAAAGAAACACAATCGGGTCGCCGTAAGATGCGCCCACCGCCTTGATTGCGTTGACGTTCAGCAATGGGAACAGCACGAGCGGCAAGAGCGAAGTGACGGCAAACGGCACAGCTTCCGACACCCACCACACGAGCATGAGAACTGCTACCGCCAGCACCCGCCAGGCTTCTGGTTTCAGGCCCCACTGTGCCGGTAGCAGCAGGATGGCCACAAAGCAAAACGGGGCGAAGAACAGGCCGATTTTCTTTTGGAAATCCATATCGGTTGGCGGTTTCGTGCGATGATTTCCACAAAGAAAAAAACTTTCCGGGAGCACCTCCCGGAAAGTTTTTTTCAGCGAACAATGTGTAGGCAATCGGGACAAACAATTACCCGTCACCCATCACAAGTCACTTCTTCATTTTCAGGTTCCCCACGATGTACTCCCCGACTTTGCCACCTTGTACCACCCCTTCGTTGCAGGCAGGTGTGTAGTGGATGCCACCGTAGATGCGGCTGACGGCAGCTTCCTGCGAAGCCTGGAGGAACGAGTTGAAATTGCGGGGAGGCATCCCGAAGGCCACTTCCACGGAGTCGGTGTAAGCGAAATTATCACCAAAAACCGAGGTCAATGCCGTGGCAGCCGATGTTGAAATCACACTGTGCCCGCTGGTATATTCCGGGAACGGCGGCGTTTGGAGCAGCGGCAGCCACTCCTGGTCGATGAACGAATTGATGACCGTTTCGGGGCGAACCACATTGCTGCGGTATTTCTCGTTCCAGCAGGAAATGAAGCCGTCCACCAGCGAAAGGGCGGTGATGGTGTACGCCTGGGAGGATTTCATGATGTCGGCATTGGCTTTCTTGCAGGCGGTTTGGGTGATGCCCATCCAGTGGCCGCCAGGCGTGATTTTTTTGGTGGCAAACATCACGTGTCCCTTGTGGTGCGAAATGTAGGGGTTGCAGTCCCAAAACTTGGCGATGGCAATGCGTTCCTCCTTCTCTTTTTCCTCCACATTGAGCGCTTCGTAAACTTCTACCGTGTATTTGTAGAAGTCGCTGTTCTTGTCTGTCATGTTGAAAGCGGGAGGCAGCGGCGGCGGAAACTGCCCGGCCGAATCGATGACGAACGGCCTGATTTTGTTCCAGTGTGGCTCAATGGCATCCATGTAGTCAGGAGGTGTGGGCTTCCAGCGGTCAACGTCATCCGTGACCGTGTACTTTGGGAAGGTGCGGGTCTGCTTGTAATTGTCCTTGTCGGCCCAGTCAAGGATGTGTTTTGCAACGGCCTCACCATAGGCCACCGAGCGGTCGTACACCTCCTGCGGCATGTTTATTTTTTGAATGTCGGCAAGGAATTTCACCTCGTACTCGTCCATTTTTTCTTCTGAAAAAATCAGTTTTTTGCCCACCACCATCATGGCCTTGGCACCTGCCAGGGGGTAGCAATACTCCTGTCCGGCTTCCGGTTGCGGAGCGGGTTCGAGGCCGTTTAATTGGCCTGCCAGTGACTGGTACTCAGGAAAACCAGGCACCATCGCCTCGTAGGCAGCAACGTTGGAGTAGGTGTAAATGCGGGCAGCCACCGGCGGCGAGAAAATGTCGTGGACGATAATGTCGGTAATTTGCTGCAAAGTGTTGTGCAAAAGCGCCGGGCTTGCACTTTCGGCCTGCCAGTTCGGGTTCGAGGATTTGCAACTCAAAAAAACGATGCCGGTCAACAGCAGCGTGAGCTTCAATAAGTTTTTCATCAGTGAAGATAATTTAGTTGTGATAATGCCTGATTGATGTAGCGGCAAGGTGAAGGTCAATAGTTATATTTTTAGAACGATTTACTCCGGGGCAAAATTAAGAATGGTTTTCACAACGACGAAATTCAATGTCAGTTTCAAAATCTGTAAAATGAAACCGCTGTCGCAACCAATTCTAATGACTTTTTAAGCAAAACCAGGAAGGCGGCCACCCAAACCGGGAATGCCGCCTTCTTTTCCTATGCTGATTCACAACAATTACTTGTTGTTCACTTCTTCAAATTCTACGTCCGTCACATCATCCGTTTTAGATGAGCCATCGTCACCGCCGCCATTTTCGTGGCCATTCGGCTCACCGCCCGGCTGCTGCTGCGAAGCCTGGTACATGTCCTGGCTTGCAGCCTGCCATGCGGTGTTCAAAGTGTTGGTTGCCGAATCGATGCGGTCGAGGTCTTCGGACTTGTGCGCTTCTTTCAGATCGGTCAGTGCCGTCTCGATGGCACCCCGCTTGTCCGCCGGGATTTTATCGCCGTATTCCTTCAACTGTTTTTCGGTCTGAAAAATCAGCGAGTCGGCGGTGTTCAGTTTGTCTGCACGGTCCCGGGCCTGGCGGTCGGTATCTGCGTTGGCCTCTGCCTCGGCTTTCATGCGGGCCACTTCCTCCTTGCTCAGGCCGGTGCTGGCTTCGATGCGGATGTTTTGCTGTTTGCCGGTGCCCTTGTCCACCGCGCTCACGCTCAAGATTCCGTTGGCGTCGATGTCAAAAATCACATCCACTTGCGGTAAGCCCCTCGGTGCCGGGGGAATTCCGTCGAGGATGAACCGGCCCACCGAGCGGTTGTCACGGGCCATCGGGCGCTCGCCTTGCAGGATGTGGATTTCCACACTCGGCTGGTTGTCGGCAGCGGTGGAGTAAATTTTCGATTTTTTCGAAGGAATGGTCGTGTTCGACTCAATCACCACGTCGTACACACCGCCCATCGTTTCGATGCCGAGCGAGAGCGGGGTCACGTCGAGCAGCAGCACGTCCTTCGTTTCACCTGTCAAAACGCCGCCCTGGATGGCTGCGCCAACGGCAACCACTTCGTCAGGGTTCACGCCCTTGTTTGGTTTTTTACCAAAAAACTCCTCGACCACCTGCTGAATCCGGGGGATACGGGTCGAACCGCCCACCAGGATGATTTCGTCGATGTCGTTGGAAGTCAGGCCCGCATCTTTCATGGCCAGGCGGCAAGGTTCGATGGTGCGCTTCACGAGGTCGTCGGTGATTTGCTCGAATTTCGCCCGGCTCAACTTGAGCACGAGGTGCTTGGGCACACCGTCCACTGCTGTGATGTAGGGCAGGTTGATTTCCGTTTCCGAAGAAGACGAAAGTTCGATTTTCGCTTTTTCAGCGGCATCTTTCAAACGCTGGAGCGCCATGGCGTCCTTGCGCAGGTCGATGTTTTCCTGCGATTTGAACTCGGCGGCCAGCCAGTCGATGATTTTGTGGTCGAAGTCGTCGCCGCCCAAGTGGGTGTCACCGTTGGTGGATTTTACTTCAAAAACGCCTTCGCCCAAATCCAGGATGGAGATGTCGAACGTACCGCCGCCGAGGTCGTACACGGCGATGGTCATGTCCTTGTGGCGCTTGTCGAGGCCGTAGGCCAGGGCCGCCGCCGTCGGCTCGTTGATGATGCGGCGCACCTTCAGGCCGGCGATTTCACCGGCTTCTTTGGTGGCCTGGCGCTGCGAGTCGTTGAAGTAGGCGGGCACCGTGATGACGGCCTCCGTCACTTCCGTACCGAGGAAATCCTCGGCTGTTTTTTTCATTTTCTGGAGCACCATCGCCGACACTTCCTGCGGGGTGTAGAGCCTCCCGTCGATGTCCACCCGCACGGTGTCGTTGTCGCCTTTCACCACTTTGTAGGTGGTATGCTGCATTTCTTTGCCGACCTCCGAGAAACGCTGGCCCATGTAGCGCTTGATGGACGAGACGGTGCGTTTGGGGTTGGTGATGGCCTGGCGCTTGGCGGAGTCGCCCACCTTGCGTTCGCCGTTGTCGAGAAAGCCCACGATGGACGGCGTGGTGCGCCGGCCTTCGTCGTTGGCAATCACGACCGGCTCGTTGCCCTCCATCACAGCCACGCACGAGTTGGTGGTTCCTAAATCTATTCCTATGATTTTACCCATTGTTATTGAATTTTATTTTTGTCAAAATTGGAATGCTCACATGGGCAATCAACGAACATGCCAGCGGGACTTGACTGACTTTTTGTACATTTTTAGGTAAAAAAACTGGAAAAGTGGCAGGAAATAGCGGGAAACGAGGTGACAAAACGGCAGGGTGGGGAAGGATGAAGCCGCTACCTCAAGGTTAGTTGACTTTGATTTTTGACTCAATTTTTAATCAATTCGGACAGGGCTTTCGACACTGAAATTTCGCCGCTGGCAACGGCCAGTTCCATGTCGGCTAATTTTTCCCGGATCCCTTTTTTTTGAAAAAACCGGTGCCTCAGTTCCGCTTCCAATTGCTCGTGCAGCCATCGCTTCATTTGCTCCCGCCGGTGCTGCGAAAACCAACCACTCTCTGTGGTAAGTCGTTGATAGTCAACCAATAATTTCCAGATTTCGGCAATCCCGTCCCCCGTCAGCGCCGAACAGGTCACGACCTTCGGTTGCCAGCCGTTCGTCTTGGCCGGGAACAGGTGGAGCGCCTGGGCGTAATCCTGCCTGGCCGCTTTCGCCAGCGGGATGCGGTCGCCGTCGGTCTTGTTGATGGCCAGCAGGTCGGCCATTTCGACGATGCCCCGCTTGATGCCCTGCAACTCGTCGCCCGCACCGGGCAGCAGCAGCAGCAGGAAAAAATCGACCATGCCCGCCACTGTCGTCTCCGACTGCCCGACGCCCACCGTTTCAATGAAAATCGTGTCGAAACCTGCGGCCTCGCACAGCAACATGGACTCACGGGTGCTCGCCGCCACGCCGCCCAGCGAATCGCCTGCCGGGCTGGGGCGGATGAAAGCGTCCGGTTCGGTGGTCAGTTTTTCCATGCGGGTTTTGTCGCCGAGGATGCTGCCCCTGCTCACCGAGCTGGTCGGGTCGATGGCCAGCACCGCCAGCCGACGGCCCTGCTCCCGCACGAGGTACGTGCCGAGAGTCTCGATGAAGCTGCTTTTGCCTACCCCCGGTGCGCCCGTGATGCCCACCCGCAGCGACCGGCCCGTGTGCGGCAGGCATTTTTCCAGCACCTCCTGCGCCAGCGGGCGGTGCTCGGGGCGGTTGCTTTCCACCAACGTGATGGCCCGGCCCAGCATGACCCGGTCACCCCAAAGGATGCCTTCGACGTAGGCCCCGGCGGTCAGGTTTTGCTGCTCGCCGGAGTTGGATGATGCCGTTTTTCGGTCGTTTTTTTTCAAGGAAAATGAAAGTTGTAAACGTTTGTTTTTTCAATATTCCGTCGCCCAGACCACCAGCGTCCGGTCGTCGCTGGCCGACACCAGCAGGTTTTCGTGCGATGACCACAGCAGCCGGTTCACCGAGTTGAGGTGCCCGCCGTCCCGCCCGCCTTCCAGCACTTTCAGCAGTTCAAAATTAGCAGCATCCCAGATTTTCAAGGTTTTGTCGCGGCTGGCGGTGGCGAAGAGATGGCCGTCAGGATGAAAAACCAAGTGGTTGATGGTGTACCAATGAGCCGGTTGCGTGTGGAATTTATGATGGTCGTAGTCCAAATCCCAGACGTTCAGGTGGGCATCCCGCCCCCCGCTCAACAGGTGCCGTCCGTTCGGGGTGTAGCGGACAGTGAAGACGGAATTGGCATGTGCCTGCCGCAGGGTGTGGCGAAGTTCCAACGTCCCGGCATCCAAAAAACAGATGGCGTTGTCGCTGCCTCCGACGGCGATTTCGTTTCGGATTTCACAAAAATCGATGCACCTAAGTGCCTGATTGGCAAGGTGATAGCTCTCTAAAGCCCGGCCTTCGTCTGCTGACCAGCGGGTGATTTTCCCCTCGCCGCCCACCGTGAAAACATGCTCGCCGATGGCCAGGATGTCGAACACGCCCCGTTGGTGATGGGCGATGTTTTTCGTGTTTTCCGGGTTGGCGACATCAATCCAGTGGATGCCGCCGTTCATGTCCCCCGCCACGAGTGCGTTTTGTTTTTTCAAAAAACAGAGCGAAAAAACCTGCTGTTCCACCTTGGCCACCAACTTGCCGAGGTCGGGATTGTCCAAATCCCACTGCACCACCCAGCCGTCGCCTGCACCGGAGAAAAATTGGCGCTCATCGGGGCCTTCGGCGAGGGCGAAAATGGCGGCGTTGTGGCCGGTGAGTTGTGCGGTTTTTTTGATATTCATCGTTGGGCGGCAAAGGTTGTTCTACCTTGGCACAAATTTCAAATTTTCATGGGTCTTTGGATAAAAAAAGATGTGGGCAACGGCGCTTTCCTTGCTCTTTGGCAGATGGAGGAGGACGAGGTTTTTTTTACCGAAAACCTTGATTTACAGGAAGTTGAACAGGCGGAACTGGCACCGCTGAAAGGCCGCCGCCGCCTGGAATGGCTGGCCAGCCGCTGGCTCGTCCACGAAATGCTGCTGGGGCACGGCTACGAAGACCGGGTACCGGTGCTGAAGGACGAGTTTGGCAAACCGCACCTGTGGGGCACGCCGTTCCACCTGTCGTTCAGCCACTCGCACGAGGTGGTGGCTGTCATTTTGGCAAAAAAACCGACGGGCATCGACATCCAGCGCCTGGTGCCGAAAATCGAGGTGCTGGCGCACAAGTTCCTGCGCCCGGAAGAACTGGCGAGCCTGCAACCCGCCACCCGCCTCGAACACCTGCACGTGTACTGGGGTGCCAAGGAGGCGCTCTTCAAAGCGCACGGGCGCAGGCAACTGGATTTCCGGCAGCATATTTTGATGGAACCGTTTGATTATCAGCCCGTTGGAAGCACAACCGGGCGGGTTTGCAAGGATGATTTCGATGCCCGTTTCGATGTTTTTTTTGAAAAAATGGACGAGTACGTGCTAGTGTGGTGTGTTTGATTTACGATTTAGCGATTTACGATTTACGATTGGCGGCGCAGCCAGGGGCAGTCTCCTCTAATCGTAAATCGTCAATCGCTAAATCGTAAATCAAAAATCAGCGGACGTGGTGGACCTGTTCCGGTGTGAGGATGGGCATCCGGCGGAAGCGGAGGAAAAGTTGCACGGTGGCCAGCACGTCCTTCTCGCAGTAGAGCGAAATGCGGTCGAGGTCCTGCTCCTCCCAGTACACCCGGCCCACGTCGCTGCCGTCGATGTCGTCCTTCGGTGAAGGGAAACCGAGCACGGCGGCCAGCAATTTCAGCGAGGTGTAATTTTTCACGTCGCCGAATTTCCAAAGCTCCATCGTGTCGAGCAGGTACTTGGTTTCCCAGGGTTTTTTGCCGTGGATTTTCAGGAGCGCCGGGAACTCCAACTGGTTGATGACCAGCCGCCTGCAAATGTAGGGGATGTCAAATTCCTTGATGTTGTGGCCGCAGAGGTAATGGCGGTCGGGGTTGGTGTAGTGCTGGTTGAGCAGTTGGCAGAAGTCTTTGAGCAGTTGTTTTTCGTCCTGGTGGGAGAAGGATTTCAGGCGGACGCTCAGTTTTTTATCGGCGTCCCGCACCACGAAGCCGACGGAAATGCAGATGATTTTGCCAAACTCGGCGTAGATGGCACCTTTGTCCTGGTACAGTTGCTCGATTTCCTCGCCAGTGGGGTCGGTGCCGCCTTTTTTCAGGAGGTTTTTTGCTTTGATGGCCCAAAGTTCCTGGAACGTTTCGTCCAATTCATCGTAGGAAGGGTGCGACGAGACACATTCGAGGTCGAGGAACAGGATGTTGGCGATGTCGATGGATTCAATCATGGCTGTAATTGCTGGATTCAAGGGAAGCGAAGGTAGGGAATTGGGAAACAAATGGACGGCAAATTCTCATAACTTTGCAGGCACAACGAGCGTTTTACAGCCATTCATTGACAATATTTTCAAAAATAATTCGCTGAAAAAGCAGCATTGAAAAACGTTCTGGGCGTTTCACTTTTACTTTTCAGATTCAACTTTTTACTTAAAAAATTCAACACTGAAACATGGCAACGAACAACTCTTCGCAGCAGCGGCTCCTGATTATCGCAGGCATTGTGATAGCCACCTTGCTGGTGACGAACGGATTTTTACTCTGCAACAAATACAACCAGGACAACGTCCTCGACTCGCAAACGACGAAATTGGCAGAGACCGACAAGCTGAAAATAGAGCTGGAAAAACAGTACCACGAGGCGCTGTCGGAACTGGAAGAACTGCGAGGCACGAGCCAGGAACTGGATGCCATCATCGACCAGCAGAAGGAGGAACTGAAGCTGCAAAAAAGCAAAATCGACGGCCTCCTGCGGGACGGCAAAGAACTGGGCCGGGCCAGGGCGGAGATGAACAACATGCGCACCCAGGTGCAAAGTTACGTGGCGAAGATTGAGGAACTGAAAGCCGAAAACGAGGGCCTCCGGGGCGAGCGTGACCAACTGGCCGAACGCAGTCAATCCCTCTCTGCCAACCTCGACAGTGCCGCCGTGCGCAATTCTTTACTCGAAGGCGAAAAAAGCTCGTTAAGCGCTGAAAAACAGCAACTTACGGACGAAAAAAATCGCCTGGCGGACAAGGTGAACCTCGCCTCCGTCATTAAAATCGACAAGATTTCCGTGACGCCGCTCAAGGAGCGGAGCAGCGGCAAAACCGTGAAGAAAAAATACGCCAAGAACGTGGACCAGTTGAAAATCTGCATCCACACCACGGAGAATAAAATTGCCCGGCCTGGCGTGGAGAATTTCTACGTGCGCATCCTCAATCCCGTCGGCGAAACGATGGCCATCGACGAACTCGGCGCCGGCACTTTTTACAGCCGGGAAAGCAGCGAGGAAATCCGATACACCTACATGAAGGAATACGACTACAATCAGGATGCAACGGACATCTGCTTCAATTGGGACCCGAACCTCGGCGCTTTTTCCAAAGGAAAATACAAGGTGGAAGTGTACAACAAAGGCCACCTGGCTGGCACCGGCGGGTTTGATTTGAAGTAGATTCATGGTTTCATGGCTTCATTGCTGCATGGTTTCATTGTTTCATTGCTGCGTGGCAATGAAATCATGCAGCAATGAAGTCATGATTATGGCTAAACCTTCTCAATTTACTCCATGTTCCAAACCTTCATCTTCGCATGATTTCTTTCATTGTACCCTTCCTTTTTTTAGTCAACCTGCACACAACTGCCGGCCCGCAGACAGCCTGGATTTCGCAGACGACGCACGACTTTGGCGACATCAAATTGGGCCTCCCTGTCAAGCATGATTTCCGGTTCAAAAACACAGGCGATGCTCCGCTCATCATCGACAACGTGCGCTCCACCTGTGGCTGCACCGGCACCGAATGGACGGAAACACCTGTGCCACCGGGCGCTGAGGGCACCATCAATGTGGAGTTCGATGCCCACAAACCGGGCTATTTTTACAAGAAAATAACGGTGTTTTTTAATGGCCAACGCAAGGGCGAAAAGCTCTACGTCGAAGGTTTTGTCGAATGATG
>JACRAN010000014.1 GCA_016234735.1 Bacteroidota bacterium | reverse complement strand
GCTCCAGCGTACTCACAGCCATTGCCGAAGGCAAAAACATGCTGCTCGGCATGGCCCCGAAGGCGGAGGTTTTCATCGTGAAAATCAACACCGTGGACAACAAATTTTTCAGGGTGAAAGACTTCCTGAAAGGACTGGAAGCCGCAGCCCTGCTGGGTGTTGACATCGTGGTGGCGAGCATCACTTATCCAAAAGGAAACATTGCGTTGGAGGGCATCACGGATGCGGAAATCGAGCGGGTGTTCGGGGTGCTGCGGCAGTCGGGGGCGGTGCTGTTCGGGTCGCTGCCCAACACGGACGAGACCCAATCGTGGGTAGGGCTGGCGCAAAAACAATTCCCCAACCTGCGCCAGGAAACGGTGAACATCGGTGCCATTTCGCAAGCCGTTTTCGATGCCCGGAAGGCAGAAATCGCCGCACAGCCGGACGTTCATTTCCTGACTTCCAATGCGGTCGGCCATTTTTGCAAAATCAACAACGAGTACGTGGAGGAGGCCATTTCGAGCAGCTACGGGGCCTACCTCGTGGCCGGTGTGGCGGCACTCTACCTTTCGTCCATCAAAAAACGGGAAAAAGAAGCTTACCAGCGAAGGCCGCAGGCTGACTTCCTGAAAGGCATGGGCCAGAAATTTTTGGAATTGGCAGCTACCGCAACCTGGGATGGGACGAAGCCTGTTTTTTACAAAACCGCTGCGGTGGAGCTGTAGCCTGGTATTTTCCCAAACCTGCCCAACCTCCCGGATATTTTTGTTTCACGCAAAGACGCAAAGATTTCGCAAAGCGCTGATTTTTAAAACCTTGCGTCTTTGCGTGAAAAAATGTCCAGTAGTATGTCTTGAACCTTGTTTTAAAACTCTCAAAATCATGATAAAAAGCCTTTTGAAATTGTTGGTGGTGCTGGTCATCGGCATCCTGATTTACAACCTGTTCCTCGGCACGGACGAGGAGAAACAGGGTGCCAAAAAAATCGTTGGCGAGGTGAAAGATGTGGGGGTGGCCGTCAAGGATTTGCTGAAAGCAGAGAAGGAAAAGTTCGACAAGGGCAAGTACGACAAGGCCGTTGACAAAGTCGGCGACATGCTGCAAGGGCTGAAACGCAACGCCAAAGAATTTGATGAAAAGTACCTCGTCCGCATCGAAAAGCTGGAAGACAAGCGCCGGGAACTGCAAAAAGACCTGGCCGAATATGACGAAACCTCCAGCAGTAAACCGAACGATGGCAGCAACGACTCCTCCGCCATCAAGGAAGACCTGCAAAAATTGCTCAAAGAAACCGAATCCCTCATCAACGACATGGAATCGGGCAATTAGGTGGCGGATTTTTCTAATTTTGCGCCGTCTTTTTCAAACGTCCAACCTTTGATGAAAAAACCGCCAGCGAGCAAGCCAAATTACTTCTACACCATCGTGAGCGTCACGTTGGTGTTGTTTCTTTTGGGGCTGTTCGGGCTGTTGGTAGTGCAGGGGCAGCAGATGCTGAAATCGCTGAAAGAGCAAGTGGAAATCATCGTGGAATTGAAGGAGGAGTCGTCGGCGGGCAGTGTCGATTCGTTGAAGCAGTTTTTGGCAGGCAGCGTTTTTTTCAAAGAAAACTCCGCCCGTTTCATCAGCAAGGAAGAAGGGGCGGCCATGATGCAGGACGAATTCGGGCAGGATTTCCTCAAGCTCGACATGGTGAACCCGCTGTACGACGTGCTGATTTTCAACGTGAAATCCTCGTGGATGCAGGCAGACAGCATGAACCGGGTGCGGGAGGAACTCAGGCAACTGGCTTTCGTGAACGATGTGTACTACCAGGAAAGCGTGACCGAAGCCATCTCCACCAATTTTGAAAAAATCAGTTTTGGGGTGCTGGCGGCGGGCCTGTTTTTTGTGCTGGTGGCCATTGCACTCATCCTGAACACCATCCGGCTGGCGCTGTACGCCAACCGTTTTTTGATAAAAAACATGGAATTGGTGGGTGCCTCGTGGGGCTTCATCAGCCGCCCATACCTGAAAAAAAGTTTTTGGCAGGGGATGCTGTGCAGCCTGCTGGCCATCGTTGGCCTGGCGCTGCTGCTCTACCTGGCGTTCAGGGACGTGCCCGATTTTCAGGAATCGCTCAACCTGCCGGGGATTGCCGTGGTGTTCGGGGTGCTGTTTTTCATCGGGTTTTTCATCACGGTGCCGAGCACCTACTACGTCGTGAAAAAATACCTGCGGATGCGGGTGGATGATTTGTACTGAAAAAATGAACCGCCACCGTCCTTCGGGGTAGTCAAATGCTGATTCAATCCTACAATTTTTAATAATGAGTACAAAGAAAAAAGTAGTCGTCACAACGGCCAGAACGGCGCCGACGGCAGCCAAAACCAAAACTTCCACTGCGGCTGCGCCGAGGAGTACCCTCCTGATTTTTGGAAAAACAAATTACCTGCTCGTGCTGGCGGGAATCGGGTTGGTCGCACTGGGCCTGGTGATGATGAGCGGCGGCGCCATGCCCGACCCCAACACCTGGGACGAGAGCCTGATTTACAGCAGCCGTCGGACCCTGCTCGGCCCCGTCCTCATCCTCCTGGGGTTGGTGGTCGAAATTTTTGCCATTTTCCGCAACCCAGGCATGGAAACGAGTGCGGAAGAAACTATTTGATGGGCACACCTGCCTGGTTTGTTTGCAAATGGATGATTTATTTGAGGGAAATAGCAAACTGGTATATTATTCTATCTATTGTTCCGTCGTTGCGGCGTATGCTGTAATTTTTTACATTGCACGATAAAAATGATAGGATGACAGAAGGAAGGAATGAGCGGATGGCGTTGCACAGTTCCCATCCTCCCGTTGCTTCCTTCTCTCATTAAAAACAAGTACATGGAAGATCCTTTACCGAGTCGAAGTTTCATTGAAGGAACCTGTCTTTTAGTCGATAAGCCGTATGGCTGGACCTCGTTCGACGTTGTAAACAAAATCCGCATCGGCCTCAAACACAACCTCGGCCTTAAAAACATCAAAGTCGGCCACGCCGGTACGTTGGACCCAATGGCCACCGGGCTTCTCATCATCTGCTCGGGCAAAAGCACGAAGAAACTTACTGATTATCAAGGACTTCCGAAGGAATACACCGGCACCATGCGGCTGGGGACCACCACACCCTCGTACGATGCCGATACAGAACCGGATGCTTTTTTCCCGACGGAACACATCACGGCTGACATGCTGGAAGCAGCCAGGCAACAGTTTTTGGGCAATATCGAACAACTGCCGCCCATGTTCTCCGCCATAAAAGTCGATGGGCAACCGCTGTACAAAAAAGCCCGCCAGGGCATCACCGTGGAAATCAGCCCCCGGCCCGTCACCATTTTTGAGTTTGAATTTACGAGGGTAGCCCTGCCGGAAATCGATTTTCGGGTGAAGTGCAGCAAGGGCACATACATCCGCTCGCTGGCCCATGATTTCGGGCAGGCAGTGCGCAGCGGGGCGCATCTTTCGGCGCTTCGCCGCACCAAAGTCGGCGACTTCGACCTCGAAAATGCCTGGGATTTGGAAAACCTCGTTGACCATATCGAAAGTTATGCGGCCCACCCCAATTTTTAGCGGCGAAGGAAAATGCCCGTCCGCTGCTGTTCATCCACCAACACTCACAGTCCAAAAAATTATTGAGACTTGATTTGGCGTGAGAAATTGCCTCGCTCTCTCACCTCTCACCAGCTCACCTCTCACTTCTAATCTCGGTGTCAAAAGATTCCTTCCACACGTTGGGTTTGCCCACCACCGGCGAATTTCGGGACCGGGGCAGCAAGTTTTTTGCCTACGCCTTCCCCGTCCGCACGGAGGAAGACGCACAGCAGCACCTCGAAGCCGTGCGGAAGCAGCACCCCAAAGCCCGCCACCACTGCTACGCCTACCGCCTGGGCCTTGACAAAAACAACTTTCGGGCAAACGACGACGGCGAGCCTTCGGGCACCGCCGGGCGGCCCATCCTCGGGCAAATCGACAGTTTTGGCCTGACCAATGTTTTTATAGTCGTCGTGCGGTACTTCGGCGGTACGCTGCTGGGCACTTCCGGTTTGATAAATGCCTACAAAATAAGTGTGCAGGATGCCCTCCAAAAAGCAGAAATCATTGAACAAACGGTGGAAGATGTTTTCCGGCTGACCTTTGGCTACGCCCTGATGCCCGATGTGATGAACGCCGTTAAAAAGTTGGAAATCAAGGTGTTGAAACAGGAATTTGGCGAGGAAGGCATGCTCGAAATCGCCATCCGGCAAGGGGAGCGGGAACAAACGCTGGTGCGCCTGCGGGCGCACATCGCAAAAGTTTCATTGGAGGAGGCTGAAATTCTGAAAGCCATCGAAGGGTTGGAAGTGGTGCATCTTTTTACCTTGTAAGAAGTGACCGGGAAGCGCAAAACCCGTCTGCAATACTGCTGTTTGTTGTTGGAGCGCCCTAAAATTCTTTAAAAAAAACTTCCTTTTTTCTTTCTGGGAAGTATTACATTTGGCCGTTCTTCATTTTACGAAGGCAAATTACCCACTGAGACGCTCAAACAATACGCTGCTCATCTACCAGCGGCCCAAGCAAAGCCAAATTCGACTGGCTTTGGATGGATACCGACCCATTCTGCTCTCATCTGACAAGGTGCTTCAAAATATTTTTTCACTAAATAAATCGTGCAAACTATGTTCTCACGCTTAGCACTACTCCCTATCGGGTTGTTTGTCCTTTGGTGTATCGTGTGTCAGCAATGGTACGTTTGCCACATCAAACAAAAATGTGACGAAAAACCAGTCGTTGAACAACCCGTGGACAACAGGCCGCTCGTTTTCTCGTGGTCGTCGCCCGATCCTGAAACACGGCCTACCTACGAGGCTTACCGGGACTCCGTCTTGGGGGCCGTCCCTGCCGGAAAGCTGCTCGAAGCTGTTGGTTTGTATTTCAAAGGCGAACCGGCACCCGCGGGTTTTGCCAACATGGGCCTCGCCAGGGCCACCAAAATCAAGGAGCGCCTGCTCGTTGAGGTACCGACTTTGAAGGCAGAAAACATCGTGGTGTCCTCCCGGTTGGTGGGGACGGAACCGGAAGGTGCCCGCACCGGCAAGTTTGTGGCCGCCGAGTTCAACATCAAGGACCCGCCCAAAGGCGACGAGGTCGAAATTGTGGAGGTGGACAACACCATCACCATTTTGTTTCCGTACGGGAAATCGACGAGAGAATCAGATGCAAAAGTGGACGACTACCTCGAAAAGTTGTCGAAACGGCTCAAGCAAACGGATGAAACCGTCGCCATCACCGGCCACACGGACGATGCCGGAACAATCGAATTCAACCAGAAACTCGGCATGGCGAGGGCAAATCACGTGCAGGGCATCCTGGTTTCCAAGGGCATCGCCGCAAGCCGCATCAGCATTGCCTCCAAGGGCGAACTGGAACCCGTTGCCAGCAACGACACGGAAGAAGGCACCCGCCAAAACCGCAGGGTAGTGCTGGTGCTCAACAAAAAGAAATGATGCAACTCGCTGATTTTCAAGCACTAAAAAGACTAACAACCAATTTTTAAAAACAAAAAAACTAATCGGCCATGTTTGAAAATACGTTTCAAGGTCCCGGCAGCGGCACCTACATCGATCATACCATCGAAATCCTTCTGATGCTACTCGTAGCATTTTTATTGGGTCTGCTACTCGGCTACATCCTCTGGTACAAGTGGCGCAAGCTGTACCTCGAACTGGATGACGAGCACAATCGCCTGAAAGCCCTCCACCTCGAACTGGAGAAAAACCACGCCAGCCTCCGCTACAAATGCGATGAACTGGAGAAAGAAAACACGGTGTCGAGGAGAAGGGTGCAATCGCTGGAAGGCGACGTCAGCGGACTGCGGTTCAAGCTCGAAAAATTCGAATCAGAGCTTGCCGCAGCAACAACTGGCGGAGCCAGGATGGCGATGGGCGCAGTGGCAGGCCCGCCTCCCAACCCCGACGACCTCAAAGTCATGGAAGGAATCGGGCCGAAAATCGAAAAACTCTGCAACAACATCGGCATCTGGACCTTTGCAGGGCTGGCCGCCACGCCCGTTGACACCCTTCGGAAAATGCTCGACGATGCAGGCCCGGCCTACCGCATTTCCGACCCGGCTACCTGGCCACGGCAGGCTGAACTGGCCGCCGCCGGCAAAATGGACGAGCTGAAAGAATACCAGGATTTCCTCTTGGGTGGCAAAGACCCGGAGTGAAAATCAATCGAGGTTGAAATGTTTGGATTTTGACTATGGTCAAATGAAGACGAATCAGTAGGCACCGTCGATGCACGGTAGCCTGCTGTTTTTTTTGCAGGCTACAATTCAAGCAGACCTTCCGCCAACCGCAGTGTGATTTTTTTCTGTTTTTCGTCCAAGCTGACTATCATGGATGGGTGCAGTGGGATGAGGATTTCCCGATTTTGGTAAGTCACCACGGCCAGTTCTTGTTGAGGGAGTGTTTCGATGGCCAGGATTTCACCGATTTCGCCGGTCGCCTCGTCAAAAATCTTGAACCCGACCAAGAGTTGGAAGGACGTGACTTCGCCGTCGGGTTGCGTGAATTGGATGTCGTTTTCCCGCAGGAAAATTTCTTTGGAAGTCAGGTTTTTGGCGTCCGTAGGCGTGTCGATGGTTTCGAGTTTCAGGATTAAATCGCCCGCATCCCGCAGGTTTTCAATGAAAAACGGCACCGGTTTGCCCTGCACCTGGAGGAAAATCACTTCGGCATTGACAAAATCCTCCACGAATTCGTCCTTCACGAGCACTTTCAGCTCGCCCTGGGCGCCGTGCGTTTTTTTGGTGTAGCCGATTGCGACCAGTTTTTCAGCCATTAGTTGTGGGCAATGATGATTTGTTTCAAAATGAACCCCTTCTCCGCTTTTTCCTCCCAGGGCTGGCCGCCGCAGGGTTCGATACACTGCGTGTCGAGTATCCACAACTCCCTGTAAACCAGCCCGATACCTTTGGCGTAGGTCGATTTTGAAGTCCTGAGTTCAATCAGGTTTTCGCTGTCGGCCTCCTGCACAGTGGCGGTTTCTGCGAACTGGAAACCGCCGAAAACAGCCGGTTCCCCCACCTCCGTGATGCGATAATTCCAGCCTTTGAACATCTCTAAGCTCTCGCCCGCCACCGTCACAATGAGCGACGTGTTGAAATGGACGTTGCCGTCCCAGGTTTCGTTTTCCCGCACGGGGAAGGTCAGTTTGATGAAGCGCAAATTGTCTTCCGTGCGGATGGCCTGGCTGCCCTGTACGGACATGGTGAGCACCTTTTCCACCTGCCACGGCAACGTGTCGGCAGCCCGCTCGTAGCGTTCGATTTTGTAGAGCGTGTTGCCGTTGTTGTCCGAGAGCGTGTCGAGCACCTCCTCACGCACGAAAGTTTTGGAGGAAAAAACCGTCGTGTCGCCGTTCGGGTCGTAGATGGTGGAATCCACCTCGTACTCGATGAATTTGCCCACTTCCAACGGAAAATATTCCAGCCCGGCATCCGCCTCGTAGTCGTCGGGCGTTTCTTTGCAGGCCACCAAAAATGCGAGGGCGAACAATGGCAACAAGAAAGTCAGTAGGGTTTTCACTTTCAAAAATATTTTTTAAAAAGCTGATAATCAAATAGTTAAGTAATAAGACAGTAGATAATAGACTTTAGATTTTAGACAAGTGATTGGCTACCAGTTTTTATCTAAAATCTATTGTCTAATTTCTATTGTCTCACTATTTATCGATAAATCACACCTCCGCCAACCACATCGTCGCCTTCAAAAAAAACAGCCGACTGGCCGGGGGCGATGCCCTTCACGTTGGCCAAAAACTCCACTCGTACCTCGTTTCCTTCGTTGCGCAGGATGCTCAAAGTGCCGTTGTCGCGGTAGCGTACTTTCGTCACGGCCTCCAGCCCTTCGGGGATTTCGGCGTACTTCATGGGGTTGATTTGGCCGACCCTCATGCTGTTGCGGATGAGTTCGTCCTCGGTTCCCAGCACCACCGTGTTGGTTTCCGGGCGGATTTCGGCAACGAACATCGGCTGCCCGAAGGCCAGCCCCAGCCCCTTGCGCTGCCCGATGGTGTAGAACGGGTAGCCCTCGTGTTCGCCGAGCACTTCGCCTGCCGTGCTGAGGAATTTGCCTCCGGCAAGGCGTTCTTCGAGGCCGTCCACCCGCCGTTTCAGGAAGCCCCGGTAGTCGTTGTCGGGCACGAAGCAGATTTCGTAGCTCTCGCTTTTTTTCGAGAGTTCGGCATAGCCCCGGTCGAAGGCAATCTGGCGCACCTCTGGTTTGGTCAGTTCGCCGAGCGGGAAGCGGCTCCGTTTCAGGCACTCCTGGCTGAGGCCCCACAGCACGTAGGACTGGTCTTTTTGGCGGTCCCTCGCCTTGGTGATGAATTGCCGACCTTCGTGTTCGTTGATGTTGGCGTAGTGGCCGGTGGCAAAGAACTCGCAGTCGAGCGAGTCGGCCCGTTTCAGCAGGGCACTCCACTTGATGTGGGTATTGCAGAGGACGCAGGGGTTGGGCGTGCGCCCTGCCATGTATTCGTCCACAAAATTGTCGATGACGTAGTCGCCAAATTCTTCCCGGATGTCCACGATGAAGTGGTGGAAACGCATGTCCACGGCCACTTTCCGGGCATCGTTGATGGAGTCGAGGCTACAGCAGCCTGTTTCCTTGTGGGCGCCGCCGGAGGAGGCGTAGTCCCAGGTTTTCATGGTGATGCCGACCACTTCGTAGCCCTCCTCGTGCAGGAGCATGGCCGTCACCGTGCTGTCGATACCGCCGCTCATGGCCACCAAAACCCTACCGTGCTTACTCATTCTCTTTTGTTTACGATGAAAAATTGCTTGGTGAAATGAATTACAGGCTGGACAAACAATTTTTTAGCCCGCAAAGTTACAATTTTGAAGACCGAATGGCCTGATTATCAAAAGTATGAGTGGAAAATACATTTGTGAGGAAGACCGAAAAGCCGTTTCTTTGGCATTGGTTTTAATTTCCCACCCCCACTATTTGAGCATAAAAAAGTTGCAACCTGAATTTTTAACCAAGTAACGAGCCGGAAATAACCGGGGTCAATTTGAGCTACAAATCGTTGGTTTTCAGCGCCTTGTATTGTTCACCGTTTATCGTTCACCGCTCATCGTTCACTAAACATGCTACCATGAAAAGTTTCGCAAAAATTTTATTCCTGAACCTTCTTTTCACCACCAGCCTGATGGCGCAGGAGGAAGAGTTCGGCCTTGCGTCCTACTATTCCGACCTGTTTCACGGAAAACCTACCGCCAGCGGCGAGGCTTACGACAAAAATGGATTCACCTGCGCCCACAAGACGCTGCCCTTCGGTACGACGGTGAAAGTGACCCGCCTCGACAACAACAAATCGGTGCAGGTGAAAGTCACCGACCGGGGCCCCTTCATCAGTGGGCGGGTCGTCGAGCTTTCCAAAGCGGCCGCCAACCAAATCGGCCTGTTGGCTGATGGCTCTGCCCGTGTGAAAGTGGTGGTGGTGAAAAAAGAAGACAAGCCAACGGAAGCTGTCACTGAAACGGCCAAGCCGGAAGAAAAGCCCAAGCCTGCCGAAACGGAGGTTGCGCCTGTCAAAAAAGAAGAACCTAAAAAAGAGGTTGCCGCCAAAACGAAGGACGAACCGGCTGCCAAACCCACCACTACCGAAAAATCGGTAGCTGGCAATAAAAAAACCGCAGCGAAAGAAACAGCGACTGCCAAAAACGTGAAAAATGCTTCTGAATCTGCATTGCTGAAAGGCAGCGATTACCAGCCGTTCGACCTATTCGAGATTGAACTGAAACGCCCGGAAAAGAAGGGCTACGGGGTGCAGGTGGCTGTGCTTTCGAGTCAGGATGCGCTTTTCAAAAAAGTCGCCGATTTGCAGGAAGATTGGTTCTCCTCCATCCTCGTCAGTGTGCAAAAAGGGCCGAAAGACGAAGTGCTTTACAAAGTAATCCTCGGCTCGTTTGAAACGCAAAAAGAAGCGGACTCCTACAAGAGCAGCCTGAAAAAGAAAAAGAAAATGGACGGCTTCGTCGTTGACCTCGCCACTTTGGACACGGATAAATAAAATAGAGGTGAGAGGTGAGAGGTGAGAGGCGAGAGGCGAGAGGTGAGAGGTGAGAGGTGAGAGGTGAGAGGCGAGACAGCGAAATGATACCCGTCTTATTGAAAACTACCTCGAAGCCCGTTGACTCGCCAGACCCAACGGGCTTTTCTTTTTTCCGGCAAAAAACCTTTACGCCGGGCAACCACCAGTGGTATCATTTGTCCTTCCCGATACATTTCTTCATCCAGCAAAAAAAAGACAACGACATGAAATCAACTCGTTTTTTCGTTTTGGCTTTGGCTGTTTTATTTTCATCGAGTGCCTGCACCCAAAACTGGGATGGAGCGGGCACCAAGGGCGAAGGTCCGAAAGTCACCAAGGCACTTGACTTGCCCTCCTTCAACGGCATTGCCATGACCATCAGCGGCGACGTGTACCTCCGGCAAGGCGGTACCCAGTCGGTGAAAATCGAAGCACAGCAAAACATCATCGACAACCTCAAAAAAGAAGTCAAAGACGGCGTTTGGAAAATCGGTTTCAACAAAAACGTCCGTGACCATGAGAGCATCAAAATCTGGGTGACGGTGCCCGACCTGAAATCAGTGGCCGTCAGTGGTTCGGGCAGCATCATCGGCGAAAACGCTTTCTCCAGCCTGGGCGACCTCTCGTTGGCCATCAGCGGCAGTGGCGACATCAAACTCGAATCCAATTCCAATGCATTGGATGTGGCCATCAGCGGCAGCGGCGACATGGAACTTTCCGGCTCCACGGGCAACAGCAACATGAAAATCAGCGGCAGTGGCGACATTTCAGCGTTCGGTCTCTCCACGAAATCATGTACCGTCAAAATTTCAGGTTCCGGCGACTCGTCGGTAAGCGTCAGCGACCAGTTGGAGGTGGCCATTGCAGGCAGCGGCGACGTTTATTACAAAGGCAGGCCCAGTGTCCGCTCCAAAATCAGCGGCTCTGGCGACGTGATGTCAAAATAATCAGTCCAAATTTTCATAACTAATGTTTTAGAGTGTGTGGGGCCACCGCCTTCCGGGCGGTGGTTTTTTTGTGGAGAAAATATGGCGAGAAATTTGAATAGCCAGTTGGCAATCTGAAAAAAGATAGGTTACATTTGCACCCCGTTCAAAGGAACTGGTTTTTTGATTGAAATTGCCACCCTAGCTCAGCTGGTAGAGCGACGCATTCGTAATGCGTAGGTCAGGAGTTCGAATCTCCTGGGTGGCTCTCTGGAGGGTTTGAGTATTGAGTGCTTGAGGATTGGAGTGAGACGTAGCTTCTCTCAAACCCTCAAATTCTTTTGTTCTCAAACCCTCATTTCGGGGTGTAGCGCAGCCCGGTAGCGCGCGTCGTTCGGGACGACGAGGTCGTAGGTTCAAATCCTGTCACCCCGACCTAAAGCCTTGTAAATCATTGATTTGCAGGGCTTTTTTTATTTGGGGCAAGGCTCAAACAGCTTCTCAGCGTTCAACCTCTTCTTCCCGCCGTTTCCGGGCTTCTTTTTGAACGTCTTTTTTGTAATCGAGCACTTTTTGCAGGTAAACCAGTCCCAGTGCCCCAAGCGCCAGCAGGGACAAGGCGATGGCAAAAATCATTCGAATGGTTGCGTCATTGGTAATCAACGTCAGGCCCAGCCAAAACAGCAGCGTGGCCGACATCAGCCCGATGACGATGGGCGGGATGTCCTTGAGGGTGTTCAGCAGCATTTGCAGGCCCTCGGTGGCGAGGCTCCATATCAGGCTGATGAAGTAGCCAATCGACCGCCAAATGCTGGCAGGGCGGGTCTGTTGTGGTGTTGAATTTTCAGGTGAGTTGCTGTTTTCCATGACTAAGGTTTAAGTGATTTTCGTTGAAATGTTTCAGATGCGTTGCAATGTAAAAAAAGTCTTGACGATAATTTTCACCGCCCAGAACTTTCACCGCTACGGCTTTTTTACCGAAATAACATCAACGGCCAACTCCCGCACCAGCCGGTTGAATTCGGGCAATTTCACCTCCCTCACCACCCGGAACTCCCCAAGCCATCGGTCGATTTCCGCCGTCAGTTCCTGCTGCACGGCCACGGCCTGCTCGGTGGGCGGGTAGTCGCCGCCGATGAGCGCCGTCAGGTGGCCGAGTTTGTTGGTCAGGCGGATGGGGAAGTTCAGGGGGTCTTGCCCGGAGCGGTTTTTCGTTTGGTACAGTGCCTCTTCCACCTTTGTCATCGTCGAATCCATGTCCTTCGAGAGGTCGAGCAGGGGCTTGAATTTCGCATCGTCCTTGTCGAGCCGCCCGGTGAACGCCTTCAACTGCGAACGCAGGTCCCGGATGTCGATGATGGCCTGGTGCGCCTCGCTGATTTTGTCCCGAACGCCCAACAGGAAGTCGAACTGCCGCTTCAACTCAACATCCGAGGACGGCGAGCGAGGGTCTTTCAGGATGTTGAAATCCGCCTCCTGCACCTCCCCGCCGACCGTCAGGCGCACTTTGTACGCACCCGGCACCGCCTTCGGGCCGGCCGTGCCCGCCCACCACAGCACCATGCCCTCAAAGGTTTTGGCATCGGGGTAGCGGGTGTTCCAGGTGAACGTGTTGGCACCGTCCTTCACCGACATTTTGTCTTTCGCTTCTTTTGCTTTGGTGGAAAACTCCCGGATCACGGTGCTATCAGCGCTGAGGAATGCGATTTTTACCTCCGTTTTGGCCGTGTCGAGTCCCGGTGTGTTGAAGTGGACGGTCACGCCGCCGGGGTGGTTCGTGCCTGCGGTTTTGAGGTTTTTTACCTGGAACCCGTCCAGCCGGTAGCTGTCCATCGGTCGGTAGAGGTGGAATTTTTTACCCGAAATCCCCTCCTCCAACTGGTGCAAAACCGTCAAATCGTCCATCATCCAGAGGCTACGGCCCTGCGTGGCGACGATGAGGTTGTCGTTTTTCACCAACAGGTCGGTGATGGGCACGATGGGCAGGTTGAGTTGAAACGGTTGCCAGTTGGCCCCATCGTCGAAGCTGGCGTACATGCCCGTCTCTGTGCCTGCGTAGAGCAGCCCCCGGCGCTTGGGGTCGGCCCGAACCACCCTCGTAAAGTGCTGACTGTCAATGCCGTTCACGATTTTTGACCAGGTTTTTCCATAGTCGGTTGTTTTGAAAAGGTAGGGCTGGTAGTCGCCGTTTTTGTAGTTGGTGGCCGCCACGTAGCACCCGCCATCCTCGAACGGGCTGGGTTCGATGCTGTTGACCATCGTCCACTCCGGCATGTTTTTCGGGGTTACGTTCGTCCAGTTTTTGCCACCGTCCCGGCTCATGTTGACCAAACCATCGTCGCTGCCCGTCCAGAGCAAATCCTTCACCCGTGGGCTTTCCGCTGCCGCAAAAATGGTGCAGTAGTATTCGACCGCCGTGTTGTCCTTCGTGATGGGGCCACCGGACGGGCCTTGCTTCGAGGGGTCGTTGCGGGTGAGGTCGGGCGAAATGACCTGCCAACTTTGTCCCTCGTCGGTGGTCATGTGCAGGTGGTTGGAGGCCGTGTAGAGTTTTTTCGGGTCGTGCGGCGAGAAAAAAATCGGGAAATTCCACTGGAACCGGTACTTCATGTTCTCCACGCCGTGCCCCATCGGGTTGTCCGGCCACACGTTGATGGAACGGCTGAACCCGGTTTTGTGGTCTTGCCGTTCGAGGAGGCCGTCGTAGCAGCCGCCGTACACGATGTCGTTGTTCAGCGGGTCAACGGCGATGTGGCCACACTCGCAGCCCGCCGTTGTTTCCCAGTCATCGGTGCCGATGCTGCCGCCGAGCGTCCGGTGGGCGATGCGCACCGAACTGTTGTCCTGCTGTGCAGCGTAGATGCGGTAGGGGAAATGGTTGTCCGTCGTCAGCCGGTAAAACTGGGCGGTCGGCTGGTTTTCGTAAGTGCTCCAGGTGCCGCCGCCGTCGTAGCTCACCTGCCCGCCACCGTCGTCGCCGATGATCATGCGGCGAGCGTCTTCCGGCGCAATCCACAGGTCGTGGTGGTCGCCGTGGTTGGCATTGAGCGACTTGAACGTGCGACCGCCGTCTGTCGATTTGTGGTAGCTCACATTCATCACGTACACCGTGTTTTCGTCTTTCGTGTCGGCGTAAATGCGGGAGTAGTACCACGCCCGCTGGCGCAAATTTCGGTCTTCGTTGACTTTCTGCCAGGTTTTCCCCGCATCGTCCGAGCGGAAAACGCCGCCCGTTTTCGACTCGATGATGGCCCACACCCGGTCAGGGTTGACTGGCGAAACGGTCACGCCGATGATGCCGAGCGTGTCCTTCGGCAGGCCCTCGTTGCGGGAAATGTTCGTCCAGGTGTCGCCGCTGTCGGTGCTTTTCCAAAGCGCCGAGCCATCGCCACCGCTCGACAGGCTGTGCGGCGTTCGGCGCACCCGCCAGGTGGAAGCGTACAGCACACGGGGGTTTCCGGGTTCAAAAACGAGGTCCACCGCACCCGCCACGTCGTCCACGTAGAGCAGTTTTTCCCAGGTTTTTCCGCCGTCCTTGCTGCGGTACAAGCCCCGCTCCTCGCTGTTTTTGAAAATATCGCCCAGCACGGCGGCGTACACCAGGTCGGGGTTTGTCGGGTGGATGCGGATGCGGGGGATGTGGCGGGCGTTTTTCAGGCCCATCTGCTTCCAGGTTTTGCCGGCGTCCTCCGATTTCCAGATGCCGTAGCCGTAGGAGGTGTTGCCCCGCACCGTCACTTCGCCGCCGCCCACGTACAGCACATTGTTGTCGCTTTCGCTCACCGCCACTGCCCCGATGGAGCCGCCGAAGAAGCCGTCGGAGATGTTCTCCCAGGTGATGCCGCCGTCGTTCGTGCGCCAAACGCCACCGCCGGTGCTGCCGAAGTAGAACAATTTGGGCTTGCCGGGCACGCCCGTCACTGCTGCCGAGCGCCCTCCCCGGAACGGGCCGATGCAGCGCCATTGCAGCGAGGCGTACATTTTTTCATCGAATTTGACCGCCGGAGCGGGTTTTGGCGGGGCCATTTTTTCTTTTTTCTTTTGGGCAAAAAGCGGGTTTGAAAAAAGGAAAACCAGGGTCAGGGCGAAAAGGAAAATTTTGCGCATGGCTGTTGAGTTTTGTTTTGGGAGGCAAGATAAAAAACAGCCGTTGAGTGGAAAAGAAAAAACCTCCACCGCTGCGGCCAGCGGTGGAGGTTAGGGAAGGAACCGGATGCCCGGTTTTAAAAAAGCCAGTGGGCAAATGAGTTCACCACTGCCACAACGGTGGCCAGTGCCACTGCCCACCAGAAGTTTTTGATGGTCAGCCCTTTCAGAAAATAATCGGCCAACAGGAGCAGCAGGGCATCCACCACGAGGCTGAACAGGCCGAACGAGAAGAACTTCATCGGCGACGGGAAAATGTCGAGCAGGCTGCCCAGGGTGGCGTTCAAAAATGCGACGACCAGGCCGATGATGACGGCCCTCGGAAAGTCCGTCACTTTGATGCCTTCCAGAAATTGTGCGCCCAGCCACACGGCCACACCGTTGAGCAGGGCAGTGAAAATGAAATCGAACATGGTGCTAAGTTTGGAGGTGAAAAATGGATGTCAACGGATTGGTTTTCAGTGGTTTATCCACCGACCCGCTCACTTCTTTTTCGACTCTTCCAGCGCTTTTTCGGAGCTTTCGAGGCGGCGTTTCAGCTCCTCTGTTTCCCGGTACAACTCGTCCACCCGTTTGGACTTGAACTCCAATTGCTCCTTCAGGCGAAGGTTTTCTTCTTCCAACGCTTTCGTCGAAGGCGACTGGTTCACGGGTTTCGCTTCGGTACCAACGGCGGATTCCTCCCTCATTGTTTCCGTTTTTTTGACCCTGTTGAGCAGGTTTTTGATGTTCTGCACCCCGTCTTCCCCATTGTAGTAGGACGCACCGATGTACGCCAGCGGCGCAATCAAAATCATGATGAACATGAAACGGGCGAAGCCGGTCACTCTTAAAGCTCTCCTTGCCATAGCAATAAATTTTTGATTGGTAATGCCTGCAAATGTAATGGCCGGTGATGCCCGTTGCAACGGTTCTTCTACTTAGCCCCCGATTTTCCAGATGAAACGGGCTGGCACCTTTGCGAACGTCGATTTTGGAACTCAAACAATCACGTCCTCTTCGTCGAACACTTTGCCGTTGTGGCAGCGGATGATGCGGGCAGGGAAGTTTTCGAGGATGCGGTAGTCGTGCGTGGCGAAGAGCACGGCGGTGTCGTTCTCCTGCGCCAATTTGCGGAGCAGCAGCAGGATTTCGTCGGAAGTTTCCGGGTCGAGGTTGCCGGTGGGTTCGTCGGCGATGATGAGTTCGGGGTGGTTGAGCAGGGCACGGGCGATGACCACCCGCTGTTGCTCGCCGCCGGAAATGGCGTGGGGCATCTTGCTGTTTTTGCCCCGCAAATCCACCCGCTCCAGCAACTCGTCGATGCGGGTTTGCATCATCTGGCGGCCTTTCCAGCCCATTGCCCGCAGGGCGAACAGCAGGTTGTCCTCCACCGTGCGGTCTTCGAGCAGGTTGAAGTCCTGGAACACGATGCCGAGTTTGCGGCGGAGGTGCGGGATGGTGCGGCGGTTCAGGTTTTTCAGGTCAAATCCTGCGACCGAACCTTTGCCGCTGGTGAGCGGGAGGGCGGCGTACAGGGTTTTCAGCAGGCTGGATTTGCCGCTGCCCGTCTTGCCGATGAGATAGACGAACTCACCTTTTGTGATGTTGAGGTTCACGTTTTGCAGCACCAGGTTTTCTTTCTGGTAAATGCTGACGTCGCTGAGGTGGACGATGGTATGCTCGGTCATGTTTGCTGAATGGGTAAGTGAGATGACGGTTTTCGTGCGTCATTTTTTCTGGCTGAAAACGCAAAGTTCGTCCAATTTTTTCAACGGCCAGCATGAAAAATCAGCGGTGTCCGTATTTGTTGATTTCTTTGAAATGCACCCGAAACCGCAGGCCGAGGAAGAGTTGGGTCAGGTCCGTTGTCAGCGATTCAGTGGTCAACGCTTCGTACCAGGTGAGGTTCGGGTAGTAGTGGTAGCGGGCAATGGGCGTGATGGTGAACACATTGGAGAACCCCAAATCGAGACCGGCACCTACCGAGCCGCCGAAGGCGAACTCTTCAGCCGTGCCGGGGTCGTCGTAGGTTGTGTTTTTGTTGGAAAGAAAAACCACGCCCGGCGACACTTCGAGGAAAAAACCTTTGCCGAAAACGTTGCCGTCTTTGGAGAAAGTGGGGCAGTTGCAGTCGCCCGCCAGGTCGAAAATGTACACGTCGGTGTTGAAATGCAGCCCTGCCTGCCGATGCTCGACCTTGCCCTCCTGAAAAGTTTTTTTGAAAAAAGCCACGCTCGCCTCCGGCGCAAATTCAATGCGCCGCTTCTTCAACCGGAACCAGTAATCCACGCCAATCTGCCAGCCCGGCATGGGGTAGGGGGTATCGTTCAGGCCTGCGGCGAACAGGTCGTTCCAGCCGTCGGCATGGAAGGTTTTGTAGCCCCCGACAATCCCGACCTGCGAAAAGCATTGCGAAGCGAGGGCAAAAAAAAGGAGGAAAACCGCTGTTTTTTTCATCGCCAGGTTGATGGTAAAAAGAAATGGCGTTGATTCAACGCCATTTCTTTCGCTATTTCAATATGTCTTTGTACACGGATTATTTGATAAGGTTCACATGCCCTTCAAATAATTCCACTTTTCCATCAATGAACTCGACTTCGGCAAACCACGTGAACACCGCCGGGTTCAATTTTTCGCCCCGATGCTCGCCGTTCCATCCTCCGAAATCCGGGTTGTTGGGCAGGAAGTTGTAGTATTCGTACACCGTTTCACCCCAACGACTGAACACGAGGAAAGATTTTATGCTGACCACTTCTTTGCCGCCGTACACCAGCAGAAAATCGTTGATGAGGTCGCCGTTCGGGCTAAAAGCACTCGGCACGTAAATCGGGTGGTTTTTCTTCACAAAAACCGTAATCAAATCTTCGTCACGGCAGCCGTCCTTGTCCACCATCACGGTGAAGGTCGTTTGCAGCGTGAGGTAAACCTCGTTGGACTGGCAAGTGTCGCAATCGACCAAATCAGCCGGTGACCAGACCACCGTATCCAGCAGGTTGAAGGGCGGGGTGGTGATGATTTGCAGGGTAATCGGGTCGCCCAATTCCACCACTGGGTCGTTTCCTTCAAAATTGCCTTCGATGTCCACCGTCACTTCTTGCGGCTCTGCCACGGTGAAAATGAGTGTCGTCTCGCAGCCCGAAGCGTCCACCACTACGATGGTGTGCTGGCCCGGACTGAGGTTGGTGAAACTCTTCTGCGCACTGAACGGCGACCCATTGAACGAGCACAGGTATGGCGGTTGGCCTCCCGTGATGCTGTCGATGGTGATGAAGCCGTCCGTGTCGCCGAAGCAACTAACGTCCGACACCGTGATGTGCGGTACCGACGGCGTTACGTCTTCCGTTACGGTCATCTCGTCACTGTCAGTACATCCCTGCGGGGTCGTCACCACCAGCACGTAGGTGCCGGGGTCGGAGGCGGTTGGGCTGGCCGAAGTCGGGTTGGTCAAAGTACCCGTTCCCGTCCAATTGAAAGTCACGCCCGGTGTGTTGCCGGTGCCGCCGATGGGGGTTTCTGTCAGGTCGCAATTGAGTTCCACATCGGTACCGGCGTCCGCCGTTGGCAGCGGGTTGATGATGACATCCACCACCGCCGAATCGTTGGGGCAGGGCGGCAGGCCCGGCACCGAATAGGTGTAGGGTTGGGTGCCGCTGCCGAGTCCGGCCACGTTGAAGGTGCCGCCGGGCACTATTTCGCCGTTGGGGCCGGTCCAGGTGCCGCCGGGCGTGGCACCGCTCAGTTGCGTGTTCAGGTCGATGACCTGGCTTTCACTTTGGCAAAATTCAAAGTTGCCGATGACCGTGCCCGCATCCACGTTGGGGTTCACCGTGATGGTGATGCTCTGGGCGGAAACATTGTCGCAGTTCTGGTCCGTTACCGAAACCAGCGTCAGTGTTTGCGAAGCTGTTGGAGAAACTGGCAGCGTGAAGTTCCCTGCTGTGGGGATGTTCTGCGTTTGAGGAGCACCGTTGACGGTATAGTTCACCACAAACGGGCCTTGGCCGGTCAGCGTGAAAGTCACGTTCGTGCTTTGCCCCTGGCAAATGGTCGCCGTGCCGCTGATGGCCACCGTTGGCAGGGCATTGAAAACGATGGGCGTACCGGGTGCCACATCGAGGCAGCCGTCCAGCAGGTCAACGCCGCCGGAGCCGTTGTCGTTGCCTGCCACCGCACTCACGTAGTAGGTAGTGCCGACAGTCATCGTGCCTGGGTCGAAGGTGAAGTTTGGCGTTGAATTCGTGGCAATCACGGTGCCCAACATGCCGCTGCTGCCCGTGTGCAGGTAGTACACCAGCACGTCGTTGGGGTCGAGGAACGAGTCAACAGTTACGTTAACTATCCCGTTTTCATCCACACAAAACTCAACGGGGTTGGTACCCATCGTGCCTGCATCCGTCAGGCAGAGGCAGTTTTCAGAGCCGGTCACGTTGGCCGGGCCGCAGGCGTTCACGTCGTCCACATCGAAGTTGTACACCTGTCCGTTGGGAATCGCCGGGCTGGTGAAACTTCCGTTGTTCACAATGCCAATGGCCGGGACAACCGTGTAGGTTCCCAATGCCCCTCCAACGATGTCAAAGGTCAACACGTAGGAAGTGGCATCCGGGGAGCAGGTTTCCACGATGTTTTGGACCGTTGGCGGTTGATTGACCGTCACGTTGGCCTGCCCGGAGATGGTGCCCGCACAGAACTGGCCGTTTAAGCTGACAAGCGTGTAATTCGTTGAAGCAGTGGGAGTTACGGTGAAAGTGAAAGGACTGGTTGGAATGGTCAGGGGAAAAATATTCCCTGCGCCGTCCTGATAACTTACCGTCCAGGGTGCCACGCCGCCCGTCACGTCAATCGTGAGCGTGGCATTGGTGCCTTCGCAAATGCTCACGTCCGGCCCGATGGAAGCTGCCGGGACTTCGTGGAAAACCACCGGGGCGCAGTTGCCGATGCTCAGGCAAGGGTCGCCAAAATCCACGCAGCCGCTACCGTCGTCATTGCCCACCACCGGGCAGATGAAGTACGTTTGATCGTAGTTCATCCCAGGTTGGAAAGTAAATTGTGCTGTCGGGCTTGTGGCAATCGGGTTGGAGGGGTTGCCGGAGTGCAGGATGAAGCAGAGCGCATCATCGGCATCCAGGAATTCTCCGGCAGGGTCGTAAACCAGCTGCGCCACATCAGTACCGCAGATGCTCAACGGAGTGGACGGGAAGTTCCCGGCAGTGGAGAGGCAACTGCAATCAACGAGAGGTTCATCCAAAATGACCGGGGTACAGCCATTGCAATCCGTGACGGTAAAATTGTATCCCAGGCCATCCGCAATCGGATTGCTGCAAAACTGGCTGCCGGTAAGTGTACCGTTGGCAGGCGTCACCGAATAGCAGGCCGGGTCGCCGCCGATGATGTCGAAGCAGACCGTGAACGTGGTGCCCGTCGGGTCGCAGGTGGTGACAATGTTTGCAACCGTTGGCGGTGTGTTCACCGTCACGGTCTCGCTGCCGGAAGCAGTGTTGCTGCAATTGTTGTCGTCCGACACATTGGTCAGGAGGTAGGTGGTGGTGGTGCCCGGTGTCACCGTGTAGGTGAAAGGCGAAGAAAAAACCGAAATTGGCAGGCCGTTAATCGTCACATCCCAGGGAGCAGCGCCCGTGAGTGTGAGGGTCAGGTCGGTGCTTTCCCCGATACAGATATCCGTGCTGCCCGCAAGGGTTGCTGTCGGAATTTCATAAAAAACAATTGGTGTGCCCTGCGCCACATCGAGGCAGGGGTCGTTTATGTTCACGCCACCTGCACCATCAGAGTCGCCCACCACTGCCGAGAGGTAGTAGGTGGTGCCGAAGCTCATGGTTCCAGCGTTGAAAGTGACATCAGGGGTTCCTGAAATGGAAATCACAGGTGGAACAATGTTCACCGAGCTACCGGAATGGAGGTAGTAAACCACCACGTCGTTGCCGTCCAGCGCCTCGTTCGTATCGTCATAAATACCAGTGACCGTTCCTGCTCCGCAAAATTCGATGGTGTTGGCATCCATATCCCCGGCGGAAGTAGCACAATTGCAAACCACAATCGGGTCGGCGACTGTCACCGGGTTGCAATCGTTGACATCCGTTACGACAAAAGAGTAGCCGCTGCCCTGCGGAATCGAGTTGCTGGTGAATTGATTTCCGGCAAGCGTACCCGCCGGTGTCACCGAATACGAAGCTGCGTCGCCACTGCTGATGGTAAAAGTCACGGTGAAACTGGTGTTCGTGGGATCGCATTGCGTCTGTACGTTGCTCACGGTCGGGGCATCGAAAACTTGCACCAGCGAAGTGCCGCTGACGTTGCCGTCGCAGGTGTTGCCATCCACTACATTCACCAGGTCAATGTCGCCTGCCAGTGATTCACCAATGGGAAGCGGGAAGGGGCTGGCGTTGATGTTCAATGGTGTTTGAGCAATACCGTTGACAGTCCAATCGACGACCCAGGGAGCCTCGCCAGTCAGTGTAATCGTCAGCGGAACAGTCTGCCCGCTACCGGCACAGATGTCGCCGCCGCCGCTCAGGGTCGCCGTCGGGAGCGGGTTTTGGGTCACAACGGCAGAGCCGCTGCCTGTTCCCGTACAGCCATTGGCACCTACCACCGATACAATGGTGTAGGTTCCGGCAGCCGCAACATTGAAAGTATGTGGGCTTGAAGGCACGCTGATGGTGTCCTGATTTCCTCCGTTTACATAAATAACCGTCCAGGGCGCATTGCCGGTGAGGGTCAATGTGAGCGGGATGGAGGGGGTGGTGCCGTTGCAAAATTCGCCGGAGCCACTGATGCCGACGGTAGGTGCCGGAGCCACCGTGACCGCCTGGCAAACGGATGGGTTCCCGCAATTGTTGGTGGCTGTCACGCAGACCTGTCCTGAGTTCCCGGCACTGAAATCGATGGTGACGCTGGCACCGGAACCTGTAACAACGGCTCCTGGCGGGGCTGACCAGGTGTAGGTGACTCCTGCCTGAACGTTGGTGACTGTAAATGTGGCTGCGCCGCCATTGGCACAGACATTCGCAGGGCCAGCCATCACGGGTGTTGTCGGCGGGCCGGTGACGGTCATATTGGCACAGCCTGCCGCGCTGGTGCCGCAGTTGTTTTGGGCAGTGGCGCACACCTGCACGTTGCCAGGTGTTACCCCGCTGAAGTTGACATTGATGGAGCTACCGGAGCCGGTGAAAGTAGCACCGGCAGGCACCGTCCAGTTGTAAGTGATGCCTGGCAGGGCATTTCCAATTGTATATGTTTGCGGTGTACTGCCTGCACAAACACTGACCGGGCCGCTTACTTGTGGGGCTGCCGGGACTCCGTTGACTGTTACGTTGATGCAGGCAGGCGGCGATGAGCCACATTCGTTGTTGGCCGTGACGCAGAGTTGGCCGCCCGATGAACCCGTCCAGTTTACGGTGATGGTGTTGTTTGGGCCTACGGTAAATGGTTCCCCGTTCGGAGTAATCCAGGTCAGGTTGTCAGGAATCACTGGGCCTTGCAAGTTGGCGGTGTAGGTGGACATTGCCCCGGAGCAAACGGTCGTCGGCCCGGTGATGGCCGGTGCCGAGGGGATGATGATGTTTTCAGTCACGGTCACGCATGACTCGGCAGTGCAGGTAAAACTTCCACTGCCGTGTGTTACGGTGAGGCAATAAGTCCCGGGTTCATTGACCAAAGCAAGCACTTGATTGGTTTGGCCGATAATGCCTGGGCCTGTCCATTGGAAGGAGGTGGTTTGTGGCGGTAGAGCGAATGGCGAACTCGTACCATCTAAGTAAACTAATGAATCCGCCCCACAACCAATTTGGTCTGGGGGAGAGATGTTGGCTTGTGGCTCCAAAATAGTCAGGTTCACGTTTACGGTACTGTCGCAGCCCTGATAACTTTGACAGACGACGGTGTAAAATCCTGAAGACTGGAAGAATTCAGTACAGACCTGGTAAACGGTGGGGCCACAAAGGTTTACTGGCGGCAAGTTGGTAATGATAGGGGGTATGGGTATGATCGTGCAGGTTATCAATTCGTTGCAACCAGAGCCATTGGGAACACTAGAGATAAAAACCCCCGGCGCATTATAAGTTGTGCCGCCACAAACTACTGATTCACCGCTGCACAAGTAGGCCGTTTGCGCGGATTGGGTGTTTTGGCCGATGTTAACTGTCAGACAATACTGCGGCACGTTGGGACAAACCGTGCTCTGTGCACAAATTTGAGCGGAACCTGCCATCGTCCAATCAACCGAAGCACTGGTTGATGGATTAGGTCCGACAATGTTCCCGGCGGTGGGGGGGACAATAGACCATTGTGAAATTACATTGGTCTGGTAAACCGAAGGGCCGCTTGGGTCGGGGATACAAACATTCGTTGGCCCTGTAGTGATGACTGAGGAGCCGTTGAGGGCATAGTTACATTGCGCACCGGCGGAACCATCGATCATCAGGTAGTAGTTCTGGCCCGGTACGAGTGGGACGTTATTTGTCAATGTTTGAGACGTACCAGACGGGATGTTGCCCAGGCAGTCGGACACGAAACTGAAAGTGATGCAGTCAGTCGTTTCCAAAAATGCCGCCTGGATAGCACCACCTGTTGAGCAATTCAACGCTTCGATTTCAATGGAAACGTTTGGCGAGGTAGCCGTGAATGCGAACCACTGGTTGTTTTCCACCGAGGAACACCAATAAGGAGGAAGGGATATTGGTGTATTGTTCACGGTTGCACCAAAATAGCAGTTCAGGTTGTCAGGGCTTGGCAAAATACAGGCACCAGGGGCATCATACGACACCGTTGGAATGGTACATGGCGTAGTGCTGCACTGTGAATGGGCGTCCGGGCCTAAAAAACCTAAAGTGGTTAAGGCAAATAGTGTTGTAAAAAGCTGCTTCATATTTCAGTTGTAAAAAAAAAATTAAAAAATTCCAAAACCTGTTTACTGGGCAGGCTGGTTATGAAAAAATTTGTGAGCTAACAGGATTACCATCGGGAAAACTTGGTTGTCTGGTGCTTGCAGCGTGGAAATCCACAGGTGAGACTGCAATAGGTGTTGAGGCCGTTCATTCGAGTTTTTTATATGGGAGAGCGTGGAAGAACCGAGTGAAATTCCTTTCAAGGCCACCGTTTTTTATTTGTCGTTGTAAGAATTGAGGCAAAATTAAAACTTAAATAAACAATTTTTCACAAAATTGACCAAAGAAACTGACGCGAGGTGTCATTTTCTGAAAATACTCCTTGAAGACGGCTTTCTGGCCAATTGTCCGTGACACCGCAAAAGCGACAAATTTTACAGGGCTTTTTCCTTTTTGCACCGTTCCGGCCATACATTTGGCCCGCATTCTAAACCTTCATTTTTAAAAATCCGGTATGAAAAAATTAGTCCTGTTCGTCTGCTGCATTGCTATTTTTAACGTCGAAGCCCAGGCGCAAAAAATCGGCCATGTTCAGGGAGACGTCATCGTACAGTTGAAACCAGGCGAAAACATCCGCCAGCTTGCCCGCCAACTCCAGTTTTACAAAGGCAAACCAACGCACCTCCAAATCAGGGATGAAGTCTCGCCGCCCATGCGCATCTGGCTGCTTTCCTTCGACTTCGCCAACATCAACGAGTACCATTTCATCGATGAAATCCGCCAACGCCCCGAAGTGCAGGTGGCGCAGGTGAACCACCTCATCGAACGGAGGGAGACCATTCCCAATGACCCCAATTTCGGGCAACAGTGGCAATGGGTGAACACCGGCCAGGGCGGCGGCACCCCCGATGCCGACGTGGATGCCGACCTCGCCTGGGACATCACCACCGGCGGCCTCACTGCGGACGGCCACGAAATCGTGGTGTGCGTGGTGGAAGGCGCCAACCGCAACCACCCCGACCTCCAAGGCAACCTCTGGGTGAACACCGCCGAAATCCCCGCCAATGGCATCGACGACGATGCCAACGGCTACGTGGACGACTACAACGGCTGGAACCCCGTGAGCAACAACGACAACATCCCCACTGCAAGCCACGGAACGCAGGTCTCCGGCATGATCGGAGCGAAGGGCAACAACGGCCAGTTCGTGAGCGGAATCAACTGGGACGTGAAAATCATGCACGTCACATACGGCAACCTGACCGAAGCCAGCGTCATTGCCTCCTACACCTACCCACTCTTGCAGCGCCGCCGGTTCAATCAGAGCGGCGGCACCCAGGGTGCGTTCGTGGTGGCCACCAACTCCTCCTGGGGCATCGATGGCGGCGACCCTGCCGATGCACCGTTGTGGTGTGCGTTTTACGACTCCCTCGGCATGGAGGGCGTGCTGAGTTGCGGAGCAACCGCCAACAACAACGTGAACATCGACGTGGTGCTCGACCTGCCGACGGCTTGCGGGAGCGAATTCATGGTGGCCGTGACCGCCACCAACAACAGCGACGTGCGCACCTTCTCCGGCTACGGCACCACGCACATCGACGTCGGTGCGCCCGGCTCAAACATCGTGACCCTCAGCCAGAACGGTGGGCCAAGCACCACCAGCGGCACTTCCTTCGCCTCGCCACTCACAGCGGGCATCATCGGCCTGCTGTACTCGGCACCTTGCTCCAGCATCGGCCCACAGGCTATCGCCGACCCGGCAGGCACGGCGCTTTTGGTGAGAAATGCACTGTTCAACGGCGTGGACATTGTGCCCAACCTCGTGCCCGAAACAAAGTACGGCGGGCGGGTGAACGCCTACAACAGTTTGTTGCTGCTGCTGCAAAACTGTGGCCCCTGCCCGAAACCGTACAACGTGGCCGCCTCCAACATCATCGACGTGTCCGCCGATGTGACGTGGGCCTCCACCGACTCCACGTTGCAGAGCAACTTCCGCTACCGGGTGGTGGGCGACACGACCTGGACGTTGCTGGACAGTGTGGCCAGCCCGCTGTTGCTGGATAGCTTGCAGGCATGTACGGAATATGAATTTCAATTGGAAGACATCTGCGGCGACACCCTGAGCGGCTTCACCAATTCCTACATTTTTAAAACGGACGGCTGCTGCGTAGCGCCCGAATATTTTGTGGTTTACGACGTGACGACCGTCAGCGCCATCGCCTCGTGGCAAACGGTTTTTGCTGCCAACAGCTACACGGTGAAACTCACCGGCCCGCAGGGCGAGCAGCTTTTCACCGACCTCATCAACACCAATTTTTCCCTCTCCAACCTCGAACCCTGTGCCGATTACATGGCGCAGGTGCAGACGGTTTGCGATACCGGGGCGACCGATTTCACAGAGCCAATCAGCTTCACGACCCTCGGCTGCGGGGCCTGCATCGACCTGAGCTACTGCCCCTCGGCGGGCCTGGAAACTCAGTACGAGTGGATTGAAAACGTGACCATCGGCTCCATCAACAACACCAGCGCCGCCGAAAATGGCTACGGCGATTTCACCGGCGTCTCCACTGACCTGACCACCTACACCGCCAACGTCATCAGCCTCACGCCCGGTTTTTCGGGTGGAACGTACCCGGAGTGGTTCACGGTCTGGCTCGACTTCAACCAGGACGGCGACTTCAACGACTCCGGTGAAAAAGCCTTCGACTCCGGCGGCACCACCGATGCGG
>JACRAN010000132.1 GCA_016234735.1 Bacteroidota bacterium | reverse complement strand
CGATTCTGCGGCGGCGGGCATTTTCACCCAAAACCTGACCGGCCAAAACGGCTGCGACAGCGTGGTCATCACGACGGTGACGCTGCTGGTCAGCGACACCACGCAACTGTCCGGCACGACCTGCGACCCCGGCGGCGTGGGCGTTTTTGAGGAAATGCTGATGAACCAAAACGGCTGCGACAGCGTGGTCATCACGACGGTGGCGCTGCTGCCGGACGATTCGGTGGAAGTGTCCGGCACGAGTTGCGACCCAACTCAGACAGGCATTTTCACGGCAATATTTTCCAATCAATTTGGCTGCGACAGCGTGGTGGTCACGACCGTGAGCTTCTCGCAAAGTGATACGACACTGCTCGCCTCGACAACCTGCGATGCAGCAATGGCGGGCATTTTCGTTCAAAATCTGACCAATCAAAATGGCTGTGACAGCCTCGTCGTCACCTCCGTCAGCCTCGTGCCGACGGACACCACGGCGCTGCTCCTGACTTCCTGCAACCCCGGCGACCTGGGCGTTTTTGAAGCTGTTTTCACCAACCAGTTTGGGTGTGACAGCTTGGTGGTGACGACGGTGGTTTTTTCAGAGGCGGACACGACGTTGTTGAATTCGACGACCTGCGACCCCTCGGCGGCGGGCGTTTTTGTCCAAAACCTGACCAACCAATTCGGCTGCGACAGCGTGGTGACGGAGACGGTGACGCACCTGCCCGGCGACACCACGTTCCTGAATTCGACGACCTGCGACCCCTCGGCGGCGGGCGTTTTTGTCCAAAACCTGACCAACCAGTTTGGCTGCGACAGCGTGGTGGTCACGGCGGTGGTGCTGGCCCCACCGCCGGTACTGGCACTGACGGCCTCGGATTTCAACGGCTTCGGCGTGAGTTGCGCCGACGGCGAAGACGGCAGTATTTCGGCGGTAGTGACAGGTGCTGCGCCGTTCAGTTTCGGCTGGTCGAACGGCAGTACGGTACCTTTGGCGGAGGGCCTCCCGGCAGACAGCTACACCCTCACGGTGACGGATGCGAATGGGTGCAGCACTGCCGGAACAGCCGAAATCACAGCGCCGCCGCCATTGGCAACCACTTTCGCCGTCACCGATTTGGACTGTTTCGGCCAAAACGACGGGGCCATTTTTGTGGAAACGAGCGGCGGGGTGCCGCCCTACGAATATTCCTCGGACGGCGGGAATTTTCAATCCGGCAATGCTTTCACGGGCTTGGGCCCCGGTGCTTACGAGACGACGGTATTGGATGCCAATGGCTGTGGCGTTGCGGAAATTGTTTTGATAAACGTGCCCGTTCAGGTGAACGTGGCACTGGGCAACGACCTGACCATCGAATCGGGCGAGAACACCACCCTCACGGCGCGGGTGAATTTTCCGTTCGACTCGCTGGCTTCGGTCACGTGGTCGCCGCTGGATGCTGCCGGTTGCCCCGGCTGCCTGTCGCAGCCGGTCGCCCCCATCATCACCACGACCTACGCCGTGAGCATCGCCGCCGACAACGGTTGCCAGGACAGTGACGAAATCACGGTCTTCGTAGAGCGTCGCAGGCGGGTGTACGTGCCGACTGCTTTTTCGCCGGACGGGGACGGGCTGAACGATGTCTTCACCATTTTTGCCAAGCCGAACACGGTGAAAAACATCCGCTCTTTCCTCGTTTTCAGCCGGTGGGGGGAGTCGGTCTTCGAGTATTTCAACATGCAGCCGAACAACCCGGCCACCGGATGGGACGGCTCGTACCGGGGGCAGTTGATGGGTACGGGGGTGTTCGTGTGGTTTGCGGAAGTCGAGTTTCCGGACGGGGCGGTGGAGGTACTGAAGGGCGATGTGACTTTGATAAGGTAGTGGGAAGGATGAGGGGTGAAATTTGGAAATTGAGAAATTACGAAAATTGAACAGTTGGCAAATCTCGGCACTTGCCTTGAATTTTGCCAGCTATTGCTTTCTTTCCTGCACAAAAAAACATACGATATGAGCGCACACCAACTCGCTGGCAGCCCATCCCTCCGAACCTATTTCCAGTCCTTGAACGCCCTCGCCATCCAGCAAAAACTGGGTCGTGACATGTTCCGAAAGGGCATGGGCTACTACGAAAACGATGCCGTCGAAACGCTCGATGTGGTGGACGGCAACAACGTCGAAGCCGAAGTTTACGGCTCCGAGGAGTACAGGGTGAAAATCTTCGCCCGCTCCGGCAGCGTACAGGCGAAGTGCTCCTGTCCTTACGACACCGAGTGGGGCGGCATTTGCAAACACATCGCCGCCGTGCTGATAAAAACAGCAGAGGAAGAGTTCTGGCGGGAAATACCGGAGACAGTGACCGTGATAGAAATTGCCGAAAAGTCCCCTTCGTACAACAACGATATTTTCGAGGCGTGGCTCGGCAGCCTGTCCGCCGAGGAGTTGCGGCAGGCGGTGCGGAAGCTCGCCGCTCCCGCATTCCGGGAGGAAATCAGGCTGCGGTTCGGCAGCCAGGGCGACCGGGAACAGGTGTTCCTCGACACGAAAAAGAAAATCCAAAAGCTGCTCGACAAGCTCGGCAGGTACGACGGCGGCCAACATTTCGACGACGACATCAAGCCGCTGATGGAAAAACTGCGGGGCGTTTGGACGGACAGGCCGGAGGAGGTCAAAACCATGTTCCTCCAAATCATCGGAGCGGTGAACGGGGCGCAGGAGGACGGTTCGATGTTCGACGAATACTCGGAGGAAAGCTACGACGGCAGCGAACTGATGGGCTTCCTCGCCGAATTCCTGAGCGCCCTGCCCGATGCACAGCGGCTCGCCTTCCTGCCGGATTTATGGGAGGCCCTTGATGAAGATGGCTACGATTCGTTTTCCGGTTTTTTTGAAATGGCAGCCGACTATCTCAAGCCCTCCGATTGGCATCACTTGAAAAACTACCTGGCCAAATCGGAACTGCTTTCAAAAGCTGATTTTGCCTTTCAAACGCTTGAAACTTTCGGGCCTGCCATGACGACGGACGAAAAAGGAGAGTGGCTGAAAACCCTGGCGGCGCGTTCCGATAAATTCGTTGTGCCATTGGCGCTGTTTTACGAAAAAGAAAAAGGCGATGTGAAAAAAGCATCGAAAACGCTCGACAAGGCCATCGAAAAACTCGTGGGGCAGCAGCACCGCTTTTTCGGGGCAGGGGACATCGCCAAACAAATCGTGGAGGAACGCATCCGCCTGGCGCAGGGGCAGCGGGAGCCGCTCGACGGCCTCGCCCTGCGCTACGTGGAACTGCTTCCCCGTGCCGAATCGCTCCGGCGGGCGCTCGAACTTTCGCCGGGGCAGCGGCCAGCACTCGAAGGACTTTTGCGCAGCAAAGACATCTCGCAGTACCTCGTCCACCTCGAAATGGAAAAGCGGCTGGCCGAAGTGGCGGACATCATCGAGCGGAAACGAAAGGATTTTTCCGAAGGCTCGTTGCAGGGTTTCCCCTTCGGTTTTTTCCGCTACGATTTCTATGCCCGCAACAAAAAAGCCCTGCCAGAGAAAGCCCTCGCCTGCTTTCGGGAGGGGCTGGAGGAGGAGTTGAAGCACACGGGCGACCGGCATTACGCAGCCGTCGTGGATGCCCTGCGCAACATGAAAACGCTGGTGCCGGAGGTGGAATTCCGGCACCGGCTCGCCGAAATCCGCCTGTTGTACAAGCGGCGCAGCAACCTGATGGGGCAATTGGAGAAGGCGTTCGGGAGGGGGTGAGGTGGAACAAAGCCCCCGATAGGTAAAGATGGAAGCCGGCTTTCGTAGCGGAGGTAAACGGGATGTTTTGCTGATGAAATAAGCGAGCAAACATCGGACTATATACTACCAATGGCTTACTGCTTTACCAGCTTACCGCTCTTTAAAACACGCTCTTCATCTTTCACTTCATAAAAATACAGACCGGGGGCGATGCCTTCCAACGGCACGGTGTTCCAGCCAGCGCTGATGCAATGGCGCAGCACAGACTGGCCGGTGGCGGTGTAGAGTGTGAGGGTGGCGTGGCGGGGAAGGTAATCGGACAGGATAATGTTGGTAGCTTCCATAGCGGGGTTGGGGAAAACGGTGAGATTGACTTCCGGCGTGGCCTCGCCGGTGGCGGTGGTGCCGATTTGCAGGGTGCGGCAGTAGGTATTGAGTCCATACCCATTGGCGACGGTAAGACATACCTCGTAAGTGCCGTCACTGGCGTAGGTATGCACAGGGTTGATTTCATTACTACTGCTGCCATCGCCGAACTGCCATCCATAGGTGGTAGGCTCATAATAGCTAAGGTCTGTGAAGTTGATGCTGAGGTAGTCGCTGGTGTCCTGGTCATAGCGGAACTTGGCGATGGGGTGGTTGTCGAGGCCAAGCGTGTCGCAGGGTGAGCCATCCAATGGGCCGAGGCGGTAGTTGGGGAAGTTGGGAAGAGAAGCGGAATTGTAAGTGGGAAGATGTATGCCGTGTTGTTCCACATTGCAGTCGGGAAAGGGTAAGTTAGGCTGGTGGATGACGTGCAGGTAGTGGACACCGTTGGAAACGTTTATGTATATTTTACCATCGGGAGCCAGTTGAGCGAGATAAAATGGTGTTGGAATTCCGTTTTCAGTGAAGCCATCATAGGTTGCCACTACTTTCTTAGAAGCTGCAATATTATCAGCCCATAGGTCGAACTGATAAACAACACTTTCATGTGGCATATAAATAAACCTCGAATTGGGCGAAACTGCCACCCCACCCGCCAAGGCCCCATGCACATAAGGAATCCTGATTTGGTTGCTTAACAAGCCAGTACATCTGTCAAAATCATAAATATCAAGGTAATCTGTATCCTGAAACATACCTACAAGACTGTTCCGAATATATTTTGAACCATCAGGAGTGAATACAGCCTGCCCGATTCCTTCTTTAGGCAATGGATTACCTGTGCTTGAAGTCCCCAAATTTTGTACACCTTCAGGTGTTATCAGAATTCTATAATAGGAATTTTTTAGGTACTCTGTAGCCAATAGCCACCAATCTCTGCCATTTGCATGTCGTACAGATGTGAGTTTGCCTAATCCTATTGTATCAGAGAGGATTACTTGATTCTTTTGTATGACTTTGCCCAACCCATTGGCTTGATTCATGTCGATCAATGTATAGTACAGTTTGGAACTATGTGCCTTAAGCTCAACGGTTGAGTTTACCCTGTCGGCGTGGATAAGATATCTATTAGTACCATCAGGATGAGGAATAATAAATGCTCCCTGGTCAAGTATATAGCCGATATCGCCCATGTCGTTTGCAAATGGGCCAGGGTTTAAGCCAATGCCATTCAGCATAGGTTGATGGTTTTTATTGGCCACATACAGGCCATTTGTGTAGAATTGAAGATCACCTCCTTGATTACAAATACTGGCATTGACCTCCACGAAATTCATTTCATTGTAGAGATAAGAAAGATTAGGGGGGGAATTATTGAAATCCATCACAGTGCCGCCCCATTCAAGGTAAGTCGGGTTGCTGTCATAACCGAACAACCAAACATGGTCGTGGTTTTGAGCAGATAACCACTGAAAATTAATTAGCAAAACAAAGAAAGACAAAGAAATTCTCATAGCAGTCAAAATGATAAGGGCCGGGCATTGAAAATGCCCGCTGGCCAGGTCCCCGACCTGTGCCTTCCCCAGCAGGTCTCCAGACCTGCGTAAGCTAAAACCATTTGCTTCTTCATTTTCCATTTTTTTCAACGCAAGATAACTCTCCCCGCTCAAAAACACCACCAAAAAAATTTGCGCAGAAAACCCTACCGGGTGGCCAACAGCATTGCGAAGCGCCACGACTGGCAGTTCGAGCAGGGCCGCTTGCCCGATGGGAGCGGCTGGCTGTTCAAAAGGGTGGCGTGATTTACGATTTACGATTTACGATTCCTGATAATCGTAAATCGTAAATCCAACAACCCCTGACTTTCTGGCATCAGCGCAGTCAGTTTCTCCGCTTTCGGTAGCTGCTTCTGCCAATTTCGGAGAAAAAAAACCTGACCTTTTGGGTGGCACAAAACTTGGCAACCTGCGTAAATTGCCATAGACAGCTTGTTTTCTGACAATTTGACAAAAAAAGACGTTGGAAAGCGGCTTTGGAAGTCAGACTTTGTTGAATTTTGTTTTTGGAAATGGGAAAACGCATTGGTTCCGACCCTGAATTTTGACTGCTAAACTCCTGAATTAAAATCAGTTATGCCTTTAATCGACGAATTATACGCGCCGGAGGGATTTGATGAAGAAGGCGAATTCATGCCCCTGATCACCATTGAAGAGGAGGACGAACTCAGCATCAAAGACCCGTACCCGGAGGTGCTTCCGGTGTTGGCATTGAAAAACACGGTGCTGTTCCCCGGCGTGGTCATCCCCATCACGGTGGGGCGCGACAAGAGCATCCGGGCGGTGCAGAAAGCCTACGACCACCACCGCATCGTGGCGGTGCTGTCGCAGCGGGACAGCAAAATGGAGAACCCCGGCTCCGAGGATTTGTACGGAGTGGGCACGTTGGCCCGCATCATCAAGCTCATTCGGATGCCGGACGGCACCACGACGGCCATCCTGCAAGGCCGCAGGCGGTTCCGGTTAGTGAAAATGGTCTCCGAGTCGCCCTACATGCAGGGCACGGTGGAGGAGATGAACTACACGATGCCGAAGGCCAAGCTGGAATTCCAGGCGCTGATGGCTACCATCACCGACAAGGCCCGCCAAATCATCCAACTCTCGCCGCACATCCCGACGGAGGCGGTGGTGATGATCAAAAACATCAACAATCCGAGCTTCCTCATCAATTTCATAGCCTCCAACCTGGGGGTGAAACTCGCGGCCAAGCAGGCCATTTTGGAACAAAACAACCTCGTTGAAAAAGCCGAATCGCTGCTGGAGCAGATGGACACCGAGCTTCAACTGCTCGAACTCAAAGACCGCATCGAAAGCAAGGTGCGGGTGGACATCGAGAAGCAGCAGCGGGACTACTACCTCAGCCAGCAACTCAAAACCATCCAGGAAGAACTTGGCGGCAACCCGCAGGAGGAAGAACTCCGCCAGTTGGCCGAACGGGGCCGGGCCAAAAAATGGTCGAAGCCGGTGGCCGACACTTTCGACAAGGAAATTGCAAAACTGCGCCGGATGAACCCGCAGGTGGCCGAGTACGCCATCCAGATGAACTATCTGGATGTGTTGCTCGAACTGCCCTGGGAAAATTTTACGAAGGACAATTTTGACCTGAACCGGGTACTGAAAGTGCTCGACCACGACCACTACGGCCTCGAAAAAGTGAAAGACCGCATCCTGCAACACTTGGCCGTGCTCAAGTTGAAGGGCGATATGAAAGCGCCGATACTGTGCCTGGTTGGCCCGCCGGGCGTAGGCAAAACCTCGCTGGGCAAGTCCATTTCGACGGCCATCAAGCGCAAATTCATCCGCATGTCGCTGGGCGGCCTGCACGACGAGGCCGAAATCCGAGGGCACCGCAAAACTTACATCGGAGCCATGCCGGGCCGCATCATCCAGTCTTTGAAAAAGGCGGGTTCCGGCAACCCTGTTTTCATCCTCGATGAAATCGACAAGGTGGGCCAAAGTTTCCGGGGCGACCCGTCTTCGGCACTGCTCGAAGTGCTTGACCCGGAGCAGAACTCGACATTTTACGACAACTACCTCGAACTTGAATACGACCTGTCGAAGGTGATGTTCATCGCCACGGCGAACTCGACCAGCACCATCCAACCGGCACTGCTCGACCGGATGGAGATCATTTACATCAACGGCTACTCGCTGGAGGAAAAAATTGAAATCGCCAAGCGCCACCTCATCAAGGAACAGCGCAAGGAACATGGCCTGCAAGCCAAACAAATCACCCTGAACAAAGCAGTTTTGATCAAACTCGTACAGGAATACACCCGTGAGGCGGGGGTACGCAGCCTCTCCCGACAAATAGCTGGCGTGATGCGGTTTGTGGCAAAAAAAGTGGCGATGGATGAGCCATACGAGGTGGATGTGAAACCGGAGGAACTGAAGGAAATGCTCGGCCCGCCCCGCTTTTCCAACGATATTTACAAGGAAGCGCAGCCGCACGGCGTGGCCATCGGGCTGGCCTGGACCTCGGTGGGCGGCGAAATTTTGTTCATCGAAACCAGTCTGCACAAGGGCAAGGGCGGCCTGACCATGACCGGCAACCTCGGCGCGGTGATGAAAGAATCGGCCAGCACTGCACTGAGTTTCATCAAAGCCCACACGGAGGAGCTTGGCATCGACCCGAAAATATTCGAGGAATACGACATCCACATCCACGTGCCGGAAGGCGCCATCCCGAAGGACGGCCCCTCTGCCGGTATCACCATGCTCACGGCACTCACTTCCGCTTTCACGAAAAAGCCGGTGAAATCCTTCCTCGCCATGACCGGCGAAATCACCCTGCGCGGCAAAGTGCTGCCTGTCGGCGGCATCAAGGACAAAATCCTCGCCGCCAAACGTGCCGGTATCAAGCAAATTATCCTCTGCAAAGAGAACCAGAAAAATGTGGATGAAATCAACCAGGATTTCCTCCAGGGCCTCACTTTCCACTACGTTGACCGGATGGAAGAGGTGCTGGAACTGGCGATTGACAAGGAGGAGAAAAAGAAGAAAAAATAATTGAAAATGGAGAATTGAAAATTGAAAATTGCGGGATGCCCACATTCTCCATTTTCAATTCTCCATTTTCAATTCAAAGCCCTGCTTTTGCTGAAATTTCCAGCATCCGGTCGATGCTTTTCACGCCCTCCCGGATGACCCAATCGGGCAAAATCACTTCGGGCAATTCATATTTCATACACAGGTACAATTTTTCCAGCGTGTTGCGCTTCATGTGCGGGCACTCGTTGCAGGCGCAGGTGTTGTCCGGCGGTGCCGGGATGAAGGTTTTGTGCGGCGACGACTTCTCCATCTGGTGGATGATGCCTGCTTCCGTGGCAACGATGAACTCGGTAGCCTCGCTGCGCATCGTGAACTTCAACAGGCCGGTGGTGGAGCCGATGAAGTCGGCTTTTTCGAGGATGTGGGCCTCGCATTCCGGGTGGGCGATGAGCAGGGCGTTGGGGTGGCGCATCCGCAGTTTGGCGATTTTTTCGGCGGAAAAAATCTCGTGTACCATGCACGAGCCGTTCCAAAGCACCATGTCCCGCCCGGTTTTTTTAATCAAATACCGCCCCAGGTTGATGTCGGGGGCGAAGATGATGGGCTGGTCTCGTGGGATGCTTTCGATGATTTGCACGGCGTTGGTGGAGGTGCAGCAGATGTCGGTCAGGGTCTTGATTTCAGCGGAAGTGTTCACGTAGCTGACCACGATGTGGCCGGGGTATTTTTCCTTGAATTTTTTGAACAGTGGTGCCGGGCAGGCATCGGAGAGGGAGCAACCGGCCTTGAGGTCGGGCAGCAGCACTTTTTTGTGGGGACTGAGCATTTTGGCCGTTTCGGCCATGAAATGCACGCCTGCGAACACGATGATGTCCGCCTCGGTGCGGGCGGCTTCCTGCGAGAGGCCGAGGCTGTCGCCGATGAAATCGGCGATGTCCTGGATGTCCGGCTCCTGGTAGTAGTGCGCCAGGATGATGGCGTTTTTTTCTTTTTTCAGTCGGTTGATTTCCTCGAAAAGGTCGAGCGTGGGGTCCACGTCAATGTCCAGAAACCCATTTTTTTCGAGGCTTTCGGTAGCAAATTCAAGTTCGGTGGTCATGTTTTGAAAACTTTTTTTTGCAAATTTAGGAGGAAACGCCCGGTTGGTGATAGCGGGCAATTTTCATTTTTCACACCGGCGTCCGCTCCTTCAGCCGCATCAGGATGCCGTGCTTCGGCTTCAAAGTAACCAACGGTTCCGGTTCCACGGGGTGGTTTTTTTCCAGTTCAAAATCGAACTGCCGCACGAGCAGCGCCAGCAGCAACTGCATTTCCATCAGCGCAAAATGGTTGCCGATGCACATGCGGGGGCCTGCCCCGAACGGCATGTAAGCCAGCCGGGGCCGCTCTTTTTCCTGTTCCGGGCTGAAGTGTTCCGGGTAAAAATCGTGGGGCCGCTCCCAGTGGCGGGGGTCGCGGTGCAACGCCGCAATGCTGATGAACATGATGGAGCGCTTCGGGATACTCACGCCCAAAATCTCGTCCGTTTCCAGCGGCTGCCGACCGACGGCAAAGGCCGGCGGGTAGAGCCGCATCCCCTCCGAGATGACCTGCATCGTGTAGGTCAGCTTCCGCAGATCCTCGAACGCGGGCATCCGGCCTTCCAGCACGGTTTCGACCTCGTCCCGGAGTTTTTGCAACACGTCCGGGTGTTGCGCCAGCAGCCAGAGCGTCCACGAGAGGGCGGTGGCGGAGGTTTCGTGGCCTGCTGCGAAAAGCGTGACGGCCTCGTCGCGCAGCGCCCGGTCGCTCATGGCCTCGCCGGTGTCCTCGTCGCGGGCGGCGAGCAGCATCGTGAGCAGGTCGTTGGGTGGGTTGGGGTCGTGTCGGCGGGCCTCGATGAGTTCGTAGATGTAGCCGTCGAACCAGGCCATGTCTTTTTTGAAACGGCGG
>JACRAN010000143.1 GCA_016234735.1 Bacteroidota bacterium | reverse complement strand
TTATTGAAGGCGCAACGCTGCATTTCCCCAACAATTCAAACCAAATTTCCGCAGCCGATTCCGTCCTGCTCGATTCATTTGCCAGCAGGGCAAAACAATCTCCTTCGGCAACGTTCACCATTAGCGGACACACCGACAGCAAGGGCAAAAACCATGAACAACTTTCAAGGCAAAGGGTGGAGGCGGTGCTGGCCTACTTGCAGCAACGGCACAGGGTGCCCAGTTTTCGGTTTGTGCCTATTTATGCAGGGAATGCCATGCCGCTGGCACCCAACGAAGCGGAGAGTGGTAGGCAACAGAACCGTCGGGTCGAAATCAGGCAGTCGAACTATTCACTGCCCAACGTGATGTATCGGAACCTGTTACTTTTGGTAAAAAACGGCGCTGAGGAGGAAGCCCGCAAGACGCTGCTCGCTTGGCTGAACGCTGCGGAAAATGACCGCAAGCTGTTGTTGCTTTTTGACCCAAGGCTGGCCGTTTTTCATGGGACAAGATTTTGGGACGAGGTGCAGAATCGGATAAAAAAAAGCTACCAAAGCATGAAAAATCCCAACCTCTCCTACCAGCTTGACTCGCTTTGGGCAGAAGACCAAAAGCCCCGAACCTTGCAGTACCATATCGAAAACCTGCCGACTTATCTGGAAGATATTGACGCTGGGGACAGCCTGTGGCAAGTGGATTTCACAGCAATGACGGCGGCCACGGTTGCCGAGGATTCCTTTCGGTTCCGCCATTTGGAGGAAATGAAGCTGAAAAATGGTTGGCCAAAAATCTCGGAATTGGGCGAGCGCCCGGCCAAGGCTGCATTCCTCATCAGCGCCCATTCGGGCGACACGGTGGCGCTGTCCCGGCTTTTGCCCATGTTGAAAAACCGCTGCATGGAAGGCGAAGCCGAGTGGCTTTGGTACGCCACGCTGTACGACCGTTGGTTGGTTCTGGAAGGAAAACCACAGCGCTACGGAACACAGTTCAAGGCAGGGGCAAACGAAGAAGAACGCCCCGAACTTTTACCCCTCGAAAACAAAGCAAAGGTGAACGAGTGGCGAACTGAAATTGGCCTTGAACCAATTTCAACTGATTGATAAAAAATTCGTTGAATGAGGCACTGTCCCCAATCGTAAATCGTCAGTCGTAAATCGTAAATCCCATCACCCTCCATTAACCACCGCCAGTTTCCCGTTGCCGCTGATGGCCATGCGGGTGATGTTGGTAACGCCTGTTTTTTTCAGGTCCACCACTTCTTCCCAGGCTGTGCTTTTCAGCGGGTGGTAGCGGTAGAGGCGGCTGCCCTTCCCCATGAGGATGGAGCCGTCCTTCAGGATGACGAAATCTTCGCTGCCGGACAGGGTTTTCGTAATTTCCGACACTGCCATCGTATTCTTGTCGAGGGCTTTGATGACCCAGTTGCCGTCGGTGATTTTGTGGACGTACACGAGCCGTCCATTCGGTGAATTCTGGAAACAACGGCCCACCGAGGGCGAGAGGTTCTGAATGGCGGCATCACGGGTGTCGGCCAGCGAGAGGTAGTTGAGGTCACCGGACGTGAGGTTGAACAGCGCCACTTTGAAGCGGTCGAGCCAGTGGTAGTAGCCCACGCCCCGCAGGTATTTGAACACGGCCTTGCCTTCCCCCTGCCGGTCGAGGGGGTACTGCCAGAGCCGTTGCGAGCGGTCCTCGTCCGTCTCCACCCGCACCACCGAAAAGTAGAGGTTGTCGGGCGTGGGTTTGGGCGAAAACTCCGACTCTGCCGTGCGGGTCAGGCGCAGCTTCGATTTTTCACCGAGGTCGAGCAGGTAGATGTCCGTCTGGTTGTCGTTGGGCGCAGCCGAAGCCATGAGCAACTCGGTGTTGTTGATGAAATACGGCTGGTTGTTGTAGCCGTTTTTGTTGAAACCCGTGAGGAACTGCGGGTCGCTGAACGTCAGCACGGAGTCCCGCCACGCCGTGTCGAACAGGTAAATGTTGCAGGTGGGCAGGTCTTGGCCGAAGGCACCCGCCACTGACAACGTGAAGGCGACGAGAGTGGTGAGTATTTTCTGCATGGTAACTTGTTTTGAGTTTGTGGTCGCCAAACTTGTTTGGCTGACCGAAAGAAAAATTGAAGCCGGTCGGCCAAACAAGTTTGGCGACCACTCGAAATTGTATTCGTTGTTACAAAGTAAGAGATATTTCTTTGAAATGCGGAGCGATGGGGGTGGAATGATGAATTTTCAAGCCGCCGGGCAGTTTGACAAAGCTATTTTTGCCACGAGTGCAGGGTTTTTTTTGAGCAACAATCTCTGTGACACTGTGTCTCTGTGTTGAAAAAATAACTTAAACCGCTGATAATGAAACGATTATTGACTGTCCTCGCCTCGCTTTATTTGTTGAACAATTCCTTGAGTGCCCAGACCATCCAATTGAATGTGTTCGCCAGCGGCTTCGTCCGCCCGGTGGACATCACGAACTGCGGCGACGACCGCCTGTTCATCGTCTCGCAGACCGGCTACATCTGGATTGTGGACGAAAACGGCATCAAGCTGCCCAACCCGTTCCTCAACATCGACGCAATTGTTGGTTCCAGCGGCAACGAGCAGGGCTTGCTCGGCCTCGCTTTCCACCCCAACTACGCCCAGAACGGCTACTTCTACGTCAACTACACCAACAACAACGGCGACACCCGGATATCCCGCTTTTCCGTTTCAGGCGACCCAAACATCGCCGACCCCAACAGCGAACTCCTGCTCCTCGAAGTTGACCAACCGTACAGCAACCACAACGGTGGCTGCCTGAAATTCGGCTTCGACGGCTACCTCTACATCGGCCTCGGCGATGGTGGCTCCGGCGGCGACCCGCAGGGCAACGGCCAGAAACGCACGACTTTTCTCGGCAAAATGCACCGCATCGACGTGGACAATGGCACGCCCTACGGCATCCCGCCCACCAACCCGTTCGTCGGCGACCCCAACACCCTCGACGAAATCTGGGCGCTCGGCCTGCGCAATCCCTGGCGGTTCAGCTTCGACCGGCTCACCGGCGACCTCTGGATCGGCGATGTCGGGCAGGATTCCTGGGAGGAAGTGGACCACCAGCCCGCTGCCAGCACTGGCGGTGAAAACTACGGCTGGAGTTGTTACGAAGGCAACCATGTTTACAACACCGGCAACTGCCCGCCCATGAGCGAACTAACTTTCCCCGTCGCCGAATACGCCAACAGCGGCAGCCTCGGCTGCTCCGTCACCGGCGGTTTCGTCTATCGGGGCTTCAACTATCCGCAGCTCTACGGCCGCTACCTCTACACCGACTACTGCACGGGCCGCCTCTGGTCCATCACGCCCGACGGGGCCGGCGGCTGGACGAACGTGCAACTCGCTGACCTCCTCAACAACCAGTTGGTTTCCTTCGGGGAAAACAAAAACGGCGAACTCTTCGCCGCCGGGCTGGGCAGCAACAACCAGCCCAACGGCAATATTTACCGGGTGACGGAAACCACCGAAACCTGGGGCTACGATGTGACCGTTGACGGCATCGCCTGCGAGGGCGAAAGCAACGGCTCCATCATCATCACCTTCGGCCCGAACACGCCGCCCGCCACCGTGCTCTGGAACGACGGTGCTATCGGGCCAGTGCGCACCAACCTGCCTGCTGGTACCTACATCGCCACCATCATCGGGGCCAACGCCAGCATCGTCACCGAGACGTTCGTCTTTGCCTCGACCGTCTCGCTGTCAGCCGCAGTGACGAATGTGACCTGCCCCGGGGCTGCCGATGGCAGCATTGACTTGACGCTGAACGGCAGCGTCGAACCCTCGACCGCCGGATGGAGCGACGGCAGCAGCGACTTCGACCGCACGGGTCTGTCTGGTGGCAACTACACTGTGACGGTGACAAGCAATGAGGGCTGTGTGTTTGTGGAAACTTTCGAGGTC
>JACRAN010000134.1 GCA_016234735.1 Bacteroidota bacterium | reverse complement strand
GCGGGACGGCGTGGACTCCATGCCCGACGGCGAATACCTGCCGCCCTTCGACTTCAACTGCGTGGAGCAGCACATGAGCGACACCATCCGCCAGCATTGGCCCGACCGACACCTGGTGCAGGGCCGCTGGGCGCAACTCAGTCAGCCGGAACAGGTACACCTCGACCAGGGGCGTGGTAAATGTCAGTCCCGCAACCTCTGCATGAGGGGCTGCCCCTACGGCGGCTATTTCAGTTCGGTCACCAGCACGTTGCCGTGGGCGGAAAAGACGGGCAACCTGACCATCCGCCCGTTTTCCGTGGTGCATTCGGTGGTGTATGATGAAAAAACGAAGAAGGCCAGCGGCGTGAAGGTCATTGACACCAACACGAAGGAGGAGCTGACGTTCACGGCCCGTGTCATCTTCGTCAATGCCTCCGCCCTCAACACCAACCTGATTTTGCTCAACAGCAAATCGGAGCGCTTCCCCAATGGCCTCGGCAACGACAACGGGCTTTTGGGCAAGTACATTGGCTTTCACAACTACCGGGGCTACGCCAACGGTCGTCTGGAGGGCTTCAAGGACAAGTACATCTATGGCCGCAACCCAACGGAGTGCATCCTGGCCAACTACCGCAACCACGGCAAACATGACATGCCATTTTTCGGCGGATATACCATCTTCGCCGGAGCCTACCGGGTGCGGCAGGAGGGATTGCCCGAAGGGCAAATGCAGCTTGGCGCAGACTACAAGGAGGCGCTCACCCTGCCCGGCGACTGGTACGCCTACATGTACATGCAGGGCGAAACGGTGCCACGGGACACCAACCAGGTTTACCTCAGCCCCGACAAAAAGGACGAATGGGGCATCCCGCTGCTCGTTACCGACGTGGGCTATTCCGAGAACGAGGAGGCGATGCTCGCCGATTTTTTAACAGAAAGCAAAGCCATGCTCGAAAAAATCGGCTGCAAGGATATCGTCACCCACGACAGCAAGCAGGCCCCCGGCCTCGACATTCACGAGATGGGCGGCGTGCGCATGGGCAAAGACCCCGCTACCTCGCTGCTGAACGGCCACAGCCAATTGCACCATTGCCCGAACGTCTTTGTCACCGACGGCGCCTGCATGACCAGCACCGGCAACCAAAGCCCGTCCATCTTGTACATGGCGCTGACGGCACGGGCGGCGGGGTTTGCGGCGGGGGAGGTGAAGGCGGGGAGGTTGTGATTGAACGTCGGGGTGATTGAACGTCGGGGTGATTGAACGTCGGGGTGATTGAACGTCGGGGAGGTTTTGAACCTCCCCGACGTTGTGGACTGGGTATAATTAACCAAAATCGAACTACAATGAAAAAACACACCGAACCCCTTTGCTGTGAACAGTTTTACCATATTTATAATCGTGGCATTAATGGTGAAAACATATTTTTGGAACAAAAGAACTATCAGTTTTTTCTGGAAAAATATATCAAGTACATTGAGCCGGTTGCTGAGACATATGCGTACTGTTTATTGAAAAATCATTTCCATGTAATGATACGAACGAGGAGTGCCGAAGAAATAATCAAGGTAGCGAGACCCAAGGGTGGAGGTTCCACCAACGTCGGGGAGGCTGCCCGCAAAAACGTCGGGGAGGTTTTGAACCTCCCCGACGTTGATTCAGAAATACTCGCTTCCCATTTATTAAGCCTTCGGTTTGGCACTTTTTTCAACAGCTATGCGCAAGCCATAAATAAGGTTTACCATCGAACTGGTAACCTGTTTGAAGAAACTTTCCGCAGCATTCCAATTAATAGCGAAAATTTTGGCTGTTGGCTGGTGTACTATATCCACGCCAACCCACAGAAACATCGTTTTGTGGAAGATTTCAGGGATTATCCGCATTCCTCTTGGCATTCCTTTCTTTCCAAGGCCAATACTCGTTTGAAGCGGGCGGAAGTATTGGATTGGTTTGGCGGACTGAAAGGTTTTTTACATTTTCATAATGATAAAAACCTTTTCGACGAGTCGAGTATATTTGGGATTGAATTGGATTAAAGCATCTGGTTAACAAACGTCGGGGAGGTTTCGAACCTCCCCGACGTTGGGGCCGCATTCGATAACCATCATGAAAAGAAGAGAAGCCATCGCCTACACCGCCACCCTCATCGGCGGCACATTGGTGGGAACCAATGTTTTCCTTTCCGGCTGCAAGGCCGAAGTGCACACGGGTGGGTTGTTTTGGGAGAACGACATCCTGCTGCTCGACGAAATCGGAGAAACCATCCTGCCCAAAACGGATGGTTCGCCGGGAGCAAAGGAGGCGCTAATTGGGGCGTTCATGGCCCTGATGGTGACGGACTGCTACGACGAAAAGCAGCAGGCCATCTTTTTGTCTGGGCTTGCGGAAGTTGAAAAACGTTCAAAATCAAACTACTCCAAAGGCTTCGTGAAACTGTCACCAGCGCAGCGCCTCGAACTGCTGAACAGCTTCGACCTGGAAGCAAAGAAAACGGCGGAAGGCGCCCCACCGCATTTTTTTACCCAGATGAAAGACCTCACGAAGCAGGGCTATTTCTCCTCCGAACCAGGGGTGACGATGGCCTTGCGGTACAATCCCGTGCCTGGGCGGTTTGATGGCTGCGTGGATTACGTGGCGGGGGAAAGGGCGTGGTATTGAAGTAGCCAATAAATCAGTGCCGTTTTGGAAATGCCGGACAAGGCCCGATAAATTGAAAATGGAGAATGCGGCCAGTGCCATATTCTCCATTTTCAATTTTCAATTCTCCATTAATTCAATGCCTTCCCCACAGCTCCACCTCCGCCTTCCGGTCGGCGAAGTTCTTCGTATCATAAACGAAAACGACTTTGGTGATGACCCGGCGGTTGCCTGCGAGGTCGATGACCCGGCTTTCGCCGCCGGCGGCGATGTTGTTGCGGGTTTCCACCTCCTGCTCGGAGCCGTCGCCGAAGTGGACGACCATCTTGTGCAGGTTGATGGCGCCCTTGCGCACCTTGATTTTCAGGGCGGTGAAGCGGCCTTCGGAAGCGGTGACGAAAATCTCGTCGCGGTCAACGGCGAAGTTGACGTTGCGTTCGCCGAGTTTTTCCCAGCGATTCGATTTCGGATTTGGGATTTCGGATTTCGGCAGGGCCGTGGCAAGGTTTGCAACGACCAACAGGCACAGGATGGATGCGAAAGTTTTCATTGAAATTGTTGTTTTGATTGGTGATGAAATTGCTTGGAAATCCGAGGTTCGACGCTTACCGGAGAGCGAGGTTTAACGCCAAATTTCATAAAAATTTCTAAAAATTCACGCCAATAATTCCGCCAGCCCTTCTCGCGTGAACGCCAGTTGCTCCGCCGGGGCGAGCATCTCCCCCGCCAACTGCGCCTTTCGCTCCTGCATTTTCAGGATTTTCTCCTCGATGGTGTCTTTGGAGATGAACTTCACGGCCATCACCCGTTCCGTCTGCCCGATGCGGTGTGCCCGTGCGATGGCCTGCTCCTCCACGAAGGGGTTCCACCAGGGGTCGAGCACGAAAACGTAGTCCGCCGCCGTCAGGTTCAGCCCTACCCCACCCGCTTTGGTCGTGATGAAAAACGCCTGCACCGTCGGGTCGTTGGTGAAGCGGTCCACCGCCAGCTTCCGCTGCGCCTGCGGCACACTGCCCGTGAGCCAGGCATACGGGTAGCCCGCCGCCTCGAAATGTGCCCGGAACAACTGCAAGTATTTTTCAAAGGAACTGAATATCAGCACTTTATGCCCTGCCCGGCGGATGGTGTCGAAGTATTCGATGACATCGTTGAACTTACCGGAATTGGTTATTAGGAATTCGGTATTGGGTATTGAGGGAGCTGCGTCTGCACCATCAATACCCAATTCCCAATACCTAATACCGACGTTCGCCAACTGCCGCAGCCGCATCAGCGCCGCCAGCACGGCAATCCGGTTCTGCGGTTGGCCGGGGTCGGCGAGGTTCAGCAACTGGTTGCGCACCGCCGACTTCTCCTGCTCGTACAACTTGCGCTGGGCTTCCGTCATTTCTGCATAAAAAACCAGTTCGGTGAGCGGCGGGAGTTCGGGCGCTACCTCCTCCTTCGTGCGGCGCAGCAGGTAGGGTTGCACGAGGCGGCGCAGTTCGGCTTTTTTCACCTCGTCCCCTTGCTTTTCAATGGGTTTGATGAAATGTTTTTTGAAATACGGGAAGCTGCCCAACATGTCGGGGTTCAGGAACTGCATCTGCGCCCAGAGGTCGCTCAGGGAGTTTTCGATGGGGGTGCCGCTGAGGCTGATTTTGTGCTTCGCAACAAGTTCCCCGACGGCCTTGAACACGCCGCTCTGCGGGTTTTTGATGTACTGGCTCTCGTCCAGCACGACGTACTCCCACTCGGTTTTTTTCAAAAAACCAACGTCCAGACGGGCCGTCTGGTAGGTCGTCAGCACCAGGTCGTAGCGGCTGAGGATGCGCACGTCCTTCGTCCGCTGCGGCCCCGTGTGCCTGCAAATGCTGATGCCCGGCGCAAATTTCCGCACCTCCCGCTCCCAGTTGAAAACCAATGAGGAGGGCATCACGATGAGCGCCCGGAGGGGTTTGATTTCGGATTTCGGATTTCGGTTTTCGGCAGACCCCTCCGAAATCCGAAATCCGAAATCCGAAATCAAACGCTCCCTGGCGTACAAGAGGACAGCGAGGGTTTGCAGCGTTTGCCCCAAGCCCATGTCGTCGGCAAGGCAGGCACCGAGGTGTTCGTGGTAGTGGTTGGCGAGCCACCGCGCACCCTCCAACTGGTACGGGCGGAGGGTGGCGTTGAGCAGCCCCGGAGGCTCGAACATTTCGGAATTCGGATTTGCGATTTCGGCAGCCCCCTCCGAAATCCGAAATCCGAAATCCGAAATCCCCTCCAACAGCGGGCGCTGACTTTTTGCCAACCGAAGCTCGTCCCCAGCGAGCTGCCCCAAGTGCGCCAGCCCGTGGAAGCGGGCCATCCACTCGCCGGGGATGAGGAAAAACGTGCCGTCGGGCAGCAGGAAAAAGCGGTTGCCGTCGCGGATATGACCCACCAGCCTCGAAAACGGGAACTCGAATGCTCCCACCCGCACGACGATGCGCAGGTCGAACCAATCTTGTACCTGCCGCACCTCCTGCGACCACGAGGCGGGCAGCAGGCTGATTTTTTTGTCCTCAAAAAATGGCAGTTCCAGCGTGAAGCCCGCCGCTTCGAGCGCCGGTTGCTGCGCCGACAGCCACTCCACCGCCTCGAAAAACGGCTCGCCCCGCCCATTCGTAAATCGTAAATCGTAAATCGTAAACCCCCCGTCCGTCGCCGAAAACCCCAGCCCCGCCAGCTTGTCGAGGTAGGCCTGTTCGCCCTCCGGGTTGCGTTTCACCTGCATGATGCGGATGCTGGTTTCATCGTCGAAATGCAGCGCCGTGCGCATTTCCTGGCGGTCGTTTTGGGGAAACGCAGCGCCGAGGTACATGAATTTCACCGACACGAGCCACTCGTTTTTGAAAAGATGCTTGACCAGCGACAGCTCGCATCCCTCCAACTTCCGGGTGCCCGTAATCTCGAAGCCCTCGGCTTCGATTTCCGCTTTTTCGACCGTTTTCAGGATGAATTTTTGGAAATACGTGCGCAGGATTCGATTGGGCACGGTGATTTCGTCCTGCTTCATGAACGGCTTCACGAGGTAGCCGTTGAGGTCGGGCAGCGGGTAGAGCGTACCGTCCACGAGCAGCCAGCCGGGCTGGTTGGTGAGCGGGATGACGTTCTTCCAGCGCACTAACCAGCGGTCGTCGCCGACGCTGAAATTGAGTCGGTAGCGCACATCGTCCTTCGTTTTTCGGAAAATGAGGTGGGGGGTGAGTTCCTGCTGCGGGTAGCGCACGAGTACGTCCTTCATCAGCACTTTCCGGGTGGCCATGAACGTGAGCGGGTGCCGGTTTTCCAGCATTTTTTTCAAAAAAACAGCCATCTGCCGGTGCACGAAACGCTCGGCGGGACGCTTCACTTCCTCGTTTTGCAGGAGGTCTTCGAGGGGTTTGGGCTTGCCTTTGGGCGGGTTGAATTTGGCTTCCAGCGCCCGCTCCGTCAGGCTCTCGATGAGGTCGAAAAGCTGCGCCAGTGCTGGTGTCAGCTCGATGCCGTAGCTGCCGATGGTGATGGGCGAGGCCGTTTGCAGGAGGTAGGTCAGCTCGCCGTTTTTGTCCTGCTCCACCACGTGGGCGCCCGGCAGGTACCACCCCCCGGTCAGGTAGCGGCGGATGTCGAAAACGACCGTGGCGCGGCGGGCATCGCTCATAGTTTTTGGGCAAAAGTAGTTTTTTGAAGCCGGTGGCCGGGTTTTCAAAAACAAAAAAAGTCTGGCGATTTGCATCGCCAGACCCACACGTTTGATTACTCAGCCTTGGGAAAGAAGTTTCGAGTTATGAGTTTTGAGTTAGCGAGTGTATATCAACTCAAAACTCATAACTCATAACTCACTCAGTACTTCACCCCCTTCTCCTCCAAACGCGTGATTTTTATTTCCGTGCGGCGGTTTTCCTGGTGTTCTTCCTCCGAGCATTCCACCTCGTTGTTGCAGTGGTTGACGAGCCGCGTTTCGCCGTAGCCCCGTGCCGACAGGCGACGCTTGCTGATGCCTTTGGAAACGACGTACTTCACGGCAGCTTCGGCCCGCTGTTGCGAGAGCCGGACGTTGTAGCTGTCGGAGCCGCGGGCATCGGTATGCGAGCCGAGTTCGATTTCGAGCGACGGGTATTTTTTCATCAAATCCACCACGTGGTCGAGGTCGGCGGCGGCATCGCTGCGGATAAAAAACTGGTTGTAGTCGTAGTACACATTTTCCAGTTCGATGACGGTGCCGACTTCCAGCACGGGTGCGGCTTTTGCCTCCGGTGCGAGGTACAGCGTGACGGCCGGAAGGCGTTCGTTGCAGTTGATTTCACCGGCTTTCCACAGCTTTCGCTGCTGGTCGAAACCGTCTTTTTCGGCCACCACCCCGTATTCGCAGCGGCAGTCGAAATCGAAACGGAAATTGCCCTTGGCATCCGTGCTGAATTCATACACCTTGCCCGTGCAGCGGTTGAACACCTTCACCGTCGAAGACGGCAGCGGCGCATTGGTCGCTTTGTTCCGCACTACGCCCGTGAAAGCTGCCGTGGCTGGCTTTTCAATGGGCACGAGGTACTCCGACTCAGCCGTCAACTGGGCAGCAGTCACCTGCAAAAGCATCGGCTGGTAGCCTTCCTTGTTTACTTCCAATTGGTAATTTTCACCCGGCACGACCGGTACTTTTACTTCGCAACTCTTTGAAAATGAGCCGGTTGACGGAAAACCATCCGCGTACAGCACCACGTACTGGCCGTCCGGGGTGATGCTGATCTGGTTTTGGCCGAAACCCAAGCCCGTACTGTTTCCATCTGCCGGCTGGATGCGCAGGGTGGCATCGTTGATGCGGTTGCCCGTGTTTTTTTCCACCACGCAGATGCTCGCCATCACCGGCCGCACCCCACTGAACTTCCAGCGGTAAATATCGTCCTGGCCCTTTCCGCCGGGGCGGTTGGAGGTGAGGAAGCCGACTTTATTCACACGGTCAGCCGTGAAAGCAAAGTCGTCGTAGGCCGAGTTGACCGGCGCAGACAGGCGCATGGCCTCGCCCGGCAGGATTCCTTTCATCGCTGCCGAAAACACATCCAGCCCTCCCCTGCTCCGGGGGCCGTCGGACGAGAAGTACAACGTGTTGTCGGCGCTGATGAACGGGAAAATTTCGTGGCCGCCCGAATTCACGTCCGGCCCCAGGTTGATGGGAGCGCCCCAGCTTTCCCCTTCTTTTTTTGAAACGTAAATGTCCATGCCGCCATACCCGCCGGGGCGGTTGGAGGCAAAAAACAGCAGTTGGCCGTTGGCTGTCAGCGTGGGGTGGCAGGTGGCGAAATCCGCCCCGTTGAAGGGCAGTTCCTGCGTACCTACCCAATCGCCGTCCGACCAGTTGGCCGTGTAGATTTTCAGGTCGATCAGCCCGGTGCTGCTTTGGCCGTTCAGGTTGTTGCGGGAAAAAATCATCGTGCGGCCATCCGGTGTGAACGTGGCCGCGCCATCGTGGTACTTGCCGTTGATATCGCCGTGCAGCATGTCCGGATAAAAAAAGCGGCCTTCGGCATCCTGCTTCGCAAAGTACAAATCCGAGTAGCGCCCCGTTGCCAGGTCCTGGTCGCAGACGAAGACGCCGTTGCTGCCACGGGCGGAGGTGAACACCACGCCGCCGCCAAACGGCACCGCGCAGTAGTCGAGGAACTGGGTGTTCAGCTCCTGCACATTTTCCACGGTGTAGTTGCCACCGGGGGCCGGTTGCAGGCTGACCGGCACGGCCTGCTGCGCCCCAGCCCATCCGGCAGGCAGCAGCAGCGTCAAAAGTATTTTCGATGAAATATTTTTCATTGTTGTTGGTGTTGAATTATTTCATGCTGCATGGCTGCATTGTTTTTTCGGAAGCCATGAAACCATGAAACCATGAAACCATGAAGCCATGAAACCGTCAGAAAAACCGCAAGTGGCTCACCTCGCAACTTTTGCATTTGAACGTGTAGCCGAGCATGACTTCCCAACTGCCGGTGGTGACTTTCTCCAGTTCGGAGGCCGTAAAATCCAACCCGACGCCAAGCCGCATCCCGTTGCCGAACTCCATGCCGGCCAGCGCATCGAACGAGTCGCCGAGGCGGTAGCTGCCGCCCACCCAGAAGGCATCCATGAACAGCAGGTTGGCGTTCATGTCCACATCGACCGGGGCCGCCGGGTTGTAGCTCACCATCACCGACGGCAGCAGCTTCACGTTGCTGCCCAACCGCGTGATGAACCCGCCCGTGAAGTACGTCGTTGGCTGGTTGCGGTACGTGTCGCTGCGGTCGAGGTAGAGGCCATTTTTCAAAATGCGCGGCACCGAGAGGCCGACGTAGTAACTTTTTCCCAAAAAATAAGCCCCTGCCCCGAAGTTGGGCGCAAACGACATCTCGTCGCCCTGCGGGATTTCCGGGTCCACCGGGTCGAGCGGGTCGGCCTTCGACCAGCGGATGCGCAACTGCTCCAGCCGCCCGGACAAGCCTAAGCTGAGGGTGCTCGTTCCGCCCAATTTGATGCGGTAAGCGTAGCTGAGGTCAACGGCGTTGGTGTTCACCTTGCCGATTTCGTCGGCGGTGAGGCCAAGGCCGATGCCGCTGCGCCTGCCTGCGAACGGTGTGTGGGCGTTCACGTGGATGGTCTTCGGTGCCCCCTCGATGCCGCCCCACTGGTTGCGGTAGAGTGCCAGCGCATCGAACGCACCCTTGCTGCCCGTGTAGCCGGGGTTGTACGACAGCTTGTTGAACGTGAAGTGCGTGTACTGCACATCGCTCTGCGCTGCCGCACTCCCGGCGAAGGCGATGAGCAAAAAGAGATGGATTAGTTTTCTCATTATTTTTTTGTTGAAATGTTCATGGCGAAATGGCTGCATTGTTTCATTGTTTCATTGCTTCATGGCTGCGAAACAATGAAACAGTGGAGCAATGAAACAATGCAGCATTTTATCTGGTAATGGTGAAATACCCGTGCAAAATGTTCTGGTCGTTTCCCTTCTCCAGTTGGATGAGGTAGAAATAAGTGCCCGGCGGCAGGGGGTTGCCCTTGTAGCGGCCATCCCAGTCGTTGCCGTAGCCGTCCGATTCAAAAACCTGGTCGCCCCAGCGGTTGAAGATGCGCACATTGTTGTCCGTGTAAGCGTCTTCGAGGCAAGGCACTTTGAAAAAATCGTTCGCCCCGTCGCCGTTCGGCGTGATGATGTTCGGCACGAAACAGTCCCGCTGCTCGTTGGTGCCCAGCACGTTCACCCGCACCGTTGCCTCGTCGCAGTCGTCGGGGCAGTCGAGGTTGCAGATTTCGTACACGAGTTCGTCCGGGCCGTAGAAATTCAGGTCGGGCGTGTACGTCAGCAAGCCGTTTTCCACCCTCGCCGTGCCGTGCGCCGGTGCCGCCACGATGTTGATGACCCACGCCTGCACGTTGCCCGGCAGGTCGTTCACGGTCACTTCGGCATCCGTCAGTGTTTCGTTGAAATTCACTTCGTACACGTCGTTCTCCGCTCCGATTCCCGTGAAAACATGCACCGTCGCAGCGTCAGCCGTAAACGAACAGCCGTTGAGCGTCACCGTCGCGGTGTACGCGCCAGCCTGCCCCGCCGTTGCCGAAGGCAGCACCTGGTTCGGCACGCTGGCGCTGAACCCCTGCGGGCCGTTCCACTGGTACGTCGCACCGGCCACCGGCGTCACGTTC
>JACRAN010000133.1 GCA_016234735.1 Bacteroidota bacterium | reverse complement strand
CCTTCGATTTGATGTTGGAGCAGACTTTTTTTTGCGCCATACCACCCTCACTACGAACCGATTACGTCAACAAAGCCGCACAGCTTTTGCCACCAGGAAAAACACTGGCCGGCCTGTTGTTTGCCAGCCACTTCGGGAAACCTGGACCGCCCTTCGGTGGCACGGAAGCGGAGTACCGGAAGTTGTTTTCCCCACACTTTTTTATTGAAGCAATGGAAATGTGCAAAAATTCTATTCTGCCGAGGACAGGAAATGAGTTGTTCTTCCAACTAATCAGAAAGTGAAAATTGAATCTGCTTTATAAAAATATCGAAATTGCCTATTGCGGAAAACTTTTAACGTTTGACGCTATGGCAGATTGGAATGTAAATATATCTTTGCGCCCGTCGGGTACGCCCGGCAAAAAACTACGACGAGACTACCAACCCGCCATGTCCAAAAAAAGGCTCCCCCATTAACCACACACGGGAGGCTCATTATTTAAAATTCCCTGCTTTTAGGAAGCTACGAACAATGCTGTTTTTCATACAAATGAAAAAAGGGAGGATTTTTTTTCCCATAACAGCAGGTAGCAACCATTTTTTTACAACTAAACAGCGTAACGTGGATTCAAAGAACTTGGCTAAACAAAACAACAAGCACATCCTCTGGGGTTTTGGCAACAAAAAGAAAAACCTGGTAAAACTCGGAACTGCTATCGGCCTCGCCGCCACCTTTTTTTACCCGTCCGTCAAAAAAGACAACAACCTGATGGGGGCCTCCATGCTTCCGTCCGAAACCATCATCAGCGAGCAGATTGGGGCGTTCCCAATCACCGTTCCCACTGTCAAATTTGGTTTTGTCATGGACACCTTCCTCGTGGAGGAGAGAAAAATCGTGAGAAACCAGACGCTCGGCAACCTGCTGTCGGAACATGGACTCGATGTGCTGGCCATCGAAAAATTAGTGGCCAACAGCAAAGGGGTTTTCAACATTTTCCGTGATTTCGGGGTGGGAAAAGACTTCCTGTTACTGTCCGACCGCAACAGCCAACGGCCAAAATACCTCATCTTCGAACCTAACGTGTTCGAGTACATCGTGTTCAACTTAGAGGGCGGAATGGCTGTGCAAAAGATTGAACGTGAGGTAGTTACCAAAATGAAAGCAGTGAACGGCGAAATAGACAACTCCCTCTGGGCGGCACTGACCGAGCAGGGCGTGAACCCCGAAGCCGCCGCCAAAATGGAAGATGCCCTGGAATGTTCCGTCGATTTCAGCCACACGCAGCCGGGCGACAAGTTCAAGCTGTTGTTTGAAGAAAAACACATCAACGGCAAGCCCGTCGGCTCAGGCCAGGTCTTCGCCGCCTACTACCAGCGGGACGGCAAGGACTACTACTCGTTCTGGTTCGACGACGGCAAAAACAAGGGCTACTACGACATGGAAGGCAGCTCCGCCAAAAAAGGCTTCCTGAAATCCCCGCTGAAGTACACCCGGATTTCCTCCAACTTCAACCTCCGTCGCTTCCACCCGATCCTGAAAACGGTGCGGCCACACCTCGGCACCGACTACGCCGCCCCGCACGGCACCCCCATCCATTCTATCGGCGACGGGGTGGTGGAAGAGGCTGCCTACGGCAAGGGCAACGGTAAGTACGTGAAAATCAGGCACGACAATGTTTACGAGACACAGTACCTCCACATGTCGAGGTTTGCGAAGGGCATCCGCCGGGGCACTAAAGTGGCGCAAGGGCAGGTCATCGGCTACGTGGGCAGCACGGGCTTAGCCACCGGGCCGCACGTTTGTTTCCGGTTCTGGAAAAATGGCAGACAAGTCAACCACCTGAGGCAAAAACTGCCGCCACAGTCGAAGAAATTGCCAAAGGATGCGTTGCAAGAATTTTATAAACTGAGGGACAACTACATCATGATGATGGAAAATGTGCAGCCGAAGGTTCGGGAGAACAATCAAAAATTGGATTCTTTGCGTGATGAGGGCGTAGCACCCTGACACGATATTTATATCAGACGAAACGAAAAAAACAACTTCAAACCTGAACCGGCGCTTGCAAAAGTGGCCGGTTTTCTTTTTTTACAGCCCCAGTTCTTCCATCAGACGGTCCACTCGTTCGCTCACCTGTGGGTCGGGCACCAACTCCGGTGCGTGGTGCGGCTTCCTCCTCGCATCCATCACGAGGCCGCCCCGGCACCCCCAGTGTTTGTTTTCAAAAAATGCCAGAATGCCGTGCAGGTCGTGCGAGGGGTTCACCCTCGTGAAGGCCACCCACAGGAAATTGTTCAGCGTGGCGGCGGTGAACGCTGCATCGTCCACCAGCAAAATCAGCGGGACGTGTTTTTCAAAATAGCCGCCGAACCGCTCCATTTCCTTCGTAAAACGCTGTGTATCAGCGTACCCGGTGGCTCGCTCAAACCGGGGCGATTGGATGGCGAGGATGCCCGGCTGCACGAAGGTCGGATTTGAAAAACCCTGTGGCAGGCTGAATCCCGTGGGCAGTTCCGTCCGCAACTCCCGCCGTTTGGCACCGCAGCAGGCGATGACCACCTTGCTGCCTTCGTTCCAGCCAGAGCCGGAGTAGTCGAGCGTGTCGATGGTGGTTCTGGTCTGGAAATGCAGGTCACGGCTCAGGTCGATGCGTTCGAGCATGTGGTTGAAAAAATGCGGGATGTCATGCGTGTCCAACTTCGGGTCGTCACCGTCGGCGGCGATGAGGAGGAACTTGGCGAGGGTCGTCTGCCCCTTGCCAAGCAGGTGGTTGGCCTGCGTGAGAATCTCCTCCGGCTTGCGCTCCCGGAACGGCATGTAGCGCTCGCTGCCGATGGCCAGCAGCAGCGGATGAACGCCCGACGCATCCACCGCATGGATTTCCCGGATGCCCGGAAACTCCTGCGAGGTGAGCGGCACCACCATCTCGTGTATCAGCCAGCCGAACGACGAATCCTCCTGCGGCGGCCTGCCCACCACGGTGAAATGCCAGATGGCATCCTTGCGGTGGTAAACATTTTCGACCTCCATCACCGGAAAATCGTGTGCCAGGGAGTAGTAGCCGAGGTGGTCGCCGAAGGGGCCTTCGGGCTTTTTTTTCGTCTTGGAAATGGTGCCCGTGATGACAAAATCGGCGTCGCAGGAGATGACGTGGCCGTTCTCCCGGCGGTACCGGAAGCGCCTGCCGCCGAGCATCCCGGCGAACGTCAGCTCGCTCATGCCCTCCGGCATCGGCAGGATGGCGGCGAACGCATGGCTGGGAGGGCCCCCCACAAAAATGGCGCACCGGAACGGTTCGCCCGTCGAGTTGTACTGTGTGTGGTGGATGCCGATGCCCCGGTGAAGCTGGTAGTGCAGGCCGATTTCCTGGTTCGGAACGTATTGATTTCCAGAGAGTTGTATGCGGTACATGCCGAGGTTGCTGTGCATGATGTCTGTGTCTTTGGGCGGCAGGGTGAGCACTTGCGGCAGCGTGATGAAAGCGCCGCCGTCGGCAGGCCACGACTTGATTTGCGGCAGTTGGTCGATGGTGGTTTTGCCGTACAGCACGGGGGCCGACCAGGATTTCCGGGGGAGGGCGGTCAGTGCCGTGAACGGGGCACCGAGGTAGCGCATCGGATTTTTAAGAAAACGCATCGAGTCGGCCTTCAACTCGATGACCCGGCGCACCTTGTCGAGCGTTTTTCGGAAAATGAAAGCCGTGCGTTCCGTTGTGCCGTAGAGATTGGACACTGCCGGGAATGGGCTGCCTTTCACCCGCTCGAACAGCAGGGCCGGGCCTTGCGCCTCGTACACCCGCCGGTGGATTTCGGCCATTTCGAGGTTGGGGTCGGTTTCGACTGAAATGCGGCGCAGGTGGCCATGTTTTTCGAGGTCGAGGACGCAGGCTTTCAGACTTGGGTAGGACATGGTGCTAAAATTTTACGATGGTCGGGCGAAAATAAGAACGGTGGAACAGAACTCAGCCAAATCGGCTGCTGAAAACAATCAGCAATCACCCATTCAACAATCCAATCTCCTTCGCTTTCTGGATGGCCTGGGTGCGGCGCTTCGCATCGAGTTTGCTGAAAAGATTGGAGGAGTGGGTCTTGACGGTGTTGAGGGAAACGAAGAGCCGGTCGGCGATTTCCTGGTTGGAGAGGCCCTGTGAGATGAGGGCCAGCACTTCCAGTTCCCGTTTGCTGATGCCGTGTTGGAGGAGCAGCGAGTGGAGGTCGGCGGGTGGCCGGGGCGGTGCGGCGGTGACAGGGACAACGGCGACGGTTTTCCGTTGGGTAAATTTCAAGCCGGCCCAAACGCCCAGTGCTGTGAAAAAAACGGCCACTGCCCCGATGTAAAATTCGATGGACAAATCCCGCACAAGGAAGCGGTACTCGATGAACTTGAGCAGGCCCGTGAATGCGGCGAGCAGGAAACCGTAGAGGAAAATGGTTTTTTTCAATGGAAACGTCAGATTTTCTGCCAAAGGTAAGTTGAAATAAAAAAAAGGCGGCTGTTTCAGGTGGAAACAGCCGCTGCGTCATTTACTCTCACTAATTGTAT
>JACRAN010000010.1 GCA_016234735.1 Bacteroidota bacterium | reverse complement strand
GGCCATCGGCAAAGGCTCGGAGTACGTGAGCGGGCTGGTGGTCACCATGCTTTTCGACGATGAAAAAGCCTTCGCCGTGTTCCGGTTCGGAGCGAGGGAGTTCCCGCTGGCGGTGCTGCTGGTGGGGGCGCTGATGACATCCCTGCTGCCGGAAGTGTCTGAAAACCAGGCACTTGGCATCCAACGCATCAAAGAGACGACCCGGAAATTGTCGCACTGGCTCTACCCGGTGAGCATGGTGTCGGTGCTGGTAGCCCCGTTGGTTTTCCCGCTGTTTTTCAACCCCGATTTCAAGGAATCCGCCAGGATTTTCAACATCTTCACGCTGCTGCTGGCCAGCCGCATCCTGCTGCCACAGGTGGTGGCGATGGGGTACGGGAAAAACCAAATCCTCGTGCTGGCTGCGCTCATGGAATTGTTCGTGCTGGTGGCACTGAGCGGGTGGTGGGGCAGTGTTTTCGGGCTCGAAGGCGTGGCGTGGGCCGCTGTTGCAGCCTTCATGGTGGACCGGGTCGTCCTGATTTTTTACAATTGGCGGGTGCTGAAAATCGCTCCCGGTAGCTACATCGACTGGAAGAACTGGCTGGTTTACAACGCGCTGTTGGTGGCTGTTTTTTTAGTTTCGCAGCAGTTTTAAAACGCTGAGTGAGGCTCAGGCATGGCCTTTAAAAATCCCAATCTTGGTTTTTCCTCCCCTGAAATCCCGAATCTGGAACCACGTTTTTCCTATCTTGCGCCGCAAAATAAAACATCACGCATGAGTAAGAAACCAACCAAACCCATTCGCCAGCAGCCCGCACCCAGACCTCAAAAAAAGGCTACTGATGCCTCCGCCTGGCTCTCCCGACCGCCGGTGACGACAGAGCGGGATGCGTTTTACAACAAAATCTTCATGGCCGCCGCCGCCGCTATCTTGCTGACAACCATTGTGTTAGCGCTCGGAAGCGGCATCAACGGCGACGACGAGTACCAGAACGACTACTCCACCAAGCTTGTCAGCTACTACTCGACGATGGGTGCCGACTCGTCCGCCCTCTTCATCGACAAGGGCAAAATGCACTACTACGGCGGCTTCTTCGACATCGTGACGGGTTTCACCAACAAGGCGCTCGGCTACGAAATCACCGATGCAGGCTACCACTCGGTGCGGCATTTTTTCAACGCCATTTTCGGGTTCCTGGCCATGCTGTTCACGGCGCTTCTGGCGAAGGAAATCGCCGGTTGGCGGGCAGGTATCCTGACGCTGGTTTTCATGTTTTTTTCGCCCCGGTTCCTCGGCGACTCGCTGATGAACCCGAAGGACATCCCCTTCGCCGCCGGGTACGCCGTGGCGCTGTACTACATGGCGCTTTTTTTCAAAAAAATGCCTGCTCCAAGTTGGAAAACGGCGCTCGGCATTGTGCTCGGCATTGCCCTCGCCATCGCCACCAGGGCGGGCGGTTTGTTGCTTATGGCATACCTCCTACTCTTCACCAGCCAAAATTTTCTAATGACAAATGGTCCTGGTGGGCGCGCAGCAGATGGTAAAACTATAGGCAAATACGTCATCTGGACAATTGGAATTGCCGTGGCGAGCTATGCACTTGCACTCGTGTTTTGGCCGTTTGCGATGCAATCGCCCATTGCCAACCCGCTGGAAGCGCTCGGTGAATTTTCAAAGCTGGGCGTGAAAATCCGGGTGCTGTTCGGGGGTGACAACGTGATGTCCGACCAGACCCCGTGGGACTACCCGGTGCAGTGGATTTGGCGCACGGTTCCGCTGTTCACGCTCATCGGCTTCCTCGGCAGCTTCGTTTTTTTGCGGAAAATATTCACCCGCTACCAGCCGCTGCCGGTGTTCATCGCTTTGTTTGCGGCGGTTTTCCCTGTTTTTTACATCATTTACAAAGACAGTATCCTGCACGATGGCTGGCGGCACCTGACGTTCGTTTACCCGACAATGGCGGTGATGGCGGCGCTGTTTTTCGTGACGGCGGAGGGTATTTTGAAAGAAAACAAGTTTGGAAAATATGCGCTCTACGCCGTCGTCGCCCTGCTGGTGCTTGAGCCTGCGGTGTTCATCGCCCGCAACGCCAAATTCCCCTACGTTTATTTCAACCCGGCCAGCGGCGGCATCAGCAGTGCCTACGGCAACTTCGAGACCGACTACTGGGGCGTGAGCGTGAAACCGGCCATTGACTGGCTGGAATCGCAGGGCAAAATCAGCACGTCGATGAAGGACACCGTGACCATCGGCACCACGTTTTCCTATACCGCCCACGCCTACGTGGACAAAAAATTCGGCGGAAAAGTGAAGGTGAAATATGTGCGTTTCAACAGTCGCTACGAGCAGGCCTGGGACTACGGCATTTTTCCCTCCCGCTACATCAAAGGCCCGCACCTGCGCTCCGGCAACTGGCCCAACAAGCGGACCATCCACGCCATCACTGCCAACGGGGTGCCGCTCACGGCCATCGAGCAGGGCGGTGGGTCGGCTTTCGATGGGGAAAAAGCGTTGAAAGCGCAGGATTTTCCGGCGGCGGTCACGGCCTTCCAGCAGGAGTTGCAGCAGTACCCCGACAACGAACTGGCCTGGCTGAAACTCTCGATGGCCTACCTGAACTCTGGCAACCTGCCCGAAGCGAAAAACGCAGCCACCAAATCGCTGGAAGTGGCCCCCGAAAACACGACCGGGCTGTACTACCGGGGCCTGGCGGCGATGTACGGCGGCGACATGAACGGGGCGGCCACCGATTTCCGGGAAGCGATACGGTTGGAGGACGACATGCGGCCCACCATCCTTCAAACCTACGAGCGGCTGGCGCAATCGTACGACCAGCAGGGCAATGCGCAAGCGGCGGGGCAGGTACGGGAGGCGGCGAAGAATTTGTAAAATCCATGAACTACAAACTACTCTTCCCGACCTACCGCAACCGCTACCTTTTCATCAGGGAAAACCTGGCGAAGTTTGGTCGGTCCGACAAATTTGCGAATGCGCTGAACCTCGGCACCGGCGAAGGCGACTATGACCCGATGATTGCGGCAAATTGTGAGCGCCTCACGGCCTGCGACATCAACGAAAACGACATCGCCTTTGCCCGACAGATGAACGCCGATGTGCCCAACCTCCGCTATCAAATCGAGGATGCGCTGAACCTTTCGTTTCCTGAAAATACTTTCGACCTGCTCACGACCGTCGATGTGATGGAACACGTCGGCAAGCCGCAGCGAATGACGGAGGAAATCGCCAGGGTGCTGCGCCCTGGCGGATTGGCTTTTGTCACTTTCCCGCAAACCAACTTTCCATGGACGTACGACCCCATCAACCGGCTGCTGGGCCGACGGGCGATGGGGCAGGGAGCCTACGCCTTCGGGCATGAGTATCTCGTTGACCCTCAGCAGTTTAAGGAATGGGCGGAGCAGTGTGGACTTGAAGTTTTGACTGAAAAAAACCTGAGCGGCTACCTTGTGGCGCTGATGGAAATGTACTGGACGGGCATCATTCAGCGGCTGTTCAAGGAGAATGCGGGCAATATTTCCGGCAGGGAAGAAAAGAAAGTGAAACTTCGGCCCTCGACTTCGGAGCCGCTGCTCACGAAGCTCACCGATGCCTTCATCGCCCTTGACTTTGCCCTTTTTAAAAAGTCAAAATACTCGGTAGGCAAGGGTTTCGTGGTACGGAAATTTCAACGTTGAGGGCTGTTTTACAGGCCCAAAATCTCTGCAATTTTTGTCCAAGCCGCTTCTCTGGCAGCTTGAAAAGCGTCATTGTCTGCGTCTTCCAAAGTAGCAATGTACTGCTTGAGGGCATTTGCTTCCGTTTTGAGCAGGTTCAATGCCGTGATGGCATCCCGCACGAAACCCAGGTCATTTTCGTCCGTCAGAAAGCCGGAATCGATGAGGGCAGTGTACGAGGTTTTCAGGTTGTCGTACATCCCCAACTGCTCATCCAGGATGGTGTTCACAAAATCATCCTCGTATGCTTCTGCCGCGTAAGCGTCCGCCATCATGCCGATGCAACTGTAACTGTTGTACAGGGCGACCGCCGAGGTAGCGCCGATGGTTTCAAGTGCAGAAGTGGCCGATGATTCTTGTGCTTTGAGTTGAAAAGTGAAAATGCAGAGGGAAAAAGCCCAAAAAAGCGGGAGGTAAAAACGGCAGTTGCTGGACATGGTATTAAGTTTTTAGGAACTGGATTTTTTACTCGTTGAAAAGCCAAAATCGCTCCATAGTTAAAGAATTTCAGCCATTTGAAGAGAAAGAATTTCGGGGAATTGCACATCCCGGTTTATGCAATTGACTTTCGGTTTCAAATTTATCTTTGCTTCAAAAATTTGCCATGCCCGCACTGAACGAAATCGCCGCTCTGCGCTCGGAAACGCCCGGCTGCGCCCACCACATCCACCTGAACAACGCCGGGGCGAGCCTCGTGCCACGCCCGGTGCTGGAGGCCATGCAAAATTATTTGACCGAAGAATCGCTGCACGGCGGCTACGAAACTTTTGCGGCCCATGCCGGAGCCATCGCCGGGTTTTACGATGCAATGGCGAAGTTGCTGCATACAAATCCCCGCAACATCGCCTTCGCCGGGAGCGCCACCGATGCCTATGCCAGGGCGCTGTCGGCCATCCCGTTCGAGGCGGGCGACGTGCTGCTGACCACCGACGACGACTACGTTTCCAACCAGATTGCGTTTTTGTCCTTGCAAAACAAGCTGAAAATCAGGGTGTTGCGGGCAGCAAAATTGCCGGAAGGTGGCGTTGACCCGCAATCGGTGAAGGAACTGATGGAAAAACACCGCCCAAAACTCGTCGCCGTCACCCACGTGCCCACCAACTCCGGCCTCGTGCAGGACGTGGAGGCGGTGGGTCGGCTTTGCCGGGAGCGGGAAGTTTGGTACCTCGTGGATGCCTGCCAGTCCGCCGGGCAGATGCCGCTCGACATGGCGGAAATCGGCTGCGATTTCCTCAGCGGCACCATGCGGAAGTGGCTGCGGGGGCCTCGTGGCGCTGGTTTTTTGTTCGTTTCCGACCGGGTGCTGGAGGCAGGTTTGGAGCCGCTGCTGCCCGACATGGCCGGGGCGGTTTGGGTGGAAAACGACCGCTACCTACCGATGGACGATGCCCGCCGGTTTGAGTTTTGGGAAAAACCGTTTGCGCTGCTGGTCGGCAGCGGGGCGGCGGTGAAGTATGCGCTCGACCTGGGTTTGGGGGGAATTGAGCGGCAAGTGACGGCGCTGGCCGAGCACACCCGGCAGCAACTTTCGGCGCTGGCGGGCGTTCTGGTACTCGACCGGGGAAGCCGCAGATGCGGCATTGTCACCGCTTTTTTCGAGGGGAAAAAACCGGCGGATTTGAAAAAAGCACTCGACGGGGCGGGTATCAACACTGGCTTCGGCGCAACGGTGAATGCGCTGATAGATTTCAAGGAAAAAGGAGTCGATTGGGCGCTGCGCCTCTCGCCGCACTACTACAACACCCATGCGGAAATCGACCGGGCAGTGGAGGTGTTGGCAAAGGTTTCGTAATTTAGCCTCCGGCAAAAAATTCAACAAAAATGTCAGATTTTCAAACACTTCCAGCCAGTACACGGGTCTGGATTTACCAATCGAACCGGCCATTCCGGGCGGAAGATGTGCCGCAATTGAAGGAGCAGGTGGACCGCTTCGCCCAGAATTGGGTGAGCCACAACCGACAACTCCGGGCGCACGGCGATGTGCTTCACGGGCAGTTCGTCGTACTGATGGTCGATGAAAGCCTGGCCGATGCCAGTGGCTGCTCCATCGACAAAAGCGTGTATTTTTTGAAACAGGTGGAGAATGCCTACGGTGTCGATTTGTTCGACCGCATGACGTTCACGTGGATGGACGGCGACAAGGTGAAAACAGCGGACAGCACTACTTTTTCAAAACTGTACAGCGAAGGAAAAATCACCGGCGACACGCTCGTTTTCGATAATTTAGTCCAGACAAAAGGCGAGTTGGAAGAAAAATGGCTCAAACCCCTCAACCAGAGCTGGCACAGGAGGTTTGTCTGAATTGGTTGCTGATTGTTGGTTGTTAATTGCTAATTGACCCCGACAACCAACAATTGACAACGAACAATCAACAATCAACTACATGTTCGGAAAAGTAAAAAAATGGCTCGGCATCGAAGGCGTGAAGGTAGAATTGATACTGCCGGAGATGGTCTTTGAAGAAGTGGGCGCTGTGAGCGGCCAGTTGGTGTTTCATTCAAAAAACACGCAGACAGTCACATCCGTGCGTTTGAAAATGATGGAAAAATACAGCCGGGGCCGGGGCAAAGAAAAACTGGTGGATGAGTACCTGCTCGGCGAAAGCACCCTGCAACAGCGCATCGAAGTGCCTGCCGAAGTGCCATTGGCAGTGGAATTCACGCTGCCGTTCCAGCTCTCCAAATCGAACGTGGACGATTTCGGCAATAAAAACTTCCTCACCGGCGGACTGGTTTTATTGGCCAAAAAACTCAGCAATGTACACTCCGAGTACCGCATCGAAGCGGAGGCCGATGTGGAGGGCACGGCGCTGAATCCTTTTGACAGAAAAGTTGTAAAATTGGTGAAAGCCTGATTTTCATTCCACCACCATTTTCTCCACACCCATTCCCGGCAATTCAAGGGAGTACAAGCCCGGCGGCAGTTATTGTCCGCTCAAATCCTTATCGGCCATCTGTAAAACCACTACCTGTACGGTGAAAAAAACGGGTTTGCTTGAATGTTGCCTGTCCGTTTAGTTTCTTTGCGACGACCTGACCAAATGCCAGCCAACCAATCTTTTTTAAGCAACATGAAAAAAGAATTTCTCTTCATCGTATTCATCTGCTTCGCCGTGCAACGGCTGCTCACCGCTCAAATCGCCGAACCGAAAGCCACCGTGGAATGGGACCCCAAACTCACCGAAGTTTGGGAACCGCAGGCCAGGGTAGTGGCTCCCGGCACCGGCACCACACCACCCTCCGATGCCATCGTGCTGTTTGACGGAAAAAACACGGCGGAGTTCACGCACGAAGACGGCTCGCCCATCAAGTGGGAAATGAAGGATGGTGCCATGACGGTGATGCCCGGTTCGGGCGGTATTTTCACCAAACGCACCTTCACCAACTGCCAACTACATATCGAGTGGCGGGCACCGTCGGTGGTGAAGGGTGAAGGGCAGGGCAGGGGCAACAGCGGCATTTTCTTTCAGGGCCGATACGAGGTGCAGGTGCTCGACAACTACAACAACCGCACGTACACCAACGGCCAGGCCGGGTCAATTTACAAGCAATCCTTCCCGCTTGTGAACGCCTGCCGTCCGCCGGGCGAATGGCAGACCTACGACATCATCTTCACCGCTCCCCGCTTCAATGCAGACGGTGTGCGCACCAATCCGGGGTACGTGACGGTGTTGCAAAACGGCATCATCGTGCAGAACCACACAGAAATCAGGGGCACAACCGCCTACCGGGGCCTCCCGCAAAACGACCCGCACGGGGCCGGGCCATTGTCACTGCAAGACCACGGCGACTTGGTGAGTTACCGGAATATTTGGATGCGGGAGTTGTGATTGACGATTTACGACCGACGATTTACGACCGAGCGAATCGTAAATCGTCAATCCGGTTTCTTCGCCACGAAGTTCACGCCAAAGAAAAAATACTCCCGCAGCAGGCCGTACCGTTGCCAAAGTTCCTGCTCCCGCTGCATCACGGCGCTGGGCGATTTCCGTTGAAAAAAAGCAGGGGGGAACAAGCGCACGTAGTTCAGGTTCCCGTCGGCCATTTCGAAGCCGGCTTTGACGAACTCCGACCGCCACAGGTCGTAGGGGCGAATGTTCTCGTTGCCCATCGTCACCATTCGGCCCAGTCCCTCGTCGAAGTACTCGATGATTCGGTTGCTGCCCCGCTGGCGGTACAGCTTCAGGCGCTGGACGAGGTTGTTGCCGTTTTCTTCGATGGCGATGAGCCTGCCGCCGGGGCGCAGGGTGCGGTAAAAAATGGCGAGGCTCTCCTGCAACGGCTCTAAGTGGTGCAGCGTGTCCTGCACGATGATGATGTCCTCCGAAGCCTCGTTGATGGTGGTGTCAAAAACGTCTTCATAGCTCGTTTTCACGAGGCGCATGTCGCCGTATTTCGACCAGTATTCGAGGCGGGACGGGATTTCCTGGAAGTAAAATTCCAACGTGGTGCCCCTCGTGGCGATGCCGTTCAGCGCGAGGAAAATCTGCGTAGTGGCGTATCCGCAGCCACAGTCCCAGATGTGGGGAGGGTTTGAGGGTTTGAGGGTTTGAGGGTTTGGGGGCCGGATTTGGTCGATGACGTACTGCAAACGTTGGCAGAAATAAGATTTGCGGAACGGCAGTTTTTTCGGGTCGTCGTGAAATTTGTAATACTCCCGCAGCTTGTCACGGGTTTTCAGTTCTTCCAAAAAAAGCTCAAAAAATTGGTCAACGGTCATAGTGGTGAGTGTTTGGGGGTTTGAGTCAAACTGGTCATTTTTTTTTCACGCAAAGCCGCAGAGGTTTTCACGCAAAGCCGCAAAGCACTGACTCTCAACCCTTAGCGTCTTTGCGTGAAAAAAAGCCGCCGCGGCAAAATTAGAAAACCCCGCCGAAATCAAGTTTCAGCAAATTTTAACAGGGGAAAAGCGGGCAGTCAGCGGCGGGGTTCCTTTCTTTGCCGGAAATAGCCACGCATGAACCAGACACCACCCTCAGCGCCACCGCCGTTCAGTTTTACGTACTCGCCGAACCTGCCGGAACTGCTCCTTCAACTGCGCTGTACGCTGGTCCTCAGCACTTTCCAGGCGGGCAAAGTGATTTTCCTGTCGGCCAAAAACGAGGACGAACTGGCGCAACTTCCCCGCAATTTTGCGAAGCCGATGGGCATTGCCCTGCACGGCGAAAAAATGGCCATCGCCTGCCTCGACGAGGTGCTGGTACTCGTCAACTCGCCTGAACTTGCCACGCATTACCCAAAAAAACCGGCCACCTACGATGCGCTGTTCGTGCCCCGTGCCAGCTATTTCACCGGCCAAATCGATATCCACGACCTCGACTGGGGCACCGGTGGGCAGCTTTTCGCCGTGAACACCTCGTTCTCCTGCATCATCAAAATCGACGACAATTACAGTTTCACGCCCATCTGGAAGCCGCCGTTCATCAGCCACTTGGCCAGCGAAGACCGCTGCCACCTCAACGGCATGGCGCTGCTCGATGGCCGACCGAAGTACGTCACGGCGTTCAGCACCAGCGACACATCGCAGGGCTGGCGGCCCGACGTGACCACCGGCGGCATCGTCATGGACGTGGAGAGCGGCGAAACCGTGGCCCGCAACCTGCCGATGCCACACTCGCCGAGGTTGTTCGACGGCGGGTTGTACCTGCTGCTGTCGGCGACTGGCGAATTGGTGAAAATGGACGTAAAAACCGGAAAATACGACGTGGTGACCCAACTCAACGGCTTCGTTCGTGGTCTTTGCAGGCACGGCGACTACGTGTTCGTCGGGCTGTCGAAGCTGCGGAAAAGTTCGTCCACCTTTGGCAAACTTAAAATCGCCGACCAGGCACTGAGCGCCGGGGTGTCCGTCGTTCACCTGCCGACGGGTGCGTTGGTCGCCGAAATCCGCTACCAGGCTTCCGTCGATGAGATCTACGATGTGCAAATCATCCCCGGCTACCAGCGCCCCGGCATTTTGAACACCGAAAAACCGGAATACAAACTCGGCCTGACCACGCCGGAAACGACGTACTGGGCAACGGGAGAGGTGAGAGGGTGAGAAGTGAGAGAGTGAGAGAAGTGAGAGGGTGAGAGGTGAGAAAGTGAGAGGTGAGGGCAGAAACAATTGGCAACAAACCATTAACAACAATAACATGAAATTACACCACGTACCATTTTCGGCGAAGGTGCGGCGCTACAAGCACCTCGCAAAAAAAGTGAACCGACTGTTGAAAGGCGGAGCTTTCCAACTGCTGCCCGGCACGGAGCGGCGGAACCTGTTGACCAAACTGCGCCAACGGCTCAGGGGCATCGGCCACCTGCTGCCGCAGGCACGGCTGCGGGAGTCGCTGGCGGGCATCGCCATCCTGCTGGGCACGGCTGCTGCCGATCCGCTGGCAGCGCAAACATTTGCCCCGACGGTGACTTCGCCCTTCGGCATCATCAGCGGCATGACCTACGGCTACCCCGGCTTGGGCGATGTGGATGGAGATGCAGACCTGGACTTAGTCGTGTTCAGCTACGACCAGAACACCTACGAACCGGGCTTGTACTTCTACCCCAATCTGGGAGTGCCGCAGGTGGCGCTTTTCACCGCCGATAACCTCGAAGTGGACCCGTTTGGCTTGCAGGACGGCGGCAGCAACGCCATGCCAATTTTTGTGGACATCGACAACGACGGGGATTTGGACCTGTTTGCAGGTAACCTCTACACCGGTGGTTTTACTTTCCAGGAGAACACAGGGATGGTTACTGACCCTGCGTATGCCGTGCCTGTCACCAATCCATTTGGCCTGACGGCTACGCCACCCTTCAATTTTGCAACTGCCGCCGATATTGACAACGACGGCGATACCGACCTGCTGGGCGGCGGGTATTATGGCAACTTGTATTATTTTGAAAACACCGGCACGACAGAAAATCCCGCTTTTGATTTGCCGGTCACCAATCCGTTCGGGATTCAGACGGCTGCTTTGGTGGCCGTCCCGCACCTCACCGATTTGGACGGCGACGGCGATTACGATTTGCTTTTTATGAGCTACGGATACACTACCCAGGTTTTTTACGCTGAAAACGTCGGGACGCCCGAGACGCCTGCTTTTGATACCCCTGTCCCCGACCCGTTCGGCATTTCGGCCAACGGCTTCGACGTGGTGATACCCTCCTCGGCGGACATGGACAGCGACGGCGACGTGGATGTTTTCATTTTTGAGTATTACGGAAACGTCACTTTTTACTATGAAAACCTCACCATCGACCTGCCGAATGCGCCGTTTTCCAGCGACAATGTGGTGAATGTGCTGGAGGACGAGTTGCTGGATTTTGACCCCAGCGATTTCATCTTTCTGGATGGCGATGCGGGCGATGATTTGCAGGCTGTTCAAATCACTTCCTTGCCTGCGAAAGGTAGCCTGACGCTCGGCGTAACACCTGTGACGCCAAACCAGATCATCCAGTTCCTCGATATTCCAAGCCTCCAGTTTGAGCCGGACGCAAATGAAAACGGCATGATGTACGCCGATTTCCAGTTCAAAGTCTATGACGGGGGGCTGTGGAGTGCCGACGACTACACGATGTCCATCAACGTGCAGCCGGTCAACGATGCCCCGACCACGCAGGACGCTGCCGTGACGGGCATCAAAAACATGGACTTCATTTTCGCACAGACCGATTTTCCATTTGCAGACATTGAGAACGACGCATTCAGCTCGTTTAAAATCATCACCCTGCCCGCCAAAGGCACCCTGAAAATTGGTGGCACCAATGCTGCGGCTGGCCAGGAGTTGGCTTCCGCTCAAATCGGCACGTTGACCTTCACGCCCCTCCCCGGCGAGTTCGGCTTACCGTACACCGGGTTCGGGTTCAAGGTTTCCGACGGGCAGGGTTATTCGCCTTTGGCAACGATGACCGTCAACATCCAGGAAAGTTCCGCCAGCCACGACGAACGGTTGGACGCTTCGCTGAAACTGTCGCCGAACCCGGTCGCCGCCCTGCTCCAACTGAGCGTGGAAGCCACGCAGCCGCTCCAATCCCCGGAGGTGCTGGTGCTGGATGCATTGGGCCGTGAAATCAAACGGGATGTGTTGGCCGGAAGCAGCCAAGTATTTGATTATCAATTGGATGTGAGCGGTTTTGCTGCTGGTTTTTATTTCATCAAAATACAGTCCGACGGGAAAACGGCCATGCTGAAATTTGTGAAAGCATAGGCGAACCTGAGGATTTGATGGTTCGACAAATTGAAAATGTCGGCGTGAACCCTGTTCACGCCGACATTTTTTTAAAATATGCACAGTTCCCTTCGTACTTTTGCCCCCGGATCGTAAAAAAAACAATCCCGCCGCTGCTGACAAACAAGGAATTTTCCCAACCACCGGACAGAACGCCCCGGTTTGCTGAGGAAAGTCGGCGAACCGGGGCGTGTTATTGAACAAAGAATCGAATTTTCTTCATCAAAAAGTACAATATGGCGAAATCAAGAGAGACGTACAGCAAAAAAGAAAACGAAAAGAAAAAGCATAAAAAAAGGCAGGACAAAGCGTATCGGTCAGACCAAAGAAAAGCCGGTAAGGAAGAGGGCAAATCCTTCGAGGACATGATTGCCTATGTGGACGAAGACGGCAACCTTACTTCAACCCGACCGGATCCGAGCAAGGTGAAAAAAGTAAAAAAGGAAGACATTGAAATTGGGGTGCCGAAGCGAGAAAAAGCGGACGTTATCCGGAAAGGAAAAGTCAGCTTTTTTGATGATTCCAAAGGTTTCGGGTTCATCATAGACAAGGAAACGGAAGAGCGCATTTTCGTTCACATTAATTCGCTGGAAGGCCCGATAAAAGAAAACGACAAGGTCACTTTTGAAATCGAGAAAGGGCCGAAGGGGCCGATTGCCGTGAATGTCCAATTGGTGGGGTAGAAGACTTGCTACTCTGGCTTGATATACCTATCTGAAAAGAAATGGGGTGATTCATATCACCCCGTTTCTACAAATTCACTTGCCCGGCTAAAAACCCGGGCACAAACACTACCAGCCATTTCCGGTTCGCAAAGACATATTGTATCCCGGCATAAGACTGGAATCCAGTGACGTGGTTCATGGCAGCCGCCGCAGCGCAGAGACTTCGCCTATCTCCGCTGAAATATGAATCTTTAATCTTTGCAGGTTTATCATGCTTTTGAATGAGATGGTTGCGGTGCGAAGGTAGGTGTTAGGGTATTAAACGCAAAGGATTCTGCCGGACACCGTTCGTTGGCAGTTCTGGTGACTTTGTGCCAGCGGAAAAGTTAAAGTTCGAGCAAGTGTTGAGCGAAGCGGCACTTGCGGTGTGTGT
>JACRAN010000138.1 GCA_016234735.1 Bacteroidota bacterium | reverse complement strand
GCAATGTCGGCCCAGTCAGTGCTGCCCGGCATTTTCACCTGCCACTGGTAGCTGGGTTGCCCGTCGTTGGCCACCGTCGCCGCCACCTCGAAGCAAGCCTCGCTGCCCCGGCAGATGGTGGTGGACTGAGGTTGCGCCGTGATTTCCACCGGCCCGTCCACGGTCAGCAGTGCAGTCAGGGAAAACACAGCACCGCAGGTGCCCACTTTTCCCCTCAAGCGGAAACGGTCGTTGTGTTGCAGGGTAGCATCGAGGAGGGTCAACGTGGTGGAGTTCACACCCGTGACGTTGGCACTTTGCGCAACGTCCTGCCAGGAGGCCCCGTTGTCGTGGCTCGTTTGCCATTTGTAGTCGGTGCTGCCTGCACCGAAATTGCCGAACCCGGCCGTGAAAACGGCAGGTTCACCGGCGCAAACCTTCACGTTGGCGGGGTGGGCCGTCACTTCCAGCGGGCCTTCCACCGTCAGCAGGGCGGTTTGGGTGTACACGAAACCGCAGTCGCCCACCCTTGCCCGCAGGCGGAAAATGTCGCCGTTGAAATTGCCGGGCACGTTTTCGAGCGTCAGTACGGTCGAGTTAATGCCGGTGAGGTCAGGGCCTGGCATGGCATCCCACCAGGAAGCGCCGTTGTTGTGGCTGAGTTGCCAGGTGTATTCGATGTCGCCGCCGCCGTTGTTGATGAAATCAGCGGTGAAAACGGCAGGCTCCCCGCCGCAAACCTTCACGTTCACAGGTTGAGAACCCACCTGAATCGGCCCCTGCACCGTGAGCGTAGCTGCCTGCGAGGTCGCAGTTGCTACGTTGGTGCCTTCGGCAACGGCCCGGAAACGGTAACCGTGCAATCCGGTGACATTGTCCACGAACAGGGTTTTGCAACCGTTGCCCAAGTCGCTTTGGCTGAAAACGCCGGTCAGGTTGAGCAGTTGCCAGGTGGCGCCCTGGTTGGTGGAGAACTCCCAGCGGATGTCGAAACTGCCGTTGGTGGCCGAGGCACAAACTTCAAAGGAAGCGCTCTGGGCGGCGCAAACCGTCACGTTGGCAGGTTGTGTGGTAAATTGCGCAGCACCGGGAAGGAGGATTTCGACTTCCCCGGTGAAGTCGTCGGGGTTGCCTGCGCAGCCTTCCGACTCGGTGATTTCCACCAGTGAGTACACCGCCCCGTTGGAGGCGGGCACGGCGAACGAGGTGCCGCTCTGGTAATTTTGGAGCGTGAGAATGGTGCTACCGTTGGAATATTTTACGGTGAAGGGCGGCGTACCGCCCGTGATGTCGATGGCCAGGGAAACCGGCCCGGACGGGTTGTCGCCGCAGCCCGTGCCGCCGCTTGCGCAGCGAAGTTGCGCCGCCGTGATGGCTTCGCACCCGCCGCCGCCATCGCAGAGGTCGGAAACGTCCACGCCAGGCGTCCATTCGCCGTCGCCGTTGGTATCTTCGTGGGCATTGGGGATGCCGTCGCCGTCGCAGTCGTGGCAGTCCCAGGCGTACAGGGCGATATTGTCATGGTAGGTGTATTGCCCGATAGGGAAAACACCGAAGTCGATGACCGTGATTTCGTTGCCGGGGTTGCTGTTGGCGGAGTTGGGCAACTGGTCGAAGGGGTCCACACCGTTTTCAATCAGGTGCAGGCTGTCGGGGCAGTCGCCCGTTTTTTTGAAAGTAAAAAGCAGGGTCGGCTGTGTGGCAGAGTAGTCGATTCCCGGCATGTCGCTGACCAGGCCGAACGAGATGTACGACCTGCTTGGGTTCTCCACCGGGGCATTGATCACGGCGTTGTTGGTCCACAGGCCACTGCCGTTCTGAAACCCCTCGATTTCAAAACCGAGCGGTGCCACTATCGTCACCTGCCCGGAACCGGTGATGGTGTTCGAGCTGGGCGAAATGGTGGAATCGGGTATCGCGTACACCCCCCACCTGGTGCCATTGGGCATGAGTTGGAGTTTGAAATCGAGTTGGGCGGAAACGGAAAAGGAGAAGAAACTGCACAGCAGTAGCAGGAATAGACGTGATGTTGTCATAACGGATGAGTAAGTTGATTAAACAAATTGCAGGGGGGAGAATGAGAGAAGGGATGCAAAAACTACGCAAGGGTCGTGCCATTTGGCGTTTTAGGCTGCACTTGCCCGAACCTTGCGGCGAATTCGGAATATTTTAAACCAATTGATTTCCTTTGCGCGAGAAGCGCGAGGAGGATTGGACAACGGATTGAACGGATGCGGCGGATAAAAACGGATTTTTTGTTTTTCAAAAATCGCTTCCAAGTGACAGATTTTTTATCAAAGAAAAAATCCGTTCCAATCCGCTGCATCCGTTCAATCCGTCCTCCAATCCTCCTCGCCCCTGTTTTTAGGAGTCAACCTATTTCAGGACGAGGCGATTGCCGAAAGTTGCCTGAAAACGAACTGACCTCCATTTTGTCACCAAAATAGCCAAACCTGTTCCCTGTCGTTTCCTCAAGCTGGTTTGGTTGTTTAGCTTTGCGAAACTGTTCTTTCGCCTGAAAAGGCAAGGAGCGGATTTCAAAAAAAAATATCAATTCAGCATGAAAAAAATCCTGACTACTTGCACCGCCCTGCTCTCTGCCGCTATCCTGCTGGCGCAATCCGGCGCTACCTTCTGGCACGAGCGGGAAAAAACGTTGAACACGACCCCTGCTTTTTTGCCGAAAACCTACCGGGCGCTCACGCTCGACCTCGACGCGATGCGCAACCACCTGCGGCTGGCCCCGATGGAGTTCACCGCCGCCGCCCAGTCGGCCCCGCTGACCGTCACGCTCCCGATGCCCGACGGCACGATGGAGAACTTCGCCGTCTGGGAGTCGCCCATCATGGAACCGGCGCTGGCGGAGCAGTTTCCGATGATAAAAACCTTCGCCGGGAAGAGCCTGGCGAACCCCTCCACCACCATGCGGCTCGACTACACGCTGGAGGGTTTCCACGCCATCGTCCACACGGCGGGCAGCACGGCGCTCATCGCCCCGGAGGGGCCGCAGCAGCCGGTGTACCTCAGTTTCTGGCTGAAAGATGTCGATTTGTCAACGGCGGAAGCCACGCAGTTCAAGTGCATGGTGGAGCATTCGGCGCAGGAAGCGGAGGATTTCACTGAAAACTTCAACGTGAACACCGACCGCAGTGCCCCGCCGGTGGACCTCTACACGTACCGATTGGCAGTGGCCACCACGTCTGAATATTCGTTCGATTACGGCAACACAGCCGCCACAATTTTGTCGAACGTAACCACTGTCATCAACAACGTGAACAGCGTATTCGAGCGGGACGTGGCCGTGCGGGTGGTGCTGATTGCCAACACCACTCAGACTTTTTTCATCGGCCCTGCCGGTGCCGACCCCTACACGAACGGCAACACGCAGAACATGATTGACCAGAACCCGGCAGAATTGAACACGGCCTACGGGGTCACGGGCTACGACATCGGCCACGTGCTCGGTACACAGGGCGGTGGCCTGGCCTCCACGGGCGGCGTTTGCGATGGCAACATCCTGAACGGCTACCCGAAAGCACGGGCGGCTTCCTGCAAATTTGGCCCGTACAACGGCCCGTTGTTTTACATCATCGTCGGCCACGAGATGGGGCATCAGTTCAATGCCCTGCACAACTTCAACAAGTGCGACATGATGAACGAATCGCCCGAAACGGCCTACGAACCCGGCAGCGGCAGTACCATCATGTGCTACAACGGCAACGATGTATGCGGTGTGAACCATATCCAACCCACCAGCGACGACTATTTCCACAACAACGCCATGCAGCGCATCACGGCCTTCACGAGGTCAGGCCCCGGTGGGTCGTGCGAGGTAGTTCTCGCAGGCGGCAACACTACGCCAGTGTCCAACATCCTGACGGTGGGCGGTTTTTTCATCCCCATCGAAACGCCGTTTTCGCTCACGGGCGAGGCTACCGATGCCGAAGATGCCGGGCTGACCTACTGTTGGGAGCAGTACGACCTCGGCCCAATGAGTACACTGGGCACTTACACGGGCACATCCCCGATGTTCCGTTCATTCCAGCCCGTGACAACGCCAACGAGGTATTTCCCCAGATTGGAAACCATCCTGAGCAATACCCCCGACCCTGCGGAGTTGCTGCCAACCACCAGTCGGGTACTCACGTTCCACTTCACCGTGCGCGACAACCATCCCAACGCAGGTGCTTACAACATCGATGAAATTGTTTTTCAATCCACCGCCACCGCCGGGCCGTTCGTGGTCACGTACCCGAACGGTGGCGAGACTTTCGACGTGGGCGAGTACGTGGAAGTGACCTGGGACGTCGCCAACACCAATCTTGCCCCGGTCAACTCGCATCTCGTCAACATCCACCTGAGCACCGACGGTGGTCTGACGTACCCGACCCTGCTGCTCACGCAAACGGCCAACGACGGCTCGGCTTTCGTCGTACTGCCCAACCTGCCGACCACCACCGCTCGCATCCGGGTGGAGGCGGCGGACAATATTTTCTTCGACATTTCGAACCAGAATTTCACCATCGCGCCTCCGCTGCAACCGGGCTTCCTGTTCGCCACTTCGCCGCCCGAAGGTGGCTTGTCCTGCGATGAACTGGAAGTGGAATTGGAAACGGAGGCACTACTCGGTTACACCGGCGATGTGCAGTTTTCGGTCACCGGATTGCCCGCAGGTGTTACCGAGACTTACACCACCAACCCTGTGATGGCAGGTCAGCCCACCACGCTGACCATCAACACGAGCGGTGCAACGCAAACTGGCGACTTGCTCCTCGACATCCTCGCCACGTCAGCAGGCCAGCCGGATGCGTTGCGTTTTTTTACCCTGACGATTGTTGACACGGATCTCTCCGGCATCACGGCCACCTCGCCTGACGACGGGGCTTCCGGCGAAGAAACGCTGCCCGATTTCACCTGGTCGGCACTGCCGAACGCCCTGACCTACGACATCCAAATCGCCACCGACCCGGCCTTCACGAACATCGTGGACAGTGGCACGGGGCTGACCAACGCCCAGTTCACTCCCGGCCTGACACTCAACGACGACCAGGTGTACTACTGGCGGGTGCGGGCCTCGAACGAATGCGGCAGCGGCGATTTTAGCGACCCGTTCAGCTTCCGCACGGTGTCGCAGACCTGCCTGGACTTGACAAGCACCCAAAACAACATCAACATCCCCGGCACGGGGCTGCCGCTCATCCAGTCGGTCATCAACGTGGCACAGGCGGGAACCATCAGCGACGTGAACCTCACCAACGTGAAGGCCACGCACAACGCCCTCGGCGATGTGGTGCTGCGGCTCAAAGGGCCGGACGCCACGTCGGTCGTGCTGCTGGACACGCCGCCCTGCAACAGTGGAACCCTCAACAACGGCTTCGACGACCAGTCGCCGTTCACGGTGACGAACTGCCCGACGGCTGGCCAGACGTACAAACCGGAAGGCCAGTTGGCTGATTTTGTGGGTAAAAATGCGCTGGGCGACTGGATTTTCGAGTTGGAAGTGGTGAACTCGCTGGGCGAAGGCGGCACGTTCAACGACTGGCAGTTGGAAATCTGCGCAGGCTTGCAGGCCACCAATCCGACGGTGATTAAAAACGACACGCTCGGCGTACCGCCGAACGACAGCCGCCTCGTGTACTCCGACCGGCTCATCGTCACCGATGCCGACAACCTGCCCTCCGAACTGGAATTTACCATCGTCAAAAACACGGAACACGGCACCGTTTCCCGCAACGGCGTACAACTCAGCGTGGGCAGCCATTTCACCATGCTCGACGTGTACGGCAGCGCGGTGGAATACACCAACACGAACCCCGCCGCGCTGTACGATTATTTCACGTTCAACGTCAACGACGGCGGGGGCGGGTTCACGGGAACGCCCCGTTTCAACATCAAAATCGACCCGAATGCCGCACCCAGCGATGCCAGCAGCGTGGTGGAAAACGACGACGTGTACCTCTACCCGAACCCCGCCAACGACGAGGTGACGGTGGTGGTCGGGCCGATGTCGGGTACGCCGGAGTCGGTGCAGGTGCTGGACGTGCAGGGCCGCCAGATGCCCTCCCGGATGGTTGGACAGGTGGCCAACCACCATCGGTTGAACATTGCCGGGGTGCCGTCCGGGCTGTATTTCGTGCAGGTGAAAACCACGACCGGGACGTTTGTGAAAAAGTTGGTGGTCGAGTAATTTTCTGGGACGGGGTTCTGTAAAAAGTCCCGCTGGGACTTTTTACAGAACCCCGTATTTTATCTGGCCATGAAAATCCTAATCACCGGAGCGACCGGCTACATCGGCACCAAACTTTCCAAACGGCTCGCCGGGGAGGGCCACACCGTCCACGCCCTGTACCGCAGCGAATCGAAAACCGGGGAGTTGACGCATGTGCCGGGCATTGTTTTGAAAAAAGGCGACCTCCTCGACCCCCACAGCCTCGAACATGCCGTGCAGGATTGCGAAGCGGTGTTCCATGTGGCGGCTTTCGCCAAACCCTGGGACAAGGACCCGCAGACTTTTTACAACTACAATGTGCAGGGGGCGCTCAACGTCTTCGAGGCAGCCCGGCAGGGCGGGGCCAGGCGCATCGTGTTCACCTCCACGGCGGGCACCATCAGCCCCTCCGACGGCACCGCCTCGCACGAGTCCACGCCCCGCCGGACCGATTATTTCACCGACTACGACCGCTCGAAAGCACAGGCCGAGGCCACCGCTGCAAGCTTCACGGCGCAGGGCATGGATATCGTGACCGTCAACCCCAGCCGGGTGTACGGCCCCGGCCTCCTCAGCGACAGCAACGGTGTGACGAGGATGGTGAAAATGTACCTCGAAGGTAAATTCCGCCTGCTGCCCGGCGACGGCAACAGCATTGGCAACTACGTTTTCATCGACGATGTGGTGCAGGGCCATGTGCTGGCCATGCAGCAGGGCAGGGCAGGCGAACGCTACATCCTGGGGGGCGGGAATGCGTCGTTCAACGATTTTTTCAGGATACTTTCCGGCTTGTCGGGCAAGGAGGTACGCATGTTCAAAATTCCGCTGCCAGTGATGCACGTTGCTGCAAGGTTCATGGAAATGCGGGCCAACCTGACCGGTACCCCGCCCGTGCTCACCCCGCCCTGGGTCAGGCGGTACGGCTACCACTGGGAGCTTTCCAGCGAAAAGGCACAGGCCGAACTTGGGTACGCTCCCTCGCCGCTGGAACATGGGCTGGCGGAGACAGTGAAATGGCTGAGGCAGGGAGGAGAGGGAGTAAAACATTGATTATCAGGAACTTTACCATTCATTTTTAAAAAAAAACAAAACCATGAAATCATTTTTTGAGCCTGCTTCGCAACAAGAACTGCTCGAACGGCTGGAAAAACTGACTCCCGGCACCACGCCGCAGTGGGGCAAAATGAACGCTGCCCAGATGCTGGCGCATTGCGGAGCGGCCCTGAAAACGCCGACCGGCGAACTGACCCTGAAACCGATGCCGTGGTTCTTCCGGCTCATCGGGCCGATGATAAAAAAGTCTATCCTGAGCGAAAAACCCTACTCGAAAAACTCGCCAACGGCTCCCGAATTCCTGATGAGGGGCGAGATGGATTTTGAGGTGGAGAAGCAAAATTTCCTCCGAAACTTTCAAAAATTAACTGCCGGGCCACAGGTGGCGACGGTCGTGAAGCATCCATTTTTCGGAAAAATGACCGCCGAGGAGTGGGGGCGGCACATGTACAAGCACACGGATTATCACTTCGGGCAGTTCGGCATCTGAACCGCTGCGAGGCGCTTCGTGGCGAGCGCCACGTACTCCTCCACCGTCTCGAAACCCACGAATTTGCGCCCGCTGCGCAGGGCGGCCAAGCCCGTTGTGCCACTGCCCATGAACGGGTCGAGCACAATGTCCGTTTCAAAGGAATACAACTGGATGAGCCGGTGCGGCAACTCCACCGGGAACGGTGCCGGGTGCCCGACCCGCCGGGCGGATTCGGCGCTCATCTGCCAAATGGTTTTCGTCCATTCGAGGAACTCGTCGCGGCTGATGGTGCTGCGTTTCACCGTTTTTTCTTTTTTGGTCAAATGCCGCTTGTAGTCCCCCTTCGAGAAAATCAGGATGTACTCGTGAACGTCCCGCAGGATGGGGTTGGAGGCGCTTTGCCAACTGCCCCAGGCCGTGCTGCCGCTGGAGCTGGCACCTTTGTCCCAGAGGATTTCGCCCCGCATGAGGAAGCCGATTTCCTGCATGAGCAGCGTGAGGTGGGCGGTGAGGGGGATGTAGGGTTTGCGGCCCAGGTTGGCGAGGTTGATGCAGGCACGGCCGCCGGGCACCAGCACCCGGTGCGTTTCGCGGAGCACTTTTTTCAAAAAAGCCAGGTACTCCGTCAGCGACAGGTCTTCGTCGTAGTCCTTGGAAACGTTGTAGGGCGGGGAGGTGATCATCAGGTGGACGGAGCCGTCGGGGATGGCGGACATGTCTTCGGCGGAGGTCGGCAGGATGCGGTTTTCGAGGGCCGCCGGGAATTCCGTCAGGGTAATTTCAGCCGCCTTCCCGGTTTCCAATTCCGAGTACAGCCTCGAATTGTAAAATTTCGAGGCGTCGTGGTTCACCCTGCCGTTGGTGCCGAAGGAACTGGTTTCCGTGCCTTGTCTGCTTTTTGCCATTGAAAAATCCTTGAAAAGCGGGGTCAAAAGTGGGCAGTTTCTTTCAGAATGACAAAAAAAGTTGAGGCGGGGTCAAATGGCTTCGGCAGCAGCTTGAGCGCCTTGATTTTCGGTGGCCCCGGGCATCCCGGTACATTCCATGAAAATCCGCTTCGTGCAGGTGGCGCAGATGTTCCCGTTCAGGGTTGGGACGATGCCCGTCAGCGCTTCCTCTTTGGAAACGAAGAAATGGTCTTCGCCGATTTCGTGCCGGAACCCACCCCGCATGAGCGTCTCCTGGGCGTTCAGTTTCAGCCCGGCAAAGTACAGGCCGCCGCCTTTTTGCTTCCACCTTTTTGCCTCCTGTAAGCACCACTCCGAGCCGGCCACGTCGATGAAATTGATGCCCCGTGCAATGATGAGCAGGGTTTTCACTTCCGGCGCTTCGTCGTCCACCAACCGCCTGATTTCAGCGGCGATGTGCATCACGGAGCCGAAAAAAATCGAACCGTCCAGTCGCAGGATTTTCATCTGCGGGCACTCCGGCAATTTTTTTCTTTCCAGATAAATAAACCGGCGGTGGGCATCGGCTGGGTCGGGTGCCATGACCGCCACGTTGGGCGTGGAGGCCCGTTGCAGGTAAAAAACCAGCGAGAAAATCACGCCGATGTACACGGCATTCTCCAGGTCGAGGAACAGGGTGGAAAGGAAGGTGATGATGAGCACGATGCCTTGCCTCCTACTGGCCTTAAGCACGGTGCGGCTGAATTGGAAATCAATCAGGTTGTAAGCAACCAGCAAGATGACAGCAGCCATGCCAGCGATGGGCAGGTGGGCTATCAGTGGTGCCACGAGCAGCACGATAATCAACAGCAGGATGGATGCGAAAATCGCAGCCATCGGTGTCTTCGCCCCGACCTCGTAGTTCAGCCCGGAGCGTGTGAACGACCCGGCACCTGCGTAACACGAGAAAAAACTCCCGACAATATTTGACAACCCCTGTCCAATAAATTCCTGGTTGCTGTCGATGAATTGTTGTGATTTCACTGCGATGGAACGGGCAATAGCTACCGATTGGATAAGGCCCAGCAGCGCGATGGCAAAAGCACTTTGCGCCAGTTCGGTCACCGCGTGGAAACTAAAATCGGGCAGCGACAGGCTGGGCAACCGGCCCGACACTTCACCTACCATTTTCAGGCCCACCGACTCCCCGCCCAGCACGAACGCCAGCAAGCTCCCGCCGATGAGGGCCACGAGCAGGTTGGGTATTTTCGGGAAGAATTTTTTTGAAAAAAGCGCCAATAGCAACGTGAAAGCACCTACTCCCAGTGCGTAAAGATTGGTGTGGTGCAGGTTGAACGCAATGGCTTCGAGGGTCTCGATAAACGACTTCCCCGGCTGGATGGACAAGCCCAAAAAATGTTTCATCTGGCTCTCCATGATGAGCAGCGCCGCCCCTGCCGTGAAACCCACCACCACCACATGCGATACGAAATTGACGAGCGTACCCATTCGCCCAAAGCCAAGTGCAAATTGGAAAATACCAGCCAACAATGTGATGGTCAATGCTTTAGCGATAAATTCTTCGGTACCTGGGGTAGCTCCAAGTTGGCTCACCGCCGCAAAAACCACGAGCGAAATCGGTGTGTTCGGTCCCGACACCAGGTGCCTTGACGAGCCAAACAGCGCCGCCACCACCGGCACCACCATCGCCGTGTAAAGCCCGTAAATCGGCGGCAAACCGGCAATCATGGCGAAAGCCACCCCCTGCGGCAACACAATCACCGCACCAGTCATTCCGGCGAACAGGTCGGATTTCAACGTTTCTTTATTGACTTCCGGCCACCAATTGAGGAATGGGAAAATGCGGGGCAGTAGTTTTGTGGCAAAGTCAGTTTGCACGGATGGTCTGTGATTTTTGCGAAGCTACAACATCAGCTAATGGATAGAAATAATCGTGCAAAGTAACACAGCTTGCCATGATTTTTTAAGTAACCAAGGTCACTTCTTCAACTTCGGGTCCAGCCGGTACGCCTTTTCCAAAAACGGCTTCCCCAATTCCGGCTGCCCGCTGTCCTTGTACGCCGAGCCGAGGTAGAAATTGAGCGTGGGGTTTTCGGGGTCGTATTGCAGGCCCTGCTTGAACCATTTGATGGCCTCCGGGAAATTCTTCTGCATGGCGTTCACCGCACCGAGGTTGCGCAGCGCATCCACCATGCGGGGGTCGTACTGCACCGCTTTTTCGTACACCTCCTTCGCTTTCACTAAGTCGCCCCGCTCGAAGTAGATGATGCCCATGTTGCTGTACACCAGCGGGAAATTGGCCTTGAATTTCAGCGCCAGGCTGTAGTTTTCGAGCGCCTTGTCGTAGTTTTTCTCCCGGTAGTAGGCGAGGCCGAGTTGGGAGTACGCATCGTGGTAGGCGGGGAAGATTTGCAGCGCATGTTCAAACCGCTGCTTCGCCCGGTCGTAGTAGGCTTTTTGCTCCTGTGGGTCGGTGGCTTTCAGGCCCTTCTGCACGATTTCGAGGCCGTAGTGGAAGTTGAGTTTGGCGCTGTTCGGTGCCGTTTCGATGTCGGTGTCGTAGAGCGTGTAGCTGTCCTTCCAGGCGAAGTTGCGGCTGAACGTCAGCACGCTGTACGCCAGCAACACCACGCCCGCCACAGCGAGCAGCCCCTTTTTTTGCGCCAGAAAACTGAAATTTTCCGCCTTCGGTGCAGCCGTTTCCACCTTGAAGATTTTCATCAAAACCAGCGCCAGCGCCAGCGCAAAACCTGGCGACGCCGAGTACAGCAGGCGGTCGCCGTAGCTGGTGCCGATGGTGAGGAACAGGTTGGTGAAAATGGAGAAATTGATGAAAAAAAACAGGATGGCGAAGGCCCACAGGTCACGCCGCCGCAGGCGCAGCAGCCCAAAAATGCCGATGCCTGTCCACACCGCCAGCGAGAGCAGCACCCGCCAGTCGCCCCAGTCGGTGAGCGGGATTTGGTTGAAGCCGAAATCGCTGCAGAGCGGGTACGGCACGAGCAGTGTCCAGAGGTATTTGCCCAGCACCAAAAACGCATTGGCGTAATACGCCGCACCCTGCGCCCCCGCAAGGATGTTGTCCATGACGTAGATCTCGCTTGGGTTGGTCAGGGAGCCGATGACGGCCCGCCGCACCAGCACGAACAGCAGCGCCGGGATGACGTAAAACGCCGTCGTCCGGGCAATTTTGGGCAGGCTTTTTTTCGTAAAAAAATACATCATCAATGGCACGATAGCCACGAAGGTCACGGCGTTTTCCTTGGAAAAAAGCGCCAGCGTGTAGCTCGCCAGTGACAGCAACAGGGCACTTAACTTGTTGGTTTCCAAGTATTTCCACAAAAAATTCAACGCCAGCACGGCCAGCCCGAACATCACGATTTCGTCCCGGCTTTTGATGTTGGCCACCACCTCCACATGCGCCGGGTGCGCCATGAAAAACAGCGTGGTGAGCAGTGGCAGCAGCAGGTGGTAGCCCCGCATCCACCGTGCCAGGGTGACGAACAGCAGCGCCCCGCTCAGGGCGTACAGCAACACGTTGATGACGTGGCCGAGGGCGGGCGTGTCGGGTGCCAGCGCCCATTCGACGGCGAACATCGTCATGGGGATGGGGCGGTAGAGTTCGCCGCTGCTGTTCCAGTAGCCGTAGCGGGAGTGGTGCGTCCAGAGGTCGGGGATGCCGTCGAAGCCCCGTTTGGTCACGAAGTTTTCCTTGATGACCGAGAAATCGTCGAGCACGTAGTCGTAGCCGAGCGTGTTGGCGTACAGCAAGAAGCTGAAGGCGGCGATGACCAGCCCCGTCGGCCACAGCCGGGGCAGGCGGGATGCGGACGATGATGTTGGTTTGGGCAGGTTGGCTGGCTTCGGTTTGTTTTTTTTCGATGACATGTCAAGCTGATTGAGTGGTTGGCAAATGTAAAAAAATAGACTTGAGGCACAAGGTTTTGTAGCTGATTCGACCTTTTTGCCACCGGCCAAAACAACTGATGGTTCTTTTCACTTCTTGGGCAACCTTTCTTTTTTTTTCCTCGAAACCAATTCATAGGTAGCAATCCGAACGATGTGCAGTTTAACAATCCATTGAAGGCTGTCATTTCAGTAGATGTAAGATGCCCTTTCAGATGCTCTTTCGCCAGGTTCAGTGGTTTTTGATGACTTATGTCATGTTCAGTTGCAATTTAATTGAATACTTTACGCCCCAAAAAACACTGGTAAAGTATGACCCAATTCGCTCATAGAATTTACATTACTACGCTGGCAAGCATTGTTGCTCTGACGTTTTTGTTCCTGCTGTACAAGGGCGTCCCGTATTACAGCACCCCCATCGAGGAGCGGTTTTACCATCCCGACCACAATTGGTTCAAGCCGAGCGGGGCGTTCGGTCACGGGTTGGGCATCGTCGGCACGTTGCTGATTTTGATTGGGGTGTTTGGCTACATCGCCAAGAAAAAGTACAAATTCCTTGCAAGGCTGGGCAGGCTGAAATACTGGCTGGAGTTCCACATTTTCCTGTGCAGCTTAGGGCCGGTGATGATTTTGTTCCACACGGCGTTCAAGTTTGGCGGCATCGTGTCCATCAGTTTTTGGAGCATGGTGGCGGTGGTGGCGAGCGGGGTCATCGGCAGGTTCATTTACATCCAAATACCCAGGACCATCGAGGGGCGGGAATTGAGCCTGAACGAGGTCAAGGAAATGAAAGGCGACCTGGGGGACGTCCTGAAAGGTTCGTACCGGCTGAATGAAGCCGGCTATCAGTCCGTTTTGGAGGCTGTGAAAATCGGTAGCCAAAGGGCGGGCGGGAATATATTTTCCAGGATGGTCAGCAAATATTTTGACGACAAAAAGACCATCGGTCGGGTGAAAAGCACCCTGCGGGAAAACAGGCTCTCCAATGCCGACGTGCGGAAAGTTGCGAAGCTGATCAGCAACGAAATCTCGTTGAACAACCGCATCGAGCGGCTGGTGACCATGCAAAAACTGTTCAAATACTGGCACGTAGCACATTTGCCATTTGCCCTCATCATGTTGATAATCATGGTAATCCACGTAGCCGTCACGCTGGTTTTTGGTTACAGGTGGATTTTTTAAAATGGTTGAGAAGGGTTGAGATAGTTGAGGGAAGCCGCTCAACCATCTCAACCCCTCTCAACCTGAAAAAAAAGCTATGCTGCTCGAACAAATTTTCATTTACGGCGCTGTCGGCTTGTTTTGCTTTCTTGTCATTTACCTTTATTTAAAAAAGGAAAAAAGTGCCTCGAAAGTCGTGGAAGCCAAAATCGAAAAGGCGATACAGGACGGCACTTTCGAGCCGATGTCGCTGCACCCGGTGATAGACCTGGGCACCTGCATCAAAAGCGGCGCCTGCATCGAAGCCTGCCCGGAAAAAGACATCATCGGCATCGTGAACGGCAGGGCAACGCTGGTGAACGCCTCGCAGTGCATCGGGCATGGGGCGTGTTTTCACAGTTGCCCGGTGGAAGCGATTTCATTGGTCATCGGCACGGAAAAAAGGGGCGTTGACCTTCCGCACCTCAACGAAAACTACGAAACCAACGTCCAGGGCATCTTCATCGCCGGGGAACTGGGCGGCATGGGGCTGATAAAAAACAGCGTGGAACAAGGGGAAGCCGCCGTGGAGAGCATTGCCAAATCGGGGTTCAAACGGGACGACGCCACCTACGATTTAATCATCATCGGCGCAGGCCCGGCGGGCATCTCGGCCTCCCTGACCGCCAAAAAGCACGGGCTGAATTTCCTGACCCTCGAACAGGACTCGCTGGGCGGCACGGTGTTCAATTTTCCCCGTTCCAAAATCGTGATGACGGCGCCCATGGATTTGCCGCTGTACGGCAAGGTGAAGCTGTACAACACCAGCAAATCGGAACTGCTGGATTTGTGGCAGACGGTGCTGGCGAAGAACAATATCAGCATCCGGGAAAACACAAAAGTGGAGGGCATCCTTGTGGACAACGGCCATTTCAACGTGATGACCCTCAAAGGCGAATCGTTCCGCACCAAAAATGTGCTGCTGGCCATCGGCAGGCGGGGCAGTCCCCGGAAGCTGGGCATTCCCGGCGAGTTGCTCGAAAAAGTAGCGTACCGCCTGCTCGAACCGGAAAACATCAGTGGCAAAAATGTGGTCGTGGTGGGCGGCGGCGACTCTGCGGTCGAAGCGGCGCTCTCGTTGGTGGCGCAAAACAATGTGGTTATCAGCTACCGGAGCGAAGCCTTCAGCAGGCTGAAACCCAAAAACAGGGAAAAATTGGAAGCTGCCATCAGCGAGGGCAAGCTCGACGTGAAGCTGAAAACCAACCTGCTGAAAATTGAAAAAGAACTGGCGGTTTTGACAATGGATGAAACCGGAGGACAAGAAGCCCTGCCCAACGACCTGGTCTATATTTTTGCCGGGGGCGAGTTGCCGACGCAGTTTTTGCAAAAGGCGGGGGTGCAGATTACGAAGCGGTTTGGGTACACGATGAAAAAACACCGATAATTTATCCCATCAAATTTTTCAAAGCCTCAAAGTTGGCTTTTTCATCAAAAATGGCGGCAACGGGGATTTCAAACTCAGGCAGTACGACGCTTTTGATGAAATCGCCGGGAAAGAATTTCCCGTAGGGAAGGTAAGTGGTGTCCCCGGGCACCAGCAGGGCAAACTGCTCGACGCACTGTTTCACGGGGTCAATGATCCAGTATTCCCGGATGCCGTGCAGGGCGTAGTCCTCGTACTTGGTTTTGCGGTCGTTGCGCTTGGTGCTTGGCGAGAGGACTTCCACCACAAAATCAGGTGCCGGATGCAGCATGGTTTCGTCGTCAAAAGTGGCGGCTTTTTCGTTTGACCAGAAGCTGATGTCTGGTTCGTAGTCGTTGCGGGTGAGGGCGATGAGGGCTTTTTCGACGGCAACCGTTCCCAATTTTTTGATGTAAACAAAGGTTTTTATCAAAACATTGAGGTTATTGCTCGATAGGTAATGCCCCCGCTTCACGGGCGAGTGCATGACGATTTCGCCGTTGATGAACTCGGCTTTGACATCCTCGGTGAGCCATTCCCGAAACTCCTCCCGGCGGCGGGACTCCTCTTCGAGGGCAGCCTGCATTTGCTGGTAAAACAGGACGGCACGGGAGCTTTTCATTATTTTTCGACGGACAAATCCATTTGGAATGATTTTGAAAACAAAACTAAGGCTCTTTCATCGAAACACCGGTTTGTAAAAGTTGGTTGGAAGTGTCCATTTTGGTAAAAGAATGATTTGAAACGCCACATATTCCATATCGTCCTTCTCCTCGCCCTGCTCACCGCCAGGGCCACTGCCCAGCTTTCCCCCGGCGACCTCTCCTCCGCACATGCCAAGCTGGAAGGCATGTCCAACTGCACCCAGTGCCACGACCTCGGCGACAAGGTATCCAACAACAAATGCCTCGCCTGCCACAAGGAAATCAAGAGCCGCATTGATAAAAAAGAAGGTTACCACGTCTCGAAGGACGTGAAGGGCAAGGACTGCGCCACCTGCCACAGCGACCACCACGGGCGCAATTTCGACATGGTGCGCTTCGACGAAAAGAAGTTCAGCCACACGCTGGCGGGCTACGAGCTGACCGGGGCGCACAAAAAAATTGACTGCCGGGAATGCCACAAGCCCGACTACATGGACGACCCAACCCTCAAAAAAAAGAAGGACACCTACCTCGGCCTCGGCCAAAAATGCCTCGACTGCCACGAAGATTACCACCAGAAAACAATGGCGAACGACTGCGCCAAATGTCACACGACCGAGGATTTCAAGCCCGCCACCAAGTTCAACCACGACAAAACCGACTTCGCCCTGGCGGGCAAACACAAAACCGTGGACTGCAAGGAGTGCCATAAAATGGAAGTGAAAAACGGCAAGGATTTCCAGCGCTTTGCGGACGTTCCGTTCAAGAACTGCAACGCCTGCCACGACGACCCGCACCGAAACCACCTCGGCGCCGACTGCAAGCAATGCCACAACGAGCAGTCCTTCGCATCCACGAGCAGCCTCGACAAATTCAACCACGGCAAAACCAATTTCCCGCTGAAAGGCAAGCACAAACAGGTGGACTGCGCCGAATGCCACCGCATGGAGGCCGCCACGCCGCAGAACGTTTTTCAAGACCGGCTGGGCGTTAAAACCAGCGAATGCGCCACCTGCCACAAGGACCCACACGAGGGCAAATTCGGAGCGGACTGCGTTGGCTGCCACAACGAAAACTCCTTCCACAAAGTCGCTGCCAGCAACCTCGACGACTTCAACCACGCCCTCACGGGCTTCGAGTTGGCGGGCAAACACGCCGCCGTTGACTGTAAAAAATGCCACAAAGCCGACAGCTTCACCGAACCGTTGCCGCACAACACCTGCGCCGCCTGCCACAAGGACTACCACGAGAGGCAATTTGTGAGCGCCGCCAAAACTCCTGACTGCGCCGAGTGCCACACGGTGGATGGCTTTGCGGGCAGCAAGTTCAGTCTGGAGCAGCACGCCAAGACCAAATTCCCGCTGGACGGGGCGCATGTGGCGACGCCCTGTTTCGCCTGTCATTTGTCATCCAAAAACGTCGGGGAGGTTCAGAACCTCCCCGACGTTGGGCAACGGAAATGGCGCTTCCGCAACATCGGCGAGCGCTGCGTGGACTGCCACGAGGACGTACATAAAAAGGCCAACGAAATTGACGTTAAATGGTACCCCAACCAGACCTGCGAGACCTGTCACCAGACCGAAAGCTGGGTGGCTTCAAACCGCTTTGATCACTCGAAAACGAAGTTCCAACTCCAGGGCAAGCACCAGCAGCAAGACTGCCGGGCCTGCCACCTCAGCGACGATGCACCTCCGCTGCGGAAGTTTGCGGGCCTACCCGCCACCTGTGCAGACTGTCACGAGCACAGCCACGGCAGCCAGTTTGAAAAGAACGGCGTGACCGACTGCGCCCGCTGCCACAACTTCGATGGTTGGACGATGAAGGATTTTGACCACGACAAAACGAGGTTCAAACTGGAAGGCAAACACGCCGGGGTGGCCTGCGAGAAATGCCATGTGCCGAAGGAGGTGGATGGGGTGGCGATGGTGCAGTATCGGATGGGGAGTTTTGAGTGTGTGGTGTGTCATAAGTAACGTTAACCAACATCGGTAGGATTTCAAAACCCTCCTTGCCTTAAAACTAACAATCATGAAAATAACAAAGGAAATATTAATAGATGCGGCTAAAAAAAGTTTGGAAAATGCAAAAGAATTAGTCGTTGATGCTATCATTCTTGAGAAAAATAATAGAAAAGAAAGAGCCTATACTTTGTTTCAGTTCTCCATTGAAGAAGTTGGGAAAGCAATTAGTTCTACACTCATGATATTTACAAAAGGCTATAATGATGTAGACAGAACAAAGGAATATGTGAGATTTTTCAAAGACCACAAATTCAAAACTC
>JACRAN010000137.1 GCA_016234735.1 Bacteroidota bacterium | reverse complement strand
GACTTCGTTTTTTTGAACTGCCGCTGGCCCTCGTTCATCAGCCGCTGCATCGCCTCCTTGTCCCTCGGCGGGGCCTGCCAGCGGTCGTTGGCCGTCACGTGCGGCTCGCATTGCTTCGCAAACAGCAGGTATTCCAGCGTTTCCGTGCATTTTTTCTCAAAAACAAAGTCCGCGAACGTGTTGCCTTGCAGGTTCGGTGGGATGTGGAGCGACTTGCTGCGGGAGGCCGTGAGCAGCAGTTCCAGTTCGTCCGACGGGGCTTTGTAAATGACGTAGGCCAAATCTTCCCGCTTCACCTCCCCGCAAAACCGCTGCCCCCACTCGGCGAGGTTGTCGTCCTGGTTGGCTTTTTCCACCGTTTCAAAATAGTGCTGGTACAGCTTGTCGAACCGCATGAACAGCGGGGCCAGCGCCGTCCGCTCCTGCACCCGCAGGATGTCCATGTTGATGAAAGTGTACCCCTGGAAGGAGCGGTCGGAAGGGAGGCAGGCTTGCGCAACGAGCATGGGCATTGCTGCGGCGAGCAGCAAAAAAACCGTGCAAAAAACCTGCCTTCGGGCGGCGTTTCTGCCTGCTGTTTCACACTTGTCGGGGATGTGGAGTTGCATGTTCTGAGCCTGTTTTTTTGACCGCCGGAAAGGTAAGCAGAAAAAAAAGAACCCGCCATGACCGGGCGGTCATGGCGGGCCAGCGTTAGCGACATTGGTAAACAGGTGAGAAAAACTTAGATGAAGTCAGCAACAAAATGATGTGGCAAAGATGACTGGCCGGGATGAATTTTGAATGAAGGGAATCTTAAGAAAAGATGAATTCTGCGGGGCGTGTTGGTAATTTGGCGTGTTGGCATTTTGGCGTGTTGGTGACATTAATAAAACCAATACGCCAAAGCGCCAAGAAGCTAATACGCTACTCAAAAACCACCGTGTACGAAGCCTCGGTGCCAGCGTCGCCCTTCCACTTCGGGCCTTCCCGCAGCAGGCGGATGGCCTCGTCAATGTAGGCTTGCCCTGCCACCGGCCCGACCGGGGCGAAATCGGCGAGGCTGCCGTCGGCCTGCAAACTGAACCGGATGGTCACTTCCCGGCGGGGACGGGGCAGCGTGGCAGCTTCGGGGTGGCGCAGGTTCTCCCGGATGTATTTTTCAAACTTTCGGAAACCGCCGTCGGGCTTGGGCGAAACGATTTTTTGTTGCCGAGCCTTGTCCATGCCGTAAGCTGAAACCACCACCTCCGACAGTGCAGCACTGTTTTCGTTCATCGTCACATCGAGACGGGTTTCGCTTCCTACGGCCACTTTCAGCGTGTTGTAGCCAGTGTACGAAAACTCCAGCGACTGCACGTTGGAGGGCAGGTTCAGCGAGTAGCTGCCGTCGATGTTGGTGATGCTGCCGAAGTTGGTGCCGGGAACCAGCACGTTGGCCCCGATGAGCGGGTCGCCGTTTTCGTCCGTCACCGTGCCGGTGACTTGGCGTATCGGCGCAGCCGTGGAGGCGGCTGCCGGGGCATCCGCCATTTTCCTTTTGGCAGCAGGTGCCGTTGGTTTGGCGGCTTCCTCATCCCTCATTTTTGCTTCCGCAACTTCCTGTTTTTCAGCCAGTTGGTCGTCTGCATCGGTTGGCCCGGCGGAGCTGTCCATCACGGCCACCACCTCATCCATTTCGGTCGGTGCCATCAAATTTTGGGGAGCGGCGACAGGCTCCGGTTGTTCGTTTTGGAGCGTGGCCACCTGGTCTTTTTTGGTGAAAAAATCCCCGGACGACGCTCTGCCATCGGCAGAGGTCACCATTTCCTCCGCCGACGATGCGGCAGGTTTCGCAGGGGCGGGAGCAGTTTCGGTGGCAAACGTTTCCACCGGAGCCGTTGCTTCCTGCTGCACCGCATCGGCCATGCCGGGCTGCGATTTTTCACCCGGCCCTACCTGCCGGAACACCGCCCAGGCCGCCACCAGCACCGCCCCGACCGCCGCTACCCGAAGCAGGTAGAGCGCTGTCCCCCTGCGCCGTTGGGTGCGCTGGCGCAACTTCGCCTTCAGCCGCGTGACGGCAGCGGCGTGGTCGCCTTCCGGCAACGAGCGGTAGCCCCCGAACGCTTCCCCAAGGAACGGGTCGCCCTGCGAGTGGGCTTCCAACGCCTGCTCGTCGTGCCGTGTGGCATCGCCCCGAAGCCACCGCAGCAGCAACGTCAGCTTGTTTTTATGTTCCGATTCGTGCTTCATTTCAACCGTCTATCGTCCGCCGTCCATCGTCCACCGTCAAGCTGTTTTCCATGCAGATGCGGAGGTTCCGGCGGCCATTCTGGATATTGGAGCGGACGAGGCCGAGCGCCTCGCCGGTCATGTCCGCAATTTCTTTGTACGATTTTTCTTCCATATAAAACTGCTCGACGCAGTGTTTTTGCTGGGGCGAAAGTTTTTCGATGCATTTTTTCAGCGCCTGCTGCTCGCCGTTTTCCTCAAAAACATCCGATGGATGCAAAACCCCGGAGGAATGCACAACGTCGGCCTGCATGGCGGGCGGCATTTCATCGAAAGAAACCGTGAAATTTTTCCTGCGCAACTGCATGAGGCAGTGGTTCTTCGCAACCACGTGCAGCCAGGGCCGAAACTGCCGGATGTCCTGCGTTTTCACCTTCTCCACCAGCGTCTCGAAGAGGGCCATCACCGCATCTTCGGCCTTGCCGCTGTCCTTGAAAAACTGGAGGCAAACGCCGTACACTAATTCCACGTAGCGCTCGTAGAGCGCACCGAGCACCTCCAAATCCCCGTCGGCCCGGTACGCCAGCACCAGTTCTTCATCGGATTTTTCCGTGATATTTCGGCGGAAGATTTTGAGCATTTTGTTGAGGCGTGAGTTGTTTTGAGAAAACGAATTGAATTTAAAAAACTGGAATCCAGTTTAAGAATCTCACTTTCTCACCCTCTCACTTCTCACCTCTATAAAATCGGGAAGGACGTTCCACGCAGCGAATATCGGCATTTGCCGGTCGATATTTTCCAACTATTTCCCAGGCAGGGGTGTTTTTGTTGGCTGATTTTAAGACAATGCCCCCGGCTGTCTATCTTTGGCGCTTCATCCTCCAACATTTTTCAAAACCGGCCAATGAACAACCTTTATATTTCGGATGTCGTCAAGCATTTGCTCATCATCAACGTGCTGGCGTACCTCGGCTCCCAACTGATGGGCGAGCCGGACCCCCAAACTGCCGACCTGCTCGTGTCGGGCCAACTGACCGACCTGAGTGCCTGGGGCAGGTTGCAGTTCAGCGTTTTTTTCCCAACATCCGAGTTTTTCCGCCCCTACCAGGTGGTGACGTACATGTTCATGCACGGCAGTGTTGGCCACTTGTTTTTCAACATGTTCGCCCTGTACATGTTTGGCACGGCGGTGGAAATGGCCTGGGGGCCGAAGCGTTTTTTGTTTTACTACCTGTTCACGGGGTTGGGTGCGCTGGTGTTGCAGATGATTGTGCAGTACATCGAACTGGAAAATGGGGCACCGGCATGGTCGGTCAACGTGCCGATGTTGGGAGCCTCCGGTGCGGTGTTCGGCATCCTGGCGGCGTTTGGCATGCAATTCCCTGACCGAATCATTTACCTGCTGATTCCACCGGTCAGCATGAAAGCCAAGTATTTTGTGCTGATTTACGCGGCGCTGGAAATCGGGCTGGGGCTGAGTCCTTTTCAATCGGGTGTGGCACATTTTGCGCACGTGGGCGGGGCGCTCTTCGGCTTCCTGCTCATTCTTTACTGGCGCAAGCGCGGGGAGCGATTGAATTAGCGCAGCGAAAGTCCTAATTTTGTCCAAAGTCCATCAACTATGTTCACCTCGATTTGGGAAGACATCAAGAGCCAGTTCAGTCATGGCAACATGCTGACCCGCATCATTCTGGTCAATATCGGCGTGTTCGTGATGCTGCTGCTGGCCCGGCTGGTGCTGGCCCCGGTAGGCGAGGGCGGGGCTTACGGAAGTTTCCTGCATTTTTTCACCATTTCTTCCGATTGGCGGCACAACCTGACCCACCCCTGGGTGCTCGTCACCCACATGTTTTTGCACGAAGGCTTTTGGCACATCCTCTGGAACATGCTGCTGTTCTACTGGTTTGGCCGCATCGTCGGCGACCTGCTGGGCGACCGGCGGGTGCTGCCCATCTACCTCCTCAGCGGGCTGGCTGGCGGGTTGATGTACTTCGGGGTAGCCAACCTCGCCACGCACTGGGACTTCGGAAACTACGCACTCGGTGCCTCGGCGGCCTTCATGGGCACCGTCGTGGTGGCGGGCATGACGGCTCCAAACTACCTGATTTCACTGCCGTTATTGGGCGATGTGCGATTGAAATTCATCGTGGCTTTTTTCATCCTGCTCGACCTGGTGGGGCTTTCGAACAACAACAACTCCGGCGGCAGCTTCGGGCACCTCGGCGGTGCGCTGATGGGCTACGTCATTGCGCAGCAACTCCAAAATGGCCGCGATTTGACGGCCCCGGTGAACGACCTGATGAACGCCGTCACTTCGTTTTTCAAAAATATTTTCTCCGGGAAACGCCGCCCCAGACCGAAAGTTGCCTACAAAAACCCTAACCTGAAAAAACAGCCCGTCAGCAAGCAAGGCCGCTCCAACCAGCGCCGCAGCAATACCTCGGACGACCTCTCCCACCAGGAACAACTCGACTCCATCCTCGATAAAATCAAGCAATCGGGCTACGACAGCCTCTCGTCTGTGGAGAAGGAGTTTTTGTTCAATGCCAGCAATAAGTAACGGTGGACGATGGACGGGTGACGGTGGACGGCGCTTCACGCCTCACTCTTTGGTTTTTGAATCCATCACAATCGTCACTGGCCCGTCGTTGATGAGCGCCACTTTCATGTCCGCACCGAACTCGCCGGTGCCGACGAGCAGGCCGGAGGTTTCCCGCAGGGTTTCCACAAATTTTTCGTACAACGGAATGGCGGTTTCGGGCCGGGCAGCCCGGATGAAGGAGGGGCGGTTGCCTTTTTTGGTGCTGGCGTGGAGGGTGAACTGGCTGACGACCATCAGCCCGCCGCCGATGTCCTGCACGGAGAGGTTCATCAGCCCGTTTTCGTCGCCGAAGATGCGAAGCTGGCTGATTTTTTTGCAGAGCCAGTCAATATCTTCCTGATTATCAGCGTCTTCCACGCCCAGCAGGATGAGCAGGCCGGGGCCGATTTCGGATTTGATTTGGCCTTCGATGGTGACGGAGGCTTGTGAAACTCTTTGGATGACGGCTCGCATGGTGCGGGAAATTTTAAGTGAAAAACAGGGGATTTTTTCATTTCACAAAAACCGGCCCTGCTCCAACGCCAGCCAGTCCAGCGTATTTTTCCAGAAAATCTTTTCGATGGTTTCCTCCGGCAAGTCCGATTCCTCGATGAACTTTCCGATTTCCAGGTCGCCGAGCGGGAACGGATAGTCGGAGCCGAGCGTCACCTTGTCCGTGCCGACCATGTCCAGTACGTATTTCAGCATAGTGAGGTCGTGGGTGATGCCGTCCACCCAGAATTTTCCGAGGTAGTGGCGGGGGTTCACCGGGTTGTCGATGGCCACGAGGTCAGGTCGGCAGTGGTAGCCATGCTCGATGCGCCCGATGGTGGGCAGGAACGAGCCGCCTGCATGGGCGAAGCAGCAGCGCAGGCGGGGCAGTTTTTCAAACACCCCGCTGAAAATCATGGAACAAACGGCACGGCTCGTCTCGGCGGGCATTCCCACCAGCCAGGGGAGCCAGTATTTTTGCATCTGCGCCTGCCCCATCATGTTCCAAGGGTGTACGAACAGCGCCATACCTAAGTCCTGACATGCTTCGAAAATCGGGAAAAACTGCGGTTCCCCAAGGTTGAGGTCGTTGATGTTCGAGCCGATCTGGATGCCCACCAGCCCGATGTCCCTGCACCGCTCCAATTCCCTGATGGCCAGCGAAGTATCCTGCATGGGCAGGGTGCCGAGGCCGATGTAGTTTCGGGGGAAATCGGCTACCAGTTGAGCGATATGGTCGTTGAGGAACGCCGAAATTTCGAGGGTGTGCGCCGGTTTTGCCCAGTACGAAAACAGCACGGGGATGGTGCAGACGACCTGCACCTGCGTACCGTGCGTGGCGTATTCTCCGATGCGCAGGTCGGCGTCCCAGCAGTTTTGTTCCACCCGCCGGAAGAAGGTCGTGCCCTTCATCATGTCGGCGTGGCCTGGCACTTTGTGCTCCAGATGGATGAAGCCGTTGTAGCCGAACCTGTCAGCCCAGCGTGGGAGCGTGGCGGGCATGATGTGGGTGTGCATGTCGATTTTGAGCATGGATTGCTTTTTGCAAAAATAGATTTGTTTCTGATTCAAGCTTGTTTTTGTCTGTAGCCTGCCACAAAAGTTATTTTCCCTAATAAATCTGCTGTGTTTTTTAAGATTTGTGCATGGTTGTTACTTGTCCAAGGCTTTGCCACATAAAGGCAGACAATTTTGGAATTGGCCGCCTGGTATATATTTTATACAGTTTTTCGAGGAAAACATGTTTTTGGCAACCAATTAATTCATTGTTTCACAGTGAAAAAATACAGCAATATGAAACCACAAATCTTCTGTTGCCTATTGGCAATGCATCTATTTGTCAATATTGGAACCGCACAGCCTGGCACGCTGGATGCCAGCTTTGGTTCAAATGGAATGGTGGGCCATTCGTTTGAATACCCGCCTGTATATAGTTACGCAGGCCATGCCATCTTGGAAGCACCTGACGGTAAAATACTTACCGTGGGCAAATCATCAGATGCCGGCGCCCTTGCCCGGTTCCATGCCGATGGAACGATTGACACTTTAAGCGATGTGAATTATTGGGGGTTTCACCTCGAAGGCGGTGCGCTTGTTTTTAATGGGTACCACATTTTCCAACTTGGCCTAATTGAAGATCCCGTATTCAATGATGTAGCCTTACAGCCCGATGGGAAGATGGTCATCGTTGGTAAAATATTGTATGAATCCTTCTATAGTCGCTATATTCTTCTGCGACAGAACGAGAATGGTTCCTATGACAATACCTTCGGTTATGATATCGGAGGAGAGAGCGTCGGTTACACGATTGGGCCTGCGGCAGGACTGTATGATGATCTGGGCCATACCGTGGCCATCCAGCCTGACGGAAAGATCCTCGTAGGGAATGAATACTTCATAGTCCGGCACCATTCCTATGGACAAGTTGACTCCACCTTTGGCACGAACGGAAAATTAAATATCGCTTTCCAGCCCAATTTTTCCTCGGCGACCATGTTGCTGCAGCCCGACGGGAAAATTTTGGTGGCAGGCGGCCCGTCCTTCGCCATGAAGCGCTACAACCCTGATGGGACCATTGACACCGGGTTCGGCACCGATGGGGCATCGGTGGTAGACCTCACAAATGAGACAGAGGCATTGTATTCGACGGAACTGTTGCCAAATGGCGATGTTTTGGCCATTGGCAGGAGTGTCGGCAGGCTTGCTGTTGCGAGGTTCAGCAATGGCCAATTGGACACGGATTACGGCGAAAACGGAGTGGTGTTAGTGGGGCTGGCCGACAAGTTCATAACCGCCAATTCCTCCGTCCTCCAACCCGACGGGAAGCTGGTGGTGGCAGGCTACGCAGGCGTAGAGTTCGAGGATGATGACCATTTTTTCATGGCAAGGCTTACCGCTGACGGGCAGTTGGACGATTCCTTCGGTGACGGCGGGCTGGTACTGGCCGACCCAACCCCTGGTTCTGACAGGCTCTATGGTGTCAATATACAACAAGACGGTAAAATCATTGTCACGGGTAAGGGGGGCAAGCAATACGGTGGCAGCAGTTTTTGGGCGTCGGAGTATATCGTTGCCCGGTATCATTCAGGACTGGGAGTTGGTGCAACGGAGAAGCCTGCATCCACAAATGCACTTATGGTCAGTCCCAACCCCACCAGTGATTTTCTGAACTTCCAATTACGTGAGCAAGTCCCATCATCTAAGGCGGAGTTCCGCATCATTACTGCCGATGGGAAAGTGCTGGAAGTTATGAAAACAACCCATCCAGAAGCTGCATTTACGTTGCCTGTCATGGACTGGCCCGCTGGAATGTACTTTTTGCAGTTTTTGGAAGATGGGGTTGTGAAAGGCTCCGAAAAGTTTGTGGTCGTAAAATAATCCAAATTGAGCAGCCTTGCAGCTTGCAAATCCCACCACGTCCCCCTTCCCGAAAATCTTCCGAACTTTTTCTTTTTCCTGTGTTCAGAATTTGCAAACTACCCCGAAAGTGTATCTTTGCGCCGATTTTCGGGAAGGGGTACCCCTTCCAACCGGAAATTGCTCACCTGGTAAAACTAAAAATGGACGTTTCAATATGAAAAATACCGGCAGTATCAAGCAGATTATCGGAGCGGTGGTGGACGTAAGTTTTGCGAACGAAGGCTCCAAACTCCCTGAAATCCTCAACGCCCTCGAAGTGCGCCGCCAAAACGGCGAAACGCTTGTGCTCGAAGTGCAGCAGCACCTCGGCGAAGACAGCGTCCGCACCATCGCCATGGACTCCACCGACGGCCTCACACGGGGCATGGAGGTAGTGGACACGGGCATTTCCATCGCCATGCCGGTGGGTGAAGTCATCAAGGGCCGCCTGTTCAACGTGGTGGGCGATGCCATCGACGGCATCGGCCCGGTGTCCCGTGAAAAAACCTATCCCATCCACCGCAAGCCACCGACCTACGAGGAGCTTTCCGTGGAAAAAGAAGTGCTTTACACCGGTATCAAAGTCATCGACCTCATCGAGCCGTACATGAAAGGCGGCAAAATCGGACTCTTCGGCGGGGCTGGCGTGGGCAAAACGGTGTTGATTCAGGAGCTGATCAACAACATCGCCAAGGCATACGAAGGCATCTCCGTGTTTGCAGGCGTGGGCGAGCGCACCCGTGAGGGCAACGACCTCATGCGGGAGATGCTCGAATCCGGCATCATCGACTACGGCGAGGAGTTCATGCACTCGATGGAAAGTGGCGGCTGGGACCTCTCGAAAGTGAGCCACGAGAGCCTGAAAAATTCCAAAGCGACCTTCGTTTTCGGTCAAATGAACGAGCCGCCCGGTGCCCGTGCCCGTGTGGCGCTCTCCGGCCTCACCGTTGCCGAATACTACCGGGACGGCGACCTCAACGACCCGACCGGGGGTCGTGACATCCTCTTTTTCATCGACAACATCTTCCGTTTCACGCAGGCAGGTTCCGAAATGTCGGCCCTGCTGGGACGGATGCCCTCTGCCGTGGGTTACCAGCCGACGCTGGCTACGGAGATGGGCCTCATGCAAGAGCGGATTACTTCCACCAAGCGTGGTTCCATCACCTCGGTGCAGGCCGTTTACGTACCTGCCGACGACTTGACCGACCCGGCACCGGCCACGACCTTCGCCCACTTGGACGCCACGACGGTGTTGAGCCGCAAAATCGCATCGCTCGGCATCTACCCGTCGGTGGACCCGCTCGACTCGACCAGCCGTATCCTCGACCCGAACATCATTGGCCACGAGCATTACGACTGTGCGCAGCGGGTGAAACTCATCCTCCAGCGCTACAACGAATTGCTCGACATCATCGCCATCCTCGGCATGGACGAGCTTTCAGAAGACGACAAACTCGTGGTACACCGGGCACGCCGGGTGCAGCGCTTCCTCTCGCAGCCGTTCCACGTGGCCGAGCAATTCACAGGTACGCCCGGTGTGTTGGTGCCCATCGAGGAAACCATCCGTGGCTTCAACATGATCATGGACGGCGAAGTGGACGAGTATCCGGAGGCCGCTTTCATGTTGAAAGGCTCCATCGACGACGTCATCGAGGCCGGTAAGAAATTGCTCGCAGAAACGAAATAATTGAAAATGGAGAATTGAGAATTGAGAATGCGCTACGATCCATTTTCAATTTTCAATTTTCAATTATCCATTGGAATGAATATTACCATCTTAACGCCCGACAAAGAAGTTTTTCAAGGTGCAGTTGTGTCGGTGAAAGTGCCGGGAACTGCGGGGCAGTTTCAGGTACTGAAAAATCATGCGCCGATTGTTTCTTCGTTGGAAAAAGGTATCGTGACAGTGGTGACGGCAGTCGGGGAGTACAGATATTACGACGTGGATACGAGCACTATCAAAACGGAGTCGCAGCCAGGCAAATCGATTACTTTCAACATCGGCGGCGGTTTCATTGAAGTGCTGAACAACAATATTTCCCTGCTGGTGCGGGGAGTGAAGAGTTGAAAATGTTTTTTATTTCGCTGTTGTTTAAGGGAGAGGTTGAAAACACTTCTCCCTTTTTCTTTTGCGAAAAACGTCGGCGAGGTTTTGAACCTCGCCGACGTTAGACAAATTACAATTGCCTGTCCACCTCCCGCAGTTCCTGCACATCGAACTCACCGAACCAGTCCTTCAGTTTTTTCCGGGCATTGATGCGCACCTCGTCATTGACGAAGGCAGCGATGGTCACTAAGCCGAAACTCAGCACACCGAGGTCGTCCGTGTAGCCGATGATGGGCGTGAGGTCGGGCAGCGCATCGATGGGCATGATGAAATACCCCAACACCCCGATGATAATCCGCCTTGCCCAAAGCGGCGTCTCCTTGCGGCGAAAGGCGTAGAACATGAGCAGCGCACTGTACACTACTTTCAGGCCGGCCTGGCGTGTGTAGGTTTGGAGTTTTTGAAAAAGCCGGTTCTCGGAGAACTGGCGGGCATATTTTTTAAAAGGATTTTCCATTTGTCAGTTGATTCAACAACTGTTCAAACACCTGCACCCGCTTCCGGTTGAGGCCGAACGAACCTGTTTTGAAAATAGTGAAAATAAAATAGATCACCCCAAAAACAAAAATCGTGATGGTCAGCGAGCTGAATTTCGTGACGAACAGGGCGGCGGAATAGGCAACGAACCATGTCAGCCCGACCCACAGGTCCCGTCTCAGCAAACCTTTGCAGCGGGCAATGTTTTCCTGCAACCACGCTGGATTGATGTCCTGCTGCCGCAACGACTGCTGTTCTTTCACGGGCAGCACGCCGATGATTTTCTCCAATTCACTGGGCTGCAATTTTTTAGGCATTTCCCGGTTTCGTTTTTAAAATTTAGATGGAAAAGATTTTTGGCGGGATGAAATTACGAAAACCCGCCAACGGTAGGCAACAGTTTTTGCTCAAGCGGGCACACTGACCGACGAAGCGAGCGCTTCCTTGGCCACTTTTATCGGAATGCCGGTGCATTTTTTCTCCATGTACTCCATCATACGCCCCAGCAATTCGCGGGTGGCGTCATCGAGCACCTCGATTTCTTTCTTGAAAACTTTGTTCAAAGCATGTTCCTTCACCGCCTTCACTTCCACCGGCACCTGGTGGAGGGCACGTTCTATCTGGCGGTTCCGAACGGAAGCTTCAAAATCGGCGAGGTGCAGGTCGAGCAATTTGTTGGCCGCGTTCACCTCCTGCTCCCGGAAGGCGAGGTTCTCTTCGGCCAATGCCCGCAAGCCTTCGATTTCGATTAAATGAACGTCGTTGGTCGCCAAAATCTCCCGGCTGACGTTGTTTGGAACGGAGAGGTCAATGACCGTTTTTTGGTCGGATTCGCCCGCTAACAGTTTGATATACAGTTCATTATCGATGATAGCTTTGGTGGCTCCCGTGCAAACGAGGAGGCAATCGAAGCCTTCCCGGTAACTCTCCAGTTCGTTGAACCCGAATGCCCGGCCTTTCAGAGCAGTAGCAATCCGCTGCGCCCGTTCGAGGGTACGGTTGAAAACCACCACCTTTTCAAAGCCGTTTTTGGCCAAAAATTTTGCCACCAGCAAGTTCGTCTGGCCTGCGCCCACCATGAGGATACGGGCGGTTTTGGGCAGCCTGGTTTTCAGCAACTCCCGCACGGCGAGGGAGACTACCGACACGGGTTTTTCACCCAGCCGGGTTTCGGTGTACACCTCCTTCGCCGCCACGATGGCGGCCTGCATGGCGATGCGCAGGTGGTCGCCGGTGAGGCCCCAGTTGAGGCAACGCTCGTAAGCTTCCCGCAACTGGCGCAGGATTTCCCGCTCGCCCACCACGAGGCTATCGACAGAAGAGGCGACTTTCAGCAGGTGTTCGGCAGCAGCCCTGCCTTCCAGCAGGCTGACGTTTTCGGAGATGAATTTTTCAGAGAGACCCGGGTTCACCGCTTGAAAAAATTTCCCTGGAAACGTCGATGCCAGGGGTTTTTCGGTGTAAAACAGGAACATCACCCGGTTGCAGGTGGCGAGGTACATCATTTCATCGAAACCAAACCCGGTTTTCAAGGCTTCGAGACAGGATTGCAAAGCGGACTCGTCCGTGTGCGGCACCACAAATTTTTCGATGTGCTGCAACGAAGTCCGTCGGTGGGTTACCGTGAGTATTTTGAAGCCGTCAAGCATAATTTTTCTGAAAACAAATCATGAAACTTAGGTATTGGATTACCCAAAATTGATGCCCACAAAATTAGCTGGTGAAAGTGGCGTAAATGTCACGGCACTGTAACAACTTTTTGACCCGGAAAAAAAATCCAACTCAGGGTTCGTCTTCCAGTTCAACGGTCGCAAAACTTTCCTTCGATCGGAACAGAAATCCGGCCAGCAGGCCCAAAGCGAACCCGCCGATGTGTGCCCACCACGCTACGCCGCCGCCCATGTTCACTTCACTGGCCAAGGAGGCGGTGCCGTAGCTCCACTGCTGCACAATCCAGATGCCGAGGAACAGCCAGGCGGATACGCGGAACGGGAAAATGAGGAAAAGCATTTTGATTCTGGAGGTCGGAAACATGACTAAGTACGCCCCCATCACCGCCGAAATGGCCCCGCTTGCCCCGACCATCGGCACCTCGCTGTTCCAGTTGAACCAGATGTGCGTCGCCACTGCCCCGATACCGCCAAGCAGGTAAAAAAACAAGAATCGCAGGTTGCCCACCGTCGCCTCGATGTTGTCGGCGAAGACCCACAGGAACAACAAGTTGCCGATGAGATGCCACCAGCCGCCATGCACGAACATGCTGGTGCCGAGCGTGAACCAGTGCTGACCATGCGTAATTTCTGCGGGAATGGAGCCGAAATGGAAGTCGAAAGCGGCTTGTTGGTCGGCGGGCATGGTGATTTTGAACAGAAAAATGGCCAAGTTCAATACGATGAAACCGTAGCTGAACAGAGGCCAGTGGCCGCCTTTGACCTGGTCGTCGCCAATCGCAAAAATCATGTGCGAGGTGGGTTTGAGGATTTGAGTGCGTGAGGGTTTGAGATTGCTCACCTCAAACTCTCAAACCCTCACGCACTCAAATCCTCATTTACAAATCCCAGAATGAACGGGGCCGGTTGTAAACTTTCACCGTGTCGAAAATCGTCTGCCCGAAGTACCAAACCACCACACCGGCCACCGGCAGGTATGCCAGTGCGCCCACGAGGTGAATCCAGACGGGCAGGCTCACGGCCAAAACGACGGTGGTTTTCACGTAGTTCAGCCGCTTGATGTGCCGGTAAACGTAGAGTAAGTGAAATGCGCTGGCCAACTGCCAAAGCCCCAGCACCACCAGCATCACGTTTGTCGAGCGTTTGCCGGAGGCAAAAAATGCCAACAGCAAAATGGCGACGATGAGTACCGCCTGGCCCAGCAAGTCTATTTTCATTCTGAATTTTGAAACCATTGCAAGTTATCTTTGCGGGCTTGATGAGACTTTAGATTTTAGACAATAGACTTTAGAAATCGAGGTTTAGAAACATCTAAAATCTATTGTCTAAAATCTAAAGTCCCATCGAGTGCCAAAGTTAAAACAATGCCAGTAACTCCCGAACAGTTGACCGAACTGATACGCAGACGAAGGGCGGTTTTCCCCAAAAGCTACAACGGCAAGCCCATTCCGAAGGGCATCATCGAGCAGGTTTTGGAAAACGCCAACTGGGCACCCACGCACCGCCTCACCGAACCCTGGCGTTTCAGGGTGTTCACCGGTGAGGGGAAGAACCGCCTGGGCGATTACCTCAGTGAGTACTACAAAAACAACACACCGCCGGATGAGTTCTCTGAAATGAAATTTAACAAGGCGAAAGAAAACCCTCAACTTTCGGCTTGCGTCATGGCCATCTGCATGAAGCGCGACCCCGAACTGCGGGTGCCGGATTGGGAAGAGTTGGCTGCCGTCGCCTGCGCTGTGCAAAACATGTGGCTCACCTGCACAGCCTACGGCATCGGCAGCTACTGGAGCACGCCCAAAGCTGCCCTCGAAGGGAAGGAGTTCCTCAACCTGAGCGAAGGCGAACGTTGCCTCGGCCTGTTCTACATGGGCTACCACGACCTGCCCGACCTGCCCGGCAAACGCACTTCCATCGAAGAAAAAACGACGTGGATTTTTGAGTAAAAAACACAGGATTGACAAGGGTTTCCGAAACATTTTCGCTGGAAGAGGGCAGCAATTTCAAGGAAAAAGCCTTCGATTGGGCGACTACTTTCGAGGTAGCCTGCTATCTCGACCACAACAGTTACGAGGGTTTTGCCGGGCATGATTTTGAGTGCTTGCTGGCAGTTGGCGTGGGGTCGGAACTTTTGAAAATAACAGAGCCCGGTGCCTTCGATGCCCTGAAATCTTTTTTGGATGAAAAACGGGACTGGCTGTTCGGCTTCCTGACCTACGACCTGAAAAATGACGTTGAGCCACGGCTCACCTCCACCAGCTTCGATGGGCTTGGTTTCCCGGCGCTGCATTTTTTTCAACCGGAAGTGGTCCTCGAAATCTCCAGCAGCAGCCTGACCATCCACAGCCGTTCCGAACTACCGGAAATTATTTTTGAAAAACTGAAAAACACTGTTCCGAAATCCGAAATCCGAAATCCGAAATCCCCGAATGTCCGCTCCCGCATCTCCCGCACCGACTACCTCGACACCGTGCAGGCCATCCGGCAGCACATACTCCGGGGCGATATTTATGAAATGAATTTTTGCCAGGAGTTTTTTGCGGAAGACTGCGAGTTGGATGCCCCAGCCACATTTTGGCGGCTGAATTCGGTGGGCAAGGCACCGTTTTCTGCATTTTACAAACTGCACAACCGTTACCTGCTCTGCGCCAGCCCGGAGCGGTTTTTAAAAAAAACAGGCCGAAAACTCATTTCACAACCCATCAAGGGTACCATCCGGCGGGGTCGTGGCGCCATTGAGGACGACGCATTGCTGGCGCAACTTTACCACAGCCCGAAAGACCGCTCCGAGAACGTGATGATTGTGGACCTGGTGCGCAACGACCTTGCCCGCTCCTGCCGGGCAGGCACGGTGCAGGTGGAGGAGTTGTTCGGTGTGTACCGCTTCGAGCAGGTTTTTCAGTTGATTTCGACGGTGAGCGGAGAATTGGAACCAAGCATCCATGTCGTGGATGCCATTCGACGGGCCTTCCCGATGGGGTCGATGACGGGAGCGCCGAAGGTGCGCAGCATGGAACTCATTGAGCAGTATGAACAAACAAAGCGGGGCCTCTACGCTGGAGCGGTGGGCTATTTTGCGCCACAGGGCGACTTCGATTTCAATGTGGTGATCCGCAGCATTTTTTACAACGAAACCAATCGCTACCTATCCTTCCAGGCAGGCGGGGCTATCGTTTTTGACTCGGAACCGGAGGCAGAGTATGAGGAATGCCTGCTGAAAGCCAAGGGTATGTTCCAGGTACTTGGCTGAAATATCAATGGAAATATGTGTGATTTTGGCAAGATAATTGCCCCACTACCAGTCAGAGTTAGTTGGTGCAAATGCAGGGTTTTACGCAAAGCATTTTTTCCTAACCCAATCCAAGTTTTTTTTGCACCATTCGATTTAAACACCTAATCCACACAGGCCATCCCATGCAACATTTGTACAAAAGATGTAAAAATTCTCAGGCACAGCTACGCTGTGCCGGGAGGGTTGCACGGGGGTTTCTTTCCCAATCGTAAGAACTTCTCTTTCAGCCTTCCTTTTTGATAAACTATTTCCTCATCTCAAAAACGGTTTAGGCTATGTTAATCTTCCAACTCGCGCTCGGCGCATTCATTCTGGGTGGTGGCATCATCACATTTACTAATTGGCTCGCAGAAAAACTCGAGAAAAACACCTTGGGCTAACCAAGGTCACTGAACGATGATTGATGGATTTTCAACAGTTTGTAAATCCATCAATCATCGTTTTCAAGACTTCTCATTGACCAACCTGACCACTTCTTCGGCGCATCCCCACGAGACCGTGTACCCTGCACCGCCATGTCCATAATTGTGGATTATATTGGTGAAAGGTTCACGTTCAAGCCGGATGGTCGTTCTACCGGGTCGCAGGCCCACTGCTATTGTCTTGATTACCGCCTTTGATAAAACAGGCAGGAGATTGGTGCAGCGAGACAGGATTTCCGCCGAATCCACTTCGCTTGGGCTTTCATCGTCATTGTTCACTTGTGCAGTACCTCCAAGAATGGTGCAGTCCCTTCGGGGAAAAATGTAGGCTAGCGCATTCGGTCCCTCGTCGTCGGAGAGGTAGCGCAAACCTGACAGATTCTCCACCTTCAAAATCTGCCCCCGGACGGGGAACACCTCCGAGTCTCCCGTCAACTTTCCGGCGGCGAGGCCCGTGCAGTTAATGGTCTCGTCGGCCTTGGCGGCCATTTTGTTGAGGTTTTGAACTACATGCACAACCAGCTTGCCATTATTTTCCCTGAATTTTTTTTGCAAAAAAGGCAGGTAAACGGGCGTTTCCACCATTGGAACTTGTGCCACCAACCCAAAATTGTAGCCTGAAGGTAATTCTTCCGGTCTTGCCGGCCTGAACCGACCTGGCGGCATCGCATCCAGCCATTCCGGCAATTTACGACTCGCCGTAAGTGTCAGGAATTCAACCATTGTAACACCGCTGGTTTCATCTGCTGCGAGCACTTCAAATTTTTTATAACTGATTCTGCTCCATCGATTTACCTCCCTCATCGGCTCTACATGGAACGGCATCCAGATCGCACCTGCCACCGCCGAAACCGTTTGTTCCGGCAGGTTTTTACTGAAAATCTGTACTTCGTGTCCTTCCTCTTGCAACCGGATGGCAGGCGTAGGGCCGATTACACCGCTACCGACAACTACAATTTTCATTTTCAATCGCATTTGCAAACGTATCAATGAAGGTTTCCCAAAATGTCCCCTATTATTCTCTGGAGTTTTGAAATTTTAGAACGGAAAAGGAACTTTTTGGCGAAGCCGACCTGATTTTGTCAAGCTTTGGAGGAAAAAAATCAAAAAAAGATTTCAAAAAAGATTTTCAAGCAGAATAAATTATTCACAAAATTATTAAAAAGCCAATTCTAAAATAAAATTCAAATGATTGGTTATCAATAAAATATGAACTTTATAAAAATACTGCTTGACAAAATTGCCTCTCACAAAGCCCAAAAAATGTCTTTGTCGTTAGGAATTTCCTGCTGCACATTTGTATCGTGATTAGTGAATAACACAAGAGGGGATTGAAAATGGGGATGAGTGCAAAAAAAGGCTGGTTAAAAGAACCGGCAAACAGTTTTGAAAATGTTCATGGGATTATAATTTGTTAATAGCCAGTCGTCCCGATGGTTTCTGTCGGGACGAACTGCTTTTCTTCCCAAGTTTTCAAGACATTTTGACATCACAAATTGATTATGTTCATGGGATTATAATTTGTTGGTAGTATGCCCCCTCAAAAACTGAGGGGGCAATACTAACTTTTACCAGCAAAATTATCCTGACTAAAGATATGCATCAGCCTAAAAAAAATCAGACTGATTAAAAGTAATCAGCCTGCAAAAATTCGTTCATGGGATACTAACTATAATGCAGAAAATCGCTAAAAAATATTCGTAACAAAAATCATCTTCTATTTCAAAAAATTAGGATGATTCAAAAATAAAATAGGATT
>JACRAN010000131.1 GCA_016234735.1 Bacteroidota bacterium | reverse complement strand
TTGGCAGCCGGGCCAGGACGAGGTGATGAACTTCGCCTCGCTGACCACTTTGAATGGTCGCCTGCTGGCCGATGAATTTGGGGCACTCAACGAGTGGCTGGCTGTCGGTGCGCCGGATTATTCGCTGTTCAAAAAGGAAGTTTTCATTTCCGGCACCGATACCCTGCCCTACCGTATCCTGTTCCCGGAGAGCTACGACCGCACGAAAAGCTACCCCGTTGTGCTATTCCTGCACGGGGCCGGGGAGCGGGGCACGGACAACGAAGTCCAGTTGGTGCATGGCGCTTCGCTGTTTTTGAAGAAAGAAAACCGGCGGGACTTCCCCTGCATCGCCGTGTTCCCGCAATGCCCGAAGGAAACCGCCTGGTCGTCGGTGAAAATCGACCGGACGAAAACCCCGCTCGAATTCAGTTTCGATTACCCGGCATCCCCTGCTACCGGAACCCTGAAAGCGGCGCTGGCGCTGGTGCATCAACTCATCGGAAAAGAAGCGGTGGACAGCACCCGTATTTACATTTCCGGGCTGTCGATGGGCGGCTTCGGCACGTTCGAGGCGGTGTGGCGGGAGCCGGGTTTGTTTGCGGCAGCGGCGCCGATTTGCGGCGGCGGCGATGCAAAAAACTACTCGGAAGCGGCGGCCAAAGTGCCGTTTTGGGTTTTCCATGGCGAGGTGGATGCCGTCGTTCCGGCAGAGAAATCGAGGGAAATGCACCAGCGGCTACAGGAACTGAACGCCTCGGTGAAATACTCGGAGTACCCCGGCGTGAACCACAACAGTTGGGAAAATGCGTTTGCGGAGAAGGACTATTTGCCGTGGTTGTTTTCGAAGAAAAAATGAATTTCACGCAAAGACGCTAAGATTTTCACGCAAAGGCGCAAAGGATTGATGGCCGAACCTTTGCGCCTTTGCTCACTTTGCGACTTTGCGTGACGATTTTGCACGGGGATTGAAGTCGAGGCAGCTTTGAATCCATGCGGTGAGGTCGGCATCGGAGTCGATGCCTTCGGGGTTCACGAACACGTAGCCTTTCATCGGGCGGCCCGTGAAGTTCATTTCGGTACAGCCTTTTTTTGTCAGGGCTGCTTCGTAAATGGCCGTGTCGATGCGGGCCATCAGCTTGTCTTCGACGATACCGGCGCACATTTTCCCATCCACGAGGAAGCAGAGGCCGCCCATCATTTTTTTCTCTTCAAATGCCGCCCGTTTTTCCTGGAAGGCCCGGCGGATGCGGTCGGCAAGGTGTTCGTTGTAGGCCATTGCAGTGTTTTTGATGGTCAGGTTGTTACTTTGTCGGCTACAGGATGTTTCTTTCTACGGTTCCTGAAAAACAGCACCGACAGCACGATGAATGGAACCGTCGAGAGGAGGATTCTCCAGTTAAAAGACAGCAGCCCGGAAAGCAAGACCAACAGCACAATCACTGCCAGGCACAACCACCCAATCAAGTTGACTATTCGATTCGGCACTTTTCGGATGGCAGAGACGAGCAGCATTAGCTGCCCGGCAAATCCAAAAATGATGAGCGGATGCGTCAGCGTGGAAAGCAAGTCCTTCTTTTCGGCAAAGATGGTGAATGGTATCTGGAACAGGAAAGAGGATTGGTCGCTCCCCCACTCCAAGTAGCAGATGTTGAAAGCGAGGAATAGGCCGATGTTGATGAGTCTTGTCATTAGTGGTTACTTGATAATGTTGGGGCGAACGAAGAAGGGATTAGAAGCACAACTCTTTGATAACCGAACAAAGCCCTTAAAAAAATTATTTCTTTTAATCTTACTGTTATCGGCATCACCGCACTGTTCAGTCGAAGCCGTCAAGCCCGAAGTCCGCACAACAGTTTGTTCAAGGCGATTTACTCCCATTGTTCTGTCCCTTGAAATTGCAACTTGATTTTATTTATTACTTGGATATTCATTTTCAATTGCGTTTTTCATAGCGTTTAGTGTTTCCTGTGTTTCTCTTGCAACTTTTCTTTTGATGTAAAAATTCAGAAGTTTCACCTTCCATTTTGAACTGGAGTAATAGTGGGCAATTCCTGCACGAGTTGTGTTTGCATCAATTTTTGAAACGTTTGATTCCACAATATAATCTGGCAATAATTTCGTTAGTCCCATTGTGTCAGAAAGAAAAACTGTTACAATTTTTTCCATCGGCACAATTTCAATATCCTTTTCAATACAAGTGTGTTTACTGCCAGTTATATGACATTGATAAGCCACTCCCTCTTCACGAAATTGTTTGTCTGAAATGAGGTCAACTTTGTCAACCCTTGGATGATACTCTGAAATTTTTGAAAGGTCTTGATTAAACTCCCATACTTTTTCAAGTGGTGCATTTATAATAACCTCTTGCTTGGATTGAAATTTGGGTTTCACGGTTTTGTCTTGTCTGTTCATTTCTTGCAGTCAGTTTCAAGTTAGCAATGTCCCCAAGAATGGCGGCAGCAACAATTGTATCCACGCTATGCGTCGGGAAGGTCGGGAATTTCCGGGAAAATCAGTGAAAAATCCTTCTTTTTCTGAAAAACAACATCCCATATTGCGAGGATGGCAAACCAGAACGTCCCTATCTTTGCCACCATGTCCAACCAGGAATCTGACAAACCTTCGTCCTCCCCCAAACCACATTGGCTGGTCTATGTACTGGCCGCTTTGGTGGTGCTTTTCCTCTTGCAAAAGGTCGGCTGCGGCCCCGTGCGCACCGAGGAAAAACTCGAATGGATTGACAGGTAGGTTCAAACTACATGGGGTTTATCCCTGATTACTCATCCCTATTTTCCCTGAAAATCGGCTTTCCGCTTCTCCACAAACGCCGCCGCTCCTTCCTTGAAGTCTTCGGTGCCGGTGGTGACACCAAATTCTTTCACCTCCCTGGCGAAACCATCCTCGTCGTGCCGGAAGTAGGCATTCACCGTTTCTATGATTTTTTGGATGGCGACGGGGCCTTTCGTGGCGATTTTCTCTAAAATTTCGGTCGCTTTGGCCACTTCCTCCCCGGCAGGTACGACGTGGTTCACGAGGCCGAGGCGCAGGGCTTCCTCCGCTCCCAGCATGTCGGCGGTCAGCAGCAGTTCCATCGCTTTTCCCTTACCGATGTACTGGATGAGGCGCTGTGTGCCGCCGTAGCCGGGGATGATGCCGAGGTTGACTTCCGGCTGCCCGAACCTCGCTTTTTCACCGGCAATGCGCAGGTGGCAGGCCATCGCCAGTTCGCAACCGCCGCCGAGGGCGAAGCCATTCACCGCAGCGATGATGGGCTTGGGGAAACGTTCAATGAGGAAAAACACATCCTGGCCCCGTTGCGAGAATTCAGCGCCTTTTTCGGCGGTCAGGCCGAGGAACTCCTTGATGTCGGCCCCTGCCACGAACGCCTTCTCCCCCGCCCCGGTGACGATGATGCCCTTGAGATGGGTGCGGGCAGGCGCATCCTGTCCGAAAAAATGCTGCAATTCGAGTATCGTTTGCGTGTTCAGCGCATTCATGGCCTGTGGCCGGTGGATGGTGAGCAGCAGGATGCCGTTGTTTTCGGCGATGAGTAAATTGTCGTAAGCCATAGTTTTCGGTTTTGC
>JACRAN010000130.1 GCA_016234735.1 Bacteroidota bacterium | reverse complement strand
GGGTAGCCTGTGGGCAGTTCCGAGCCGAAGGTTTTCAGCGTCAGCGTGTTGCCCTGCTCGCCGCTCAAATCCACGAGGATATCCGCCCGTTCGCCGGGGGCGAGGGTGAGGCGGGTCATGGAAATTGGCGCATCGAGCAGCCCGGCGTCGGAGGTGATTTGGTGAAACTGCTTGTTGCTGGAGAAACCAAAGTTGAAAAAGCGGTGGCTGGAGCCGTTGAGCAGGCGGTAGCGCACCACCTGCGCCGGGCTGCTCAAAACGCCATCGGGGACGCCGTTGACCAGCACGGCGTTGTCCGCCTCGTCGTCCAGCACGATTTGTTTTTGGGCATCGAAGGTCTTGAACTGGAACACCAGCGGCACGTCGTCCACGCCGTAGGTGCGGGGCAGGTTGAGGGCGGCTTCCTCCGCATCGCGCACGATGAGGAAGCCGGCAGCGCCGAGCAGCACCTGGTCCATCGTCTTGCCGTGCAGGTGCGGGTGGTACCAATAAGTCGCAGCCTTGTCCAAAATCGGGAACTGCGGCGACCAAGTCTCCCCCGCCATGATCATCACGTGCGGGCTGCCGTCGTTGGCGGGCGACACGTTCAGCCCGTGCCAATGCACCGTCGTGGTGTCGCCCAACTCGTTGTGGACGTTGAGCGTGACCTGCTGTCCGGCATCTAGCAGGATGGTCGGACCGAGGAAGCTGCCGTTGTAGCCAATGGTGTTGGTGGCAATGCCGGGGTAGATTTCGGTCGTGCCAGTCTGCACGGTCAGGTCAATCGTGCTGCCCGACAGCGTTGGGGGGATTGGCACGGGCGTTTGGGCGAAAGCCGAAACCGCCATTGCGGCGAAGCCGCAGAAAAAAAGATTTGATAAAGGTTTCATAATTTGAAAATTGAGTTTGAAAATACAGCGGCAAGGTTTCACAATCTGCCGGCGCTCTCCCCGCAGAAAGGGACACCGCCGCTTACCAGCTTATTTAACCCTAAAAAATGTAGCTACCCGATTTCCATTTGCAGCATCATCCCCGTGTCCTCATGTTCCAGGTTGTGGCAATGGAAAACGTACACGCCTTTTTCCTGACCGAACGCCACGATGACCCTCACCTTTTCGCCGGGCATGGCCAGCACCGTATCTTTCCAACCTTTTTCATGGGGAAAAACTTGCGCCCGCCCGCCTGCTCGGTCGAGGACTTGAAACAGCGCCCCGTGCAGGTGCATCGGGTGTGGGTCAATGCCTTCGGTGTTGTCGAACGTCCAGATTTCCGTCGCTCCGGCGGTAACGGTTTCGTCAATGCGGCTTTCGTCGTAGCTCTTGCCGTTGATATTGTGCATCGCCATGCCGCCGCCGTGACCACCATGACCACCGCCGTTCGAGATGTCGAAGGAGCGGTTGCGGGTGGCTGTGCCTTCCGCAATGGGCGAGTAGGTGGAAAGCGAGGAGGGCAGGGAGAACGGGTCAGCCCCGCCTTCCTTCACCTTGAAGTTCAGGATGCGAAACGCCTGCTTGCCCTGGTAGTCGCTGCCGCTGAAGGTCTTGCTTTCGAGGAAGACTTCTGTGCCGCTCGACAGCCCGCTGAAGTTCACCAGCACGTCTGCCCGTTCACCGGGCGAAAGCAGCAGGGATGCCACCGCTTCCGGCGCAGCCAGCAGCCCGCCGTCCGTGCCGATGAGGGTAAAACTTGCGCCATTGCTCAAGGCAAGGTTGTAAATGCGCCCGTTCGAGCCGTTCAAAATTCGCAGGCGGTAGGTGCGGGTGGCGACTTCCGCCATCGGCGAATGGACACCATTGACCAGTACGCTCTCCCCCAGCAAGCCGTTCATTTCGTCGGTCATGGAGGGTGAGTAGGCAAATTTGCCCGCCGCATCCGCCCGCTTGTCCTGTATGACGAGCGGCAGTTCGTATTCGCCGGCAGGCAGGCCGAGCGCCTGCTCTTCCGCATCGGTCACAAGGAAAAAACCTGCCAGCCCTTCGTAAGCCTGCTTGGCAGTTTTCATGTCCGGGTGCGGGTGGTACCAGTATGTTCCAGCCCTGTTTAGGATGGGAAATGAATAGCTCAACGAGCCGCCCGCCTGCGCCACGTCCGACGGGTGCCCGTCCATGTCGGCAGGCGTGAGCAGGCCGTGCCAATGCAGGTTCGACGGCTCGGCGAGGTTGTTTTGCAGCGTTGCGTTCACCAGGTCGCCCGTACTTGCCCGCAGGGTGGAACCAAGGATGCCCCCCGGCTGGTAGCCTGATACCGTAGAGGTTTTCCCCTTGAAAACAGTCGCCGTTGTTCGCTGGGCGGCCAGCGCAGCGCCATTGGCAGACATGGAAGGCGGGACGGGCAACGGCACGTCGAAAGCGCCTTCCAACACTTCCGGCGCTACGCCATCCATGTTCATCATGCCGTCCATGTTGCAACTGCCGGAAGTGGTCACCAATACCGAAGTGCCGCCAAATAGCACCACTCCCGTACCCACTCCAGTTATACCAATAAATTTTCTTCTTTTCATGTCCGAATTTTAAGAAATAAAAGAAAGGCAATCAAAACGGCGACGAAAACCGCTCGTCCGTCAAGAAACTTGTATCCGTCAGCGTCTTCAGGAACGCCACCAAATCAGCCCGGTCCTGCGCCGAAAGCTGCAAGCCGGGGCTGAGGTTGTACTGCAACAGCGGGTCAACGGTCGGGGAGTTTTTCACACCCGAATTGTAGTGCTCCACCACTTCTTCCAGCGTCGTGAAACGCCCGTCGTGCATGTAGGGAGCGGTCAGGGCGACGTTGCGGAGGCTCGGCACTTTGAACTTCGCCTTGTCCGCCGGGTCGTTCGTCACCTTGAACCTGCCCTCGTCCGTGAAGTTGGCTTCTTCGTCCAGCCCGTTGTTCATGAACTGGTCGTTGGTGAAGTTGAAACCGCCGTGGCAATGGAAGCACTCGCCGCCCTTTTGCCCCAAAAACGGGTCGAACTCGGCGAAGAACAACTGCCGCCCCCGCTCCTCGCTGTCCGAAAGTGTCCCGGTTCCAGCCAAGTAGCCATCGTACTTGGACTTATTGGAAACCATCGTGAACTCGAACTGCTCCATCGCCAGCCCCATGCGCTCCGACGTGACGGTTTCATCGCCGAACGCCCGGATGAACTGGTCGGTGTATCGCTTGTCGGCTTGCAGTTTGGCGACGGCGTTTTCGAGCGTCTCGTTCATTTCGAGCGGGTCTTGGATGGGCTTGAGCGCCTGGTCGCGCACCTTCGGCGCACGACCGTCCCAGAACATCCCGTTTTTGTGCCACGCCAAATTGAACACCGCCATCGCCTGCCGCTTGCCCGGCAACTGCTCCACGCCGATGCTGAACTGCCGGATGTCGCTGAACGCATCCTTCTGCAAGTGGCAGTCGGCGCAGGCTTGCGAGCCGTCCTTCGACAGCATTTTTTCGTAAAAAAGCATGCGCCCCAACTGCACCCCGGCGACGGTCGGCTTGTTGTCGGCAGGCAGGTTCGGGTTGGGGAAGTCGCCGAAATCAAGGGCGTAGGGTGTTGGGTCGTACACGGCTTTCACCGCGTCGTCGTCGGGGTCGCAGGCAACCATCAGGGCTGCAATTGTGAAAAAAGTGAAGATTGTTCCTTTCATAGAAAGCTGATTTTTAGCCGTCTCCCAATTGCTTTCGGGATGTTTGGCTGGTTCATTTGAAATCAACCCGGGGTTGTGTAAAAAGCCCCGTAGGGGGTACATCTTTGTAGAGCCGACGAATGGAATTTTGCCGACCGTTCCGTAGGAACGGCACCTGTTTGGCGAAGATGCCGTTCCTACGGAACGGTTCAGAACATCCATTGCCACTGCTACAAAGATGAAGTCCCGCCGGGACTTTTTACACAACCCAGGTTACATTCTGAATTTAGGATTGTTCAAAAAATCATCGTCCGTCAGGCTGTGTAAAAATGCCACAAGGTCAGACCGTTCCTGCGCCGTCAAGCCCAGCGGCTTCACCAACTGGCTCTTGTGCGGGTGGTCCTTCCCGCCCGAATTGTAGTGCCCCACCACCGCTTCCAGCGTCGGCAGCGAGCCGTCGTGCATGTAGGGGGCAGTGACGCCGACATTGCGCAGCGTCGGCACTTTGAACAGCGCCCGGTCTTCTTCTTTGCCCGTCAGGCGGAAGCGCCCGGGGTCGGGGTAGTCTTCGTACAGCCCGTTGTTTTCAAAGGCGTAGTTGGTGAAATTGAAGCCGCCGTGGCATTGCGAGCAGGCGATTTTTTCACCAAAAAACAAGTCCTTGCCACGTTTTTCGGCAGCCGTCAGCGCTGAATTTTTCCCGTTCAAAAATTGGTCGTACCGACTACCGCCGCTCAAAATCGTGCGCTCGAAACAGCCAATCGAACGGGTGATGACGAAGGCGTCCGGCTCCCGGTCGTAGGCTTGGCGGCTCGCCTGTGCGTAGCTGCTGTCGCCGTTCAGCCGCTCCGCAATGAGCAGGATGTTGAAGTCGAACTCGACGTGTTCCTGAATGGGCACGAGGATTTGCATTTCCAGTGTCGGCACACCACCCTCCCGTGTAAAGTAGGGGTGGTAGGCGACGTTGGCGAGGGTCGGCGCATTGCGGTTTCCAAGTCTTCCCTCAACCCCTTCGCTGACTGCCCTCCCATCCGTGAACCCCAGCTCCGGCAGGTGGCAGGAGGCGCAGGAAACCGTGCCGTCGCTTGACATCACGGGGTCGAAAAACAGCCGCTTGCCCAATGCCCAGCGCTCCGGCGTCAGTTCGTTCCCTTCAGGAAAAACGGGCGTAGGAAAACCTTCCGGCACGGCCAGCAGTGGCTCGGCGGTCGGTTCGGCTGGCTCTTTTTCGCAGGCGAAAAAAAGCGTACAGGCAAGCAGCAGAAGGCTTTTTTTCATTGCCCGGTAGTTTTAGGCAGCCTCAGTACCATGTTCTCGCCCAGCGTCATGTCGTCCAAGTGGGCCGCCAAATTTTGGTCTTCCGTGATGAAATGCAGGTGCATGTTGGTCGTGTGGTGGGTGAAAACACCCCGATGGCTGTCGGAATAGAAGCCCAGGATTTCCATTTCGGTATCGGTCAGCGTACCGTGCAAGCCGGAACTGATGTGCTTTTCGTGGCTGTGTTCGGTATCGCCGTCCTTCCAGTTGACAAGATGCCAATCCACCGACTTTGGAGTGCCAAGCAGGAGAAACGGAAATGGCTCATCCACTTCGATAGCTTTGTCGGCGGCGGCTTTTTCAATAAATTGCTCCAACTGCCCGTATGTAGCAACGTCATTTGGAACTTTCACTTCCACCCATTCCGGCACGATGGCATAGACGATGAGTGTTGCATTTTTGTTGAAAGTGGTATCGAACGCCAGTGCCGAGTCAACAACAGAAGCAACGAACGGCTGGCTGTTCAAAATCAAAAATTCGCCCTTCAGTTTTTCCACTGCTCCCAGCGCATAGACGTTGGGCCTGCCCTTCAATTCAGAAAGCAAAAACTTTGCGGAAATGTCGCCTTTGTGCATGATGTCCCTCAATGCGCCTTTGTGTTCCACCTGCCAAACCTCCTGTTTCTTTTCGTGGGCACTGCAACTGAGAATGACAACGACCAACATCAAAAATCCTGTTTTTTTCACGTTCAATCTCGTTCTGGAAAGCCCGCATAACGACAGCAGGATTTTGAACCCTGCCGTCGTTATGCCGACAATGCTGGTTTATTTCACCATCAATTTTTCAATCGCCAAGAACTTCTCCCCGCTGAAAATCCGGGCGACGTAAATGCCTGACTGCCAATTGGTTTCCAACGAAAACGACTGCTCCGAGCCGCTCAATTCCTGCGTTAAAACCGTGCGCCCGGCGAGGTCGCTCACGGTCAGCGTCAGGCGCTCGAAGCCCGGCAGGTCGTACTTCACCACCGCAGCGCCGCTTGCCGGGTTTGGCGAAATCTGGAACGAACCTGCCACGCCCGGCTCGGTCACGCCGCTCACGACGGAGGGCGAAAACACAAGGTTTTTCATGTTCCCGGCGAGCTTGGCGGACGGGCCGGTGGCGGCATGGGAAATCAAACCGCCCTGCACGTTGATGTCCATGAGCAATTGGGCGTAGTCAGCGTCAACGTTGATGGCGAGGTGGTCGCCGTCCAGGGCACCGCTCACAGGGAGCGTGACGGTATGGTAGTTGGCGTCATCCACGGTGTGGATTTGGAACACGTCGGGGAAGGTCGTGCCGTTGTTGCTCGACGTGCCCTCGAAGGCGATGAAGCGGTAGCCCGCCGCCCAGCCCCAGTGCATGGCGGGGTTTTTGGGTGCCAACGGGTGGTCGCTCGGATAGCTCGCCGGGTCGAGGTGGTTGAACGCCTGGTCAACACCAATGGAGAACTCGATGCCTTCGATGGTCGTCACGTCGAAGCTGCCGAGGTCAAAAATGCTGTCCATTTGGGCGCTAACGAGCAGGTGCAGGTCGGTCACGGGCGTCACCTGCCCGCCATCGTGGACGATTTTGATTTCGGAGACGTAGTATTGCAAACGGGTGACTTTCACCAGGTAGTTGCCGGGCACGGTCGTCGTCGAATTGAGTGCGAAGGGCTGGTCGGCCAGCTTTTGGTGCATGTGCAGGGCGACGTTCATCTGGGCTGAAACGCCCTGGCTGAAAATGGCTGCGAGCAGTAGAAGTAAAAATCTGTTCTTCATAAAAATTGGGTTTAGAATTTTGAAAATGGATGTTGATAAAAATGCTGGGGTTGTGTAAAAAGCCCCATCGGGACTTTTTACACAACCCCAGCCATTCGGCATGAGCTATTATTTTTCCAAAACAACCTTCCGCGTGGCGAAAAACGCCCCGCTGCGAATGGACAGCAGGTACAGCCCGCCGGAAAGATTGCCCAGGTCAAGTTGCTGAATGGAGGCGTTGCCCTTTTTGGTCAAAAGTTTCCTTCCCGTCAAGTCGGAAACCTCCAACGAAACCTCGCTCCCTGCGGGCATTTCCGGCAGTCGCACCAGCAGGTTGCCGGAGGTCGGGTTCGGCGACACGGAGATGCTACTTTCCCATGCCTGCTCTCCGGTGGCGCTCACCTCGCCGGGCACGACTTTCGTGAGCGAGTTTTGCAGGCGGTTGGTGTACCAGATGGCACCGTCGGGGCCTACTTTGATGCCCGTCAGCCCCGCCTGTCCGGTGGCGATGCGGCCCAGTTCGGCGAAGCCGTTTTCGATGTCAAAAACGTAAATGTCGCCCGAGGTGTAGTCGCCGACGAGGAGTCGGTTTCCCATGACCTCGATGCCGCAGGGGCGCTCGATGCTGTCCTGGACAATCACTTCCCAATCCACGCCGCCCATTTCAGAATGCTCCGCCAAAGGCTCGTTGATGAGCGGCAGCGAACCGACCACGCTGCCCGAATTGATGTCGAGGCGCAGCACCCGGTCGTTGCCGTTGTCCACGGCGTAGAGCCAGCCGGTGGCTTTGTCCAGCACCAAATGGCTGGGAATGTTGGCGTCTTTTTTCACCGAGATTTCCGTGTAGCGGCGCACGACGCCGTTGGCATGGTCGTCGTTGCCAGGCCCGTGGTCGCCCTGGAAGTCGTAGCGCACGATGGTTTGGTTCCAGCCGTCGAAGACCCAAAACACATTGTCCGCTTCGCTGGCGATGCCCATGCTGAACGGGCTGCCGTGCAACATGTCGAGGTGGCTGCCGTTGCCGCCGGAGGGCTGGGCGTAGATGTCGGGGTCGCTCGACCAGAGTGCGGGACCGGTGAAGGTGCCGCCGCTGTGGTTGGCATCCTGGACGCCGGGGGAAGTTGCGAAGTTGAAATTGTCGCTGAAGGCGATGCCCGTCGGCAGCGACATGAAGTGCCAGGCGTTGCCGTCCACCCGTTGCAGGAATTCCGGGTCGGCAGCGTCGGGGTCGTAAATGGTCAGGGTGCTGCCGCCGAGCGTTTCCGTGCGCTCGTTGACGACCCACAGCTCGTTTTTGCCCAAAATGGGAAAGAAGTCGAGGTCGGTGGGCTTGTCGAGTTGGTTGGTGGAAGTGGCGATTGTGGTGAAAACGGGCGCTGCCAGCAGGAACTCGTCAATGCGGTTTGGCACGACGACGTGCGGGAAAATTTCCGTTTCAGCCGACAGGCTGTTGTTTGCTGCGTCCTCGTCCGGGCCGCCGTTGACCGCCGTGATTTCCACCGTTACGTTGTACAGACCGCTGGCGTCCGCCGTCCAGGGTGTCGGGTGGTGAAATTCGTAGAAGGTAAACGGCTCGATGTTCAGCCCGTTTTCCGTGGCGGCAACGGGCGCTCCGCCGTTCACGGAGTAGCTGACTTCGAGGGAAGTAATGGCGCTGACACCATTGTTGAATATCGTGGTGGAGACGTGGTTTTCTGCCATTTCCTCGCCGTACTTTTTGGCGTGGACCTCCGTCAGTTTTGCGTCCAACAGGGCGGGCACTTGCACCGACACGTTGTCAATGGCGCCGCCGTAGAGCCAGCCGCCGCCATCGTTGTAGTGAAAAGCGATGTAAACGCTGCCCGCTCCGGCGTAGGCGCTCAGGTTGAGCAGGTGCGTGTCCCAGCCGCCGTGCCCGTGCAGGTCCTCCACCTCCGTCCAGGTCAGGTTGTCGAGCGACACTTCGACGGTCAGCCGTTCGGTGGCGCCCTGGTAGGTGTTGGCTTGGAAAAACACGTCCACAGACAGAACGGCAGCGTTCACTGCCGAGAAGTCGAGCGGCGGCATCACGAGGTAGTCCTGGTTTTTGACGCAGTTGCAGGCATCGTCGTTGGAGGCGGCGACGCGGGTGGAGCCGTTGCTTTCCACTGGCCAGTATTGGCTGGAAAGCGCCGAGGGCGTACCGACTTTACAGCCGCCGTCGGTGGCGAGGGTCTGGTTCGTCCAACCTGCGGGGATGTTGCCGGCTTCAAAGTCCTCTTGGAAAAGGACTTGTGCTTGCAGAAAGGCGGTACTTAGTAAGGTGAAAAACAGGGAAAGTAAGGTTAGCTTCATTGTGAAAGGATTTATGTGTTAGGTGAAAAATTGGTCTTGCGTGGAATATTGTTTCAAAAAATAAAGTTCAACCCCGTCCGCACCCCCGCCATGTCCGGCTCGCCGTTTCGCCACGAGTGCAGGTAGTAGCCTTCCAACGACCAGTCGAAGCGCCTGCCCAGCGGGAATTCGATGCCCGCTCCGAGCCGTGCGAAATTTTTCAGTTCGCTGCGTTGCTGTACGGAATAAGTGCCTTTGAAAATGTTGCCCGACAGCATGGTTTCATAGTGCGCCTCGAAGGGCAAGACCTTCATCCCGCTCCAGCCAAAGCTGCCGAAGGGATGCCACGAGCTTTGCGGCAGCCCTTTGTAGCGCAAGCCCAGCCCGTAGAAAACGAGGCGTTGGTTCGACACGTCCATTTCCAAAAACTGGTGCTCCGGCGAGGGCAGCGGCAGGGAGGGCAAGCCAATGGCGGCTTCCTGTGCCAGTGCCTTGTAGTGCAGCGCCACCCTGCCCCATTCCGCCGAGAAGCTGATTTGACGGGAAAAACTGATGTCCGCCTGCAAACCATAGGCGTAGCCCGTTTGATGTTCCAGGTCTGCTTCCAGCGGGTACAGCCAGCCAGCCGTTGCGCCGATGCGGAAGGTTTTTGGGTGCAATGCGGAGGCGATTTTTTTCGTCAGGGGAAGGTCTTTTTTGCCCTCGGCAGGTTGCAACAGCAGGTCGTTGGAAAGGAGCGACGGCAGACGGAGTGCAGGTATTTGCAGCGGCGAGAGTTTCCCGCCGGGCAATTTTTCCATATCGGCAAGGCTTGGGGGAAGGGCGGCTGCAGAGCGCCCGTTTTTCGAAAAAACAAAGGGTGGAATATTGGCGGCGGGGTCGCCTACTTCGGGCATTTTTGTTGAAAAACCGGGTGCGGCACCGCCAGTTTCCTTTTCTTTTGCTGAAAAAATATCCGCCCGTTTTTCGGCAAAGTAAGGTTTGTAAAAAGCGGCTTTTGCCAGCGCATCCGATGCTTCATCAAGGCGGTTTCGCAGGGCGGCGACCTCCTCACGCAGTGCATTGACTTCTTCGCAGGGAGCAGTTTTTTCAGCCCTTGCGGGTACATTTTTCGACTCCGCCACCTGTGCCGACAGGCGTTCGAGCGACTGGTCTTGCTGCCGGGAAGTAAAGCCCCACCAAAGGTTTGACACCAACCCCAAAAGCAGCAGCAACGGTACTGCCCAACGGCGGCGGGCAGGCTGGGCGGTGGCGGGCAGCACGGCGTCCATTCGTTGCGACAGCGCCAGCCAGTCCTCCCCGGCAGTGCGTTCGGAAGGTTGCAGGGAGCGCATTTTTTCCCCGAATTGGTCGAAAAAGTTGAAGTCTGCCATTGTCTTTTTTTTTTTTGAAAACGGGGCGACGGGAGCACCGTCACTACTCTATTCAAAAAGCGGGGGAGCATAGTTGCTTTGGTGGGCGTTTTTTAAAAAAAAAGAAAAGGAATTTGGATTTTAGGAAAACTGAGAAGTGATTCGAAAGCGTTTACTCAGGCTGCTGCCACCTCCAAATCTTTTAGGCTACCATTCTTCATGGAAATAGATTTTGCGACGGGATAGAAATGCTGAATTTCTATTGACAAAACATACATTGGCAGGTCGGGTCGGTAAAATGGCGCATACCCACAATTTTGCTGTTTTTCCTGTCAAACCTATCTTTTATCCGGTTCAACAGGTCAGTTTCTCCATTCTCAAAATACCTTCGGAGTGCGTAGCAGCATAAATCGGCAATTTGAACCAAGCTTGTCAATTCGGAATTGACAAAAAGGGGAGTTTCGATAATTTTTTCAATGCTTGTCCAAAACGTTCCATATTTATGGAATCGCTTCATCAACCCGGTGTGCTTTTTTGAAACGGTTTCATTGTTGTCGTGAATCAATGCACCGAACAAATTCCTCTCATTCGTGCTTTTTGCGACAATTTTCAAATATTGCTCAAACCTTGACACAAGCTGTTCCAACGCCTGTTCATCCGCCGACATCCGTGCTCGTGACGGGTCAAAATATATCTTGTTGATACTCTCGCCAAACAACCTGGCAAATGACCAACTGCCAACCAAATCCGCCAATTCTTCAATCAGACTCATGCGTTCCGCATGGGAGAGGTGAATATAAGCGTCCGTTTGGCGGTAATTTTTCTTCGTTTGCTTGTTGTGGTTTCTGTTGGGGCTTTTTTGAAGCCGCAGCAACTCCGCTTTCCTCAGTTTACCCACCTCGTGCCGTCTTTGGGCATAGTCCATTGCATCAAACCCGCTTATCTTGCTTTGTTCGATGTACTTCCTGACAATCCATGCAGTATGGATTTCATTGTCAGCCAAACCATACTTCCTTTTTATGGTAGAAATTCTGCCTTCACAAAGTTTCCAATAAGAGATGGGAATGGACAGCCCCGCTAGCACATAGTTGTACTGATTGATTAGGTTATTCCCCTCGAATTATGCTCCAAAGACAAAAAAAAAACTTGTTTTTGAGCATATTTACGGGTACAACCTAACAAATTAGTACACATAGTGGCTCGTGTTTCCGGGAATTTCAGGTGTTCCGTACTCATCTATGTTGCAGAAGAAGACCATGAGATAGGGGCAAAAAAAAAGCGACTGGTTTCAGGGAATTATTCCCATGATAGAGACGCTTGGCGACTCTTCCCAGACGCAGTTGCAAAGATAATCAACTTCCCGAAGAATGCACAAAAGTTTAAAAAAGTTCATCGCTTCAATCAGTCAAATTTCTGTTCCGAAGATTAAGCCCTGGGTCTATGAAGTAGACGCTTTCTCGATGGGCGGCAAGTTGATACCCACGAAGCACGAATTCAGCGAGTTACAAATCAATTTCCCAAAAACCGCTCACCAAACCATCCCCCGCAAATGCATCATCAACTCCCGAAGCCTCGCCCTCGCCTTGAACAGGTTGGATTTCGACGCCCCGACGGAGATGCCGAGCAGGTAGGCGATTTCAGCGTGGGAGTATCCCTCGATGGCGTAGAGGTTGATTGCCAGCCGATAGGAAGGCGGCAGTATTTGCAGCAGGCGCAGCAGTTCTTCTGCGGAGAGGCGGCTCAGGGTTTCGTCGGCATCGGAGTTGGCTGCGGGGAGAAAAAGCGCCTCCTCGAGGTCGCACCAGCCCGGCTCCCGCAGGCGGCTGTGGTAGCGGTTGATGGCGGTGCGCACGACAATGGTGCGCAGCCAGGTGGTGAAGGGGCGCTCCGGGTCGTAATTTCGGATGTTGGTGAACACCTTCAAAAAAGCATCGTTGAGCACTTCCCTCGCTTCCTCGGCGTGGGCGCAGTAGGGCAAAGCCGTCGCCAAAGCGTAGCCGTAATAACGGTCGTACAACGCCTGCTGGCTGCGCCTTTCGTTTTGGCGGCAGCCTCGGAGGAGTTCTTCAAGCGTCGGTTGGTTCGCCATTTTCTTAAAGTTTTGTGCCCTTGTACAGCGCCACCGTGCCGAGCATGGTGTCCACCCTGCCGGTTTCTGCAACTTTTGAGAACCCTGCCTGCGCCATGAATTCCGGTATTTTTCCTTGCACGTTGGCGGTCGTGGTGTCGAAACCGTCGAGCCATTGAATGATGTAAAAAAGCAGGCGCATCAGTCGGTTGGAGGGCTTTCCCCAGTCGGCAATGTGAATTTCTCCGCCGCTGCGCAATACCCGGAAGGCTTCCTTCAGGGTACACACCTTGTCCGTGTCGGAGAGGTGGTGAAGCATGATGGAGCAAGTCGCCACGTCGAAGCTGCCGTCGTTGAAAGGCATGGCGTAGGATACGGCTTGGTAAAAATCTATGCCGCCGCCGCCGCCCTTTGCTTTTTCCTCCGCCAAGCGAAGCATGTGGGCATCGCCGTCCAGCCCGACGAGTTCGGCTTTTGGAAACCTGCGCTCCAAAAGCAACAGCAGCGTGCCCGTGCCGCAGCCGATGTCGAGGATGCTTCGCGGGGAACGAACCGTTATCTGCGCCAACAGCGCGGAGCGGAACGTTGCCTCCCGCATGGTGAGCCGGATGAGCAGGTCATACCACCGGGTGAGCCAACTCCAGCGCACGGCGAGTTTGTAGGATTTTTCAGCCAACATGTCCTGATTGTTAAACCCCGTACCGGGAAGACTGGCAAGTTGCCCGCCGTTCCCGGTACGGGGTGTGCGAAAAACTACTGCTCCAGGCTCTCGCTGCGGTCGAATTGGCAGCAGCCGGGAAGGTTGTTGTAAGCCGCTTCGGTGGCTTTGTGCTTCGGCGTGTCGTAGCCGCTTTTGGCAACTGCCTCCTGGATTTTCTCGACGCTGGTTTTGCCGCTATCGAAGCTGACGGTCAGCGTGTGGGCGTCCATGTCCCAGGCAGCGGTTTTAGCACCTGCCTTGAGTGCTGCGCCTTGAATGGTTTTCTGGCACATGCCGCAGTTGCCGAGGACTTTGAAGGTCTCGGTTTTTTCAACGGCGGTCGTGGCTGCCGTTTTCTGGCTGGAGCAGGACGCTGCCACGAAAAGCGCCAGCAGCGCCGGGAGAATGAATTTTATATTTTTCATAAAACGTTGAATTTGAGTGGTTTAAAACGGAGGGAACCCCGGCGGACAATAAATTCAGAAAGCCCAAGACAAAGGCCATTGGCATTTATCCCGGCAACTATCGAAACCATTTCCGGGGATATCAATTTAACAGCGGAATACTTGCTTGAAAATGAGCAGGCTACGCCCATGGAGCAGCAGGGGCGGTGCCTGAGGCTGAAAGGAAACACAAGAATGGGAAAACGAAGAAAAGCCAGGCGTTGAGTCAGTTACGGGAAGCGCAACGAACACCTGTTGGAGCGGGTTGAACACCCATGCCGGAAGCGGGTTGAAAAATTCGGACTTCGTTTTCAGCAGGGCGGCGTGGTTCTCGCAGCAGGGTTTGGATTGGATGCGCTTTTCGCAATTTCGGTCGGCAGCATGGCAAGCCTTGACCTCCTTCACCTCTTTTTTCTTCTTGCAACACGAGCGGGCGGGCAGCAGCACCGACGACCACACTTTCCCCTGCCCATGACAAACATGGGTGAAGACCGGGATGCCGATGTTCGTCAGTAGGACGAGGGCGGCGAGGTGGTATGCAAAAATGCGGTGCAGCATGGGTTGATAAACGCCAAAGGTAGGAAAAGGGTTGAATTGCAGTTAAGTCCGGTAAGCACAAATAAAAAGAACCTCAGCACCAGGACTCTGAAAAACAATTAATTCTCATCAGTTCTACTCCACTTTTTAACCTCTGATTTCAAAAAGCATCAATGGCAATGTTTCAGCCTTGTCTCAACCAGACAAAAAAAAGAGCTATGGAAAATCTCCATAACTCTTTGATAATCAAATCTGTCGGGGTACCAGGATTCGAACCTGGGACCTCCTGCTCCCAAAGCAGGCACGCTAACCGGACTGCGCTACACCCCGAAACAAGAAATGCCACCATTGTGAGTGGCATTTGACTTTGCTGCGGTGAGACCGGGATTCGAACCCGGGGTACCAGTTTCCCAGTACGACAGTTTAGCAAACTGTTGGTTTCAGCCACTCACCCATCTCACCGTTTTTGCCAAAGCGGGTGCAAAGGTAAATTTCGTTTTTAAAAATCCAAATAGTAATCCATGCAGATTTTTTGAAATTCACCGAGCGGCATTTGCAAAACCCTTACCAGTTACTTCTCGTTCAAAGTAAGTCGGATTTTTTTCTCCAACTCTGAAACAGTGTCCTTGAAAACGAGGTCGGTCGCCATCAGGTCCTGCACGGTTCTGATGGAATAAATGACGGTGCTGTGGTCACGCCCGCCAAACATTTCCCCAATATTTTTCAAGGATTTATCGGTGAGATTCTTGGCTAAGTACATCGAAAGCTGCCGGGCAATCACAATTTGGCGTTTGCGGGTCTTGCCGCCCAACTTCTCTACCGGCAGGTCGAAATGATCGGCCACCAGGTTTTTGATGAATTCGAGCGTTATCTCCCTGTTGATTTGGGTGACAAAATTCTTCACCACCTCCTTGGCCAAATCAACGTCGATTTCCCGACGGTTGAGGGATGATTGTGCGATGACCGACACCAATACGCCTTCCAATTCCCGGATGTTGTTCTGAATGTGGTAGCAGATGAACTCCACCACGCTTCCGGGCAATTCGACGCCTTCCCGGTTCATTTTTGATTCTAAAATGGCCACACGGGTCTCAAAATCAGGCACTTGCAAATCGGCGGAAAGGCCCCATTTGAAACGGGAGATGAGCCGCTCCTCCATGCCATCGAGGTCCTTGGGCGGTCGGTCTGAGGTCAGGATAATTTGCTTGCCCCCCTGGTGCAACTGGTTGAAAATGTGGAAGAAAATCTCCTGGGTCTTTTGCTTGTTGGCCAAAAATTGAATGTCGTCCACTATCAACACATCCACCATTTGGTAAAAATTCACAAAATCGTTGACGGCATTATTTTTTATCGATTCAATAATTTGCCCGGTGAATTTTTCCGATGAAACATACAGCACCGACTTCCCTTCCAGGTTTTTCAATACCTCGTTGCCAATGGCGTGGGCCAGGTGTGTCTTGCCCAAGCCAACGTCGCCAAAAATAACGAGCGGATTGAAGGCGGTTCCACCGGGCTTCTTGGCCACTGCGTGGCCTGCCGACCTTGCCAAGCGATTGCAGTCGCCCTCGATGAAAGTATCAAAAGTGTAAGAAGCGTTGAGTTGCGACTCAATTTTCAGCTTTTTGATGCCGGGGATAACGAAGGGATTTTTGATGTTGGTGGCATCGACACTGCCCGGGTTGACACCGATAGACGTAGTGTGGGTTCCATTTTGGACTTTTTCCACCACAGACTCTTCCGACCGCTGGCGAAGCGCAGCAGTTAGAATCTGGTATTCCAACCTGCCTTTGTCCCCCAATTCTTTGCGGATGGACATTTTCAGCAGTGACACATAGTGCTCCTCCAGCCATTCGTAAAAAAACTTGTTGGGCACTTGAATTGTCAATGCATTGTTTTCCAGGCGAATAGGCCTGATGGGTTCGAACCAGGTTTTGTAACTCTGGCCGTTAACATTCCTACGGATAACATGAAGACAGTTATCCCATACTGTTGTGCAATCCTTTACCATTCTCCAAAATTAGTTGGCAGTTAAACAATAAGGTTTTGGCTCCCGTCCTTCTCGGGAATTTATAGCATCAGTAAATTAGGAAGTTACTCCGAGTGAAAGCTCTGGGTGTGGCCCTGTTCCTTTGTCGCTAAATTGAAGCCCTTCTGTCTTTAGCTTCGTTGATTGGAGAGTTGCAAAGGTGATGAATTTCCTTCAAAACCAGCGGAGATTTTTTCACCTTTTTTTGATTTTTTTTTAGCTAAAATGTTACCCTGCCTATCTCATTTTCATAATCCTTTACTAATCAGGCAAGTAGGTTGCTCAAAGTTTAAATTCCTGATTATCAATTAGTTGCAAAACTAACCATTGATAATCAAGGAGTTACGCTTCCGGTGCTACATGAGC